>JBGTMB010000236.1:0-5673 GCA_041743755.1 Nitrospiraceae bacterium | reverse complement strand
GCCGGCCTTTGGGCGCGAGATATTCGGTCAGTTCGATGAACTCATCGCCCAGCCTCAAGCGCACGATTCTCATCCTCGCCCCGAAGACTGCTTGAAGCCGCTCGTACTCGCTGCCCGCCACTTCGATGTCTGAAGCTTTTTCAAACGACAGGACTTTGGAGAAGAATTCCACCGACCGGTCCATGTCCGAGACGGTCATTCCCACCGCATCGATGGATTTGACGAGCGATTGCGCCCACGCCGCCGGTAACAATTGCGTCAGCGCGAGCGCAATCACGAGCATGAACACGATCGTTGTATCGCCCGTTGCCTTTCGCCTCGCGCCTATTTTCATCTTTTCGCCTTCCTACTTCATTCTTTCGAGCAAATGATCACCGACGCGCAGAGCGTTGGCCATAGCTGTGAGTGACGGGTTGACCGCGCCGATACTCGGGAAGAAACTGGTGTCGACGACATAGAGGTTGTCCAACTCATGAGCCTTACAGTTTGTGTCGAGGACGGACATTTTGGGGTCGTTTCCGAACCGGCAGGTTCCTGCTTGATGGCCCACGCCTGCGATGGGGATGGTCTTGCCAAGATAGACGCTATTCGGAATGAGACAGTCATGACAGTCGAGATGGTTCAGCATGGATTTCAAGGCCGCTTGTAACCGCCGCGTCGGCTCCTGATTGTTGAATGTGTAACTTAGCTTGATTTCTCCTTTCGAAGTAAGGGTTATCCGGTTGTTGGGATCCGGCAGGTCCTCTGTGCTGAGCCAAAAATCGATGGCGTGTTTAGCCATCATGTCAAGAGTAAATCCAGGGGCAAAGCGCGGCGCGTCCGCCTTGAACATGGGGCCCTGAGACTTGCCGATCATCTGGATGTTGCCTACCGGGTAGTCGAAGTCTTTCATGCCGAAGTAGAAGTCGTTCAAACTTAAAGTCTTCTGAAATACCGTCGGATTTTCTCGCTTGGACAGCGCCACGACCGCGGCGCTGTTATGAAACATGTAATTTCTACCGACCTGGTCCGAGCCATTGCCAAGACCGCCCGGGTGTTTGTCGTTGGCGGACCTGAGGAGAATACGCGCTGAATTCGCAGCACCGGCGGAAATTACGACGATGCTCCCCTTGTAGCTCTCCGTTGCGCCGTTGCGCTCGACGACGACCTCGGTCACTTCCCGCCCTGACGGATTAGTTTTTAGCCGGTCGACTTGGGCGTTTGTGATCAACGTTAGATTCGAGTGCTTGAGCGCGGGACGAACACAAGTCACCTCGGCATCGGCTTTCGCATGGACCAGACACGGGAACCCATCACAGGTATCGCAACGAATACAAGTGCTGCTGTGTCGATTCCGTTCGTCGAGCAGGATGCCGGTGGGGGCGGGAAAGGGATGGTAACCGGCCGTGGACAGATTGTCGCACAATTCTTGGATGCGCGGCTCATGGCTTAGCGGAGGGTGGGGGTAAGGGGCGCTCGCAGGCGGTTCGGTCGGATCGGAACCGCGCAAACCATGCACGCAATACAACTGTTCCGCCTTGGTGTAATACGGCTCAAGGGCTTCATAGGAGATCGGCCACGCCGGGGATATCCCGTCGTGATGTTTGAGTTCGCCAAAGTCTTCCTTGCGCAGCCGGAATAAAGCCGCCCCGTACAACTTGGTTGCGCCACCAACGAAATAATGAGCGCCGGGCTGGAACGGTTTGTCTCTATCGTCGTGCCAGATATCCTTCGAAATATAACGGTTCTCGACGAAAACCGCATTCACATCCCAGTTCTGCTTTTCCCTCGCAAGAAAATCACCCCGTTCAAGTAGAAGGATTCGTTTGCCGGAAGGCGCCAGGTGATAGGCGAGAGTGCCACCTCCGGCCCCGGTGCCAATTATGATAACATCGAAATGATTCTCGTCAGGAGCCATATGTTCTTCCTCAGGAATACTTTTCACCTGCCGATTGGGAGTCGGCAAGAAAACGTGTGGCGTCTTCAGCCCGCTGTATCCGGTCCGTTCCTCCGGTAGCCGCAGCGGAAGATGCAGCGTTTGGTATTTTGATGATGCAGTTTAGCGCAGGTCACACTACGTGGTCCTTTCACCCTGAGATAAATCTCGGCCGCGGACAGCATGGCGAGCGGCGGGGCCGTGAAGTAGATCCATATCGACGTCCAAACATGAGCCGGGAGCGCCGATCCAAATGTCCGGGCTGGGTTCAAGCTCATCCCGGAAAAAGGAGCCTCTATACTGATATAGAGAGCAACCAAGATGCCCGCGAATAATCCTGTGAAGCGGCATAAAGTCTGTGTGTTCGTAGCGATGAGCACGACTAACATAAGAATAAACGAGATTATAAACTCAGCCAGGAAGGCAGCGGCGACTCCCCTGGTTCCAGGGACGGTCACCACGTAATTAACAGACGGATCAGCAAGAAAGTTCCCCAGGGTAATCATTGCAATGAGAACCCCTGCCACCGCGCCGATAAATTGCGCGGCTATATAAAAAACCGCGTCCCAAGGCTCGATCTTCCCGAGCCGGAAAAAGCCAGCGTCACCGCTGGATTGATGTGGGCACCCGATTGCCTCCCCCAAGGAGAATAAATAACACCGACCGCGGTGATACCCATTGCTAGACCCATCAGTCCAAGCCGTAGGAATGGGTTGGCAATCGCTTGTCGAATAGGCGACGCAGGATGTTCGAGAATAGTGCCGAAGACGCAGGCGGAAAGCATGAAGATACCCACCCGAAGGCTTCCATAGAATACTCGGGCCAGTGGCGCTTTAGACTATCCAGCATGGATCTGACATAAGGAGCAAACGTTATCTTACCAACGGCTCTGCAATAAGCCGCTAACGTTAATCGCCGTTCGTCACTGCTATTCCAGTGGCTTCAGCTCACCTAACATCGTGGGGATTAGCTCAGTTACCGTTGGATGAATATGCATCGCTCTTTGAATCACCGTGTAAGGGGCTTTGGCATACATGACATCGAGAATGGAATGAATAACCTCGTCACCTTCGATTCCCAGGATCGCCGCCCCCAGAATTTCCTTAGTTTTGTCGTCCACCAGAATTTTCATGAACCCTTGTGTTTCGCTCTTCTCCACGGCGCGGGCTACTCGCGTCATCGGCCTCTTACCTATCAACGCCTTTCGACCGGACTGGCGTACCTGGGCTTCGGTCATCCCGGCCCGCCCCAGCGGTGGGTCGATGAATAGACCGTAGGTGAGAATGCGGTCGCTAACCCGGCGAGGTTCGTTGTCGAGCAAATTCGCCGCGACCACCTCATAGTCGTTGTAGGAAGTGTGAGTGAAAGCCCCTTTACCGTTGCAATCGCCGAGCGCCCAGACACCGGGCACGTTGGTGCGAAGTTGATCGTCCACCTTGATATATCCGCGCTCATCCATCTCTATACCCGCTTTATCGAGACCGAGGTCGTCGGTATTGGGATGACGCCCAACGGCAAGCAATAGATGGGATCCGATCACTTCTTTGCCACCGCTATCACAATCCAGCTTGACGGCAACTTTGTCACCGCGCTTTTCCCCGCTGACGCACTCAGCATTGAGGCGAATATTGATCCCGTCGTTTTCGAGAATTTCCTTGATCGCGTCCGATACATCTTGGTCCTCACGGTTGATCAAGCGTGGTCCCCTTTGAACTATTGTCACCTCGCTGCCGAAACGCCGATACATCTGACCGAACTCCAAGCCAATATAGCTGCCGCCGATGACGATCAGATGCTCCGGGAGATAGTCGACCTCCATCATCGTCGAGTTGGTTAGATACTCCACATTGTCAAAGCCGGGAGGAACCACGGCCCGCCCACCCACATTGATAAAGATCTTGTCCGCCTCCAACACGTCCCCGTTGACAGAGACGGAGTGGGAATCCTGAAAACTAGCATGGCCCTCGTAAACCTTTAACTTCTCCGTGTTCTTCAGCCAGTTCTCTACGCCCTGGTTGGATTTCTGGACGACCCCATCTTTGCGAGCCTTCACCTTCTTCATGTCCACGGCAATGGGACCGTCGATCATCACCCCAAAGTCATTGGCGCGTCTCGCCATGTATGCCGCGCGCGCACTGGCTACCAGGGTCTTGGTGGGTATACAGCCGGTATTGACACAGGTGCCGCCGAACAATTTTCGCTCGACGATGGCTACCTTCAATTCTGCACCGGCCAACTTTGCCGCCAACGATGGTCCAGACTGCCCTGTGCCAATAATAATCGCGTCAAATTTTGTCGTCATGAGACCTCCCTTGTTTGGCTCGTTGCCCTGCTCGTGCAATGTACTTCACGGCTTGCCTCTAGCTCTTTAGCGGTGGGCATAAACCTGCCACCATCGCGCTCCTTTGCAGATTTGATACACTTCGGTCGTCGCCATCAATAAGTCACCACGCCTGGTTTAACCAAGCCTGCGATCAAGGTTAAAAGCGGCGCTTATAAGACCGAGATGCGTAAAGGCCTGAGGGAAATTTCCCAAGGACTCGCCGCGCGGCCCGATCTCCTCCGCGAAAAGACCCAAATGGTTTGCGTAGGTTAGCATCTTCTCGAAAATGGCACGCGCCTCTTTTATCTGCCCGGCTCGTGTGAGCGCCTCGACCAGCCAGAACGTACACATGCTAAACGTTCCCTCCTCGCCGCACAGCCCATCGGCCGCTTGCGCTACGTTGTAGCGATAGACCAAGCTATCCGAAACCAGACCGCCTTGCTGCGGCGGGCGATTGATCGCATCGAGGGTGTTGATCATTCGCGGGTCGGAAGGGGAAACGAAAAAGACCAGGGGCATGAGCAGATTGCTGGCATCGAGAACATCGCTGCCGATGTGTTGGACGAAGGCATTAATTTTCCGGTTATAACCTTTAGTCATGATGTGGCGGTAAATTGTATCTCGAGTCTCGATCCAGTGCGCCCGATTGGCGGGGAAAGAGCGCTTGTCCGCTAATCTCATGCCACGGTCCAGAGCAACCCAGCACATCAACTTTGAGTAAAGGAAATCGCGTCTTCCCCCACGCACTTCCCAGATTCCCTCGTCCGGCTGGTCCCAGTGATCGCAGACCCAGTCCAACAGCTTTGACAGGTTTTCCCACAGATCGTGGTCAATGGGCGTCCCGTACTTATTGTAAAGATAGACCGAGTCCATGAGCTCGCCGTAGATATCGAGCTGGAGCTGGTCAGCGGCGGCGTTTCCGACACGTACCGGGGACGATTGTCTATAGCCTTCCCAGTGAGGCAGCGTAAACTCAGCGAGTTGCCTTTCTCCGCGCAGCCCGTACATGAGCTGGAGAGAACCATCGGGTGGTGTCTCATCACACCGTCGCCTTAGCCACCCCATAAACTTTTCCGCCTCATCTGTGAAACCTAGCCGCATAAGACCATATAAAGTAAAGCTGGCATCTCGAATCCACGTGTATCGGTAGTCCCAATTCCGTGCTCCACCAATGCCCTCCGGAAGGCTGCACGTGGGGGCCGCCACGATCGCGCCGGTTGGCGCGTAGGTCAGTAGCTTCAGCGTCAAAGCGGAGCGGTTAACCATCTCCCGCCAGCGGCCTTTGTACTTGGAATGACTGAGCCAGGCATGCCAGTAGTCCGCCGTCTGATCAAGCGATCTTTGACACTCTTCGGTGGGTAAGGACGGGATATTTATCGGTTCTCCGGCTTTTTCAAAGGCAAATGTGACGGTTTCATTTTCTTTCAAGCTAAAG
>JBGTMB010000235.1:0-15021 GCA_041743755.1 Nitrospiraceae bacterium | reverse complement strand
TGACAGTCCCGCGAAATCGACCTGCTGCGCAGTATTACGGCAATTGCTCACAAGCCTGAACGGATCCGATGACGCAGGCTCGTTCAAGGTCTTCTTTGGCGAGCCAACCTTGCAACCGTGCCTTGTAAAGTTTCGCTCTGGTCACTAGCGCGGCAGTATTAGCAGGGTCGACCCTAATCACAGTGGATAAATCTTCAATCGCTTGTTCCGGTTGATTTAATTTAAGGTAAATTTCGCTCCGTAGTATATAGGCCTCTATTTGATCGGGGATCCAACTTTCAGGTGTTTGAGGGTTGAGGAGTTTCTTCAGCGTGGCTAGCGCCTGACGCCAAGATTTAGCGTCAGCCTGACGGCGAGCTTGCGTCGTGTATATGCCGATGAGTGGCTGGCGTGCGATATCGGCAAATGGATCAAGCGAGAGGGCTTGCTCGTATGCCTCAGCAGCTTTATCCAATTGTTTCAACCATGTGAACACATTTCCTTTCCCGACCCATGCCCATACGTTCTTGGCATCAAGTGCGATAGCACGATCGAAGTCTATTTTCGCCTTGTCCAGATAGTCCGCATAGTCTGAGGTCTGACCCCGTTGGGAAAACGCCAGCGAGACGAGTTGGAGGTAGGTCTGTCCACGCACAATCAACGGATCGGCATAGTGATCATCAAAGGTGGCGGCATCGGTGCTGAGCTGGATCTTGTCCCGCAGGTTCGATGTATGGAGAGCAGTCTTAACTATAGTGCGTGCCTGTTGATATGAGGCGGGTTTTCCATTCGGATCGATTGCCAACATACGGACGCCGATCGGCTGCTGTTGAAGCTCTTGGATCTGCGCCCGTAAATGGTGGTTTTCCTGCTGAAGCCGATGAAAGTGTTGTGTAAGCTGCTGATTGGATTGAAATCGGCGGATGGCTTCCGCCAAGCTGCCCATATCAACTGTGGCACGAATGCGCACGAAGAAGATGGGCCGGCCCAGCTCGAAGGAGCGCTTGGATTCCAGGATTTCTGTTTCGGTGACCGCAGCGGCAATCGTTCTAATTTCCAGCGAACTGGTTTGCGTACTTTTCCCGCCCAGTTCTTTTTCGACATCGTGGAATGTCGATTCGAGATAGAGACCCGCTTCTTCCACCGCGTTGCGTTGGGCTCGTTGGAGGACTTTTTCCTCTGCGTTGGCTAATGTGTCGCCATCCGCCATGACATAGTGGCCGTCAGCAATGACGGTTTTCGTGGAGGCGCTGAACGCAGGGGTTTCCCATAGTAAAAGGAGGGTGAAAAGGAAGTGGTAGAGTAATCGCCAATATCGCCCCATTAGATAACTATACCCTACCGCGCAATGGCTTTAGAAACGATGCAACTGGATTGGGCAAAGGGGGTAGGAGTTAAAGGACGAGCGATAGGTTTTGACTATTGTTCTTTAGGGAAAATTTGAGTAAAGGGGTGGACCTCAACCCGTTCGAAGACACCGTGGATGGTATAGGGGTCTTCACGGGCAAACTGTTGCGCCTCTTCCAATGAGTCTGCTTCGATGACGATAAGACTCCCTGCTTTATCCGTGAGCGGACCGGCCAGCACGACGCGGCCTTGTGCATCAAGGGGTTCCATTTTGGCGAGATGCGCGGGGCGATAAATTTTCCGCTTGGCTTCTCCGTCGGGACCATCGAATCCGAAAATGGCAAATTTCATAAAGTATGTTCGGAAATTGAGGATGAGGATTCTGTTTCAGGCTAGGCCTTCCAGCGGACACCGATCTTTATAGCCAGTGGTTGTTTCATGCCACCAGTGAACTTCTTGTTCCCCAAGTTTCCAGCATAGATAGACGACTCGACCGTCACGAAAATGAGGGAAGTCACAGAGGCCGAGATCCAGGTCTTTGACCAGGATACCGAGTTCCTGAATCGCTTGAAGATTCGCGCTGACTTGTTGTAGGCCTAAAATATAGAGGTGCCCAACGGTACTTCCCCCACCATATTGGGCCTGAGCACTGGCTTTCTTGATATCTTCTTTCGTCCGGGACAAGACGGCTTTAGCTTGTTGAATAGAAGTCAGCTTAGAATTGAGCTGGGGGATGAGGCGATTAGCCTCGGATAGCGTGAACATTCGCTCGTGTTGTCCGTGTTCGTCGTCATGCGCCATGGTGTGTCCCCACTGGTTCTCTCCTTTATCACACCACTCTTTTGTGCTGCAACCAGCAAGCTGCAGAGAAAGTTAGTGTCTCTATGGTAAATAGGAAGAGGTTCATTGGGTTGGACGAGTTCAGCGTGAAGGTGGTGGTATGAAAAAAATGATATCCCTGTTGACAAGGAGCCACACGCACGGTATTATTTGGTCACAATCTCAGCTCGATTCAAGGCTATCTCCACACACAAGACTTCCGGGGCACATCTCGATACAAGCCGTAATTGCGTAGAGAATAGAAGCGAGTCAACGAGGCATGAGTTCCAGCCTGCAACAATCATCTGCAACCATGAGACAGAGTCGAGCCCTGGTAGCGACGTACGATAATAGGTCAGTCCCTCACGGGTCACCCTCTTTATAGTCGATAGACACGACACAATTCATCAACGCATTACCATTGCGCTATCATTTAGTTCGCAGACAATTTCCCATGGTTCAACCTGTGCGATCGCTGCAGATAACGATGCAGCTTGGGGCTTGAGAGGATATTCATGGCACAAACGAAGGGGGAGGTTATGCATCTGGCGGAGCTCAAGCAGAAGTCCATCGCCGATCTTAATGAGGTGGCGCGCGATCTGAAGATCGATGGCGCCCCTACGCTGCGAAAGCAGGAATTAATTTTTGCGATTTTGCAGGCGCAGACCGCGAACAACGGCGTGGTCTTTGGCGAAGGTGTACTCGAAACGCTCCCTGATGGGTTCGGATTTCTACGCGCTCCCGATTCGAACTATCTTCCCGGTCCCGACGACATCTATATCTCGCCTTCCCAAATTCGGCGTTTTAATTTACGAACTGGCGACATTGTGTCCGGTCAGATCCGGCCGCCAAAGGAGAGCGAACGGTATTTTGCGCTGCTCAAGGTTGAGAAGGTCAACTATGAAGACCCTGAAGTGTCGCGCGATAAGATTCTCTTCGACAACCTGACGCCACTCTATCCGGAAGAGCGTCTCGTTCTTGAGTTCGACCGTGAGGAATATTGTACGCGCGTGATGGATCTTACAACTCCGATCGGTAAAGGCCAGCGTGGGTTGATCGTCGCAGCTCCCCGAACCGGGAAAACGATGTTGCTGCAGGCCATTGCCCGGGCCATTCTAAAAAACCACAAAGAGGTGACCTTGATTGTGTTGCTCATAGACGAGCGACCGGAAGAAGTCACCGATTGGCAGCGGCAAGTGAAAGCCGAAGTCATTAGCTCCACATTCGACGAGCCGGCCCAACGCCATGCTCAAGTGGCTGAAATGGTGCTCGAAAAGGCAAAGCGGTTGGTCGAACATAAGAAGGATGTCGTGGTCCTGCTAGACAGCGTCACCCGTCTGGCGCGCGCCTACAATACGATTGCCCCGCCGAGCGGCAAGGTGTTGTCGGGAGGACTAGACTCGAATGCACTCCAGCGTCCGAAGCGGTTCTTTGGGGCGGCCCGCAACATTGAAAACGGCGGGAGTCTTACCATTATGGCGACCGCACTTGTCGACACCGGCAGCCGGATGGATGACGTGATCTTTGAAGAGTTCAAAGGGACCGGCAACATGGAAGTGCATCTTGATCGCCGTCTGGCCGATAAGCGGCTCTTCCCCGCCATCGATATCAGCCAGTCCGGGACGAGAAAAGAAGAATTGTTGGTGGACAAGGATCGCCTCAACAAAATGTGGATTTTGCGCAAGGTGTTGAGTCCACTCGGGACGATGGAAGCCATGGAGTTTCTCATGGACAAGCTCCATGGGACCAAGACCAATCAGGAATTTCTGCAGTCGATGAATCGATAATATCCAGCTTGTATCCGGTCATTGAGACAGGGTAAAGTGGCTGGCCTTCGAATAGGCGAAGGCTGATGACTGTGATGGCGGGGGAGTGTAAATTATGAAGAAGGGTATCCATCCCGTGTATCGGGAAGTCGCAGTGCACTGCGCCTGTGGCAATAAATATAAGACCAGATCGACGGGCGGCGACATCAATGTCGATATCTGTTCGAACTGTCATCCGTTTTTCACGGGGACGCAGAAGATTATCGACACCGAAGGGCGCGTTGAACGGTTCAAGAAGAAGTACGCGAAGAAAGACAAGTAGCTCGAGAAGTGATCATATGAGGGACCCTGCTTCGCTGAGGGGCAGGGTCTCTTTGTTTGTGTGCGGAAGGTTGAACGCGCATTCGAAGGAAATTTGGCTATGGAAGCCGTGCTGCTGAAAAAGTGGGAAGTGCTGGCGACTCGATACGATGAGTTGACGAATCAGCTCATGGATCCGTCCATGATGAGTCAGCCCTCGCAGCTACACAAAGTCAATAAGGAGCGGACGGATATCGAACCGGCGGCCAAGCTTCTCGCCACGTATCAAGACAACGTCAGGCAGTTGGACGAAGCGGTTCAAATCCTTGCAGACCCCACGGCCGGGACCGAAATGCATAAGATGGCGATGGAAGAAAGCGCCCAGCTCGAACGCCAGCAAGCAGAGATCGAGCAGCAGGCCCAAGAGTTTCTCATTCCCAAAGATCCGCGAGACGGAAAAAATCTGCTTTTCGAAATTCGTGCCGGGACCGGCGGTGACGAGGCGGCACTCTTCGCTGGCGAGTTGTTCCGCATGTACAGCAAGTACGCGGAGATCAAAGGTTTCAAGGTTGATATGGTCGAAGCCACAGAAACTACGGGTGGAGGCTACAAGGGGGTTGTTGCCCTCATCGAAGGCAAGGGTGCGTACAGTCATTTCAAGTTCGAAGCTGGGGTCCACCGGGTACAGCGTGTTCCCGTCACTGAGGCCAGTGGTCGGATTCACACGTCGACCGTGACTGTCGCGGTGATGCCAGAAGTGGACGAGGTCGATGTTCAGATCGATCCCATGGATCTTCGAATCGACACTTTCTGTTCATCCGGTGCCGGCGGCCAGAGTGTCAACACGACAAAGTCGGCCGTGCGGATCACCCATATCCCGACCGGTGTGGTGGTAAGTTGTCAGGACGAACGGTCGCAACTGAAGAACCGCACCAAGGCGATGCGGACCTTGCGGGCCAGAATTGTCGAGGCGGAGCGGGAGAGGCAAGACGCGGAAACCGCGCAGAACCGCAAGGCTCAGGTGGGCACGGGAGAGCGGAGTGAGAAGATCCGCACCTATAACTTCCCGCAGAACCGGGTGACCGACCATCGTGTGGGGATAACCTTGCATAAGTTAGAGCAGGTGCTCGAAGGCGACCTCGACGAATTCGTTCAAGCACTGAAGGCGCAGCGGCAGCAGGAAGTGGGAGCTGCATAAGATGGATGCAGTCGCTCCTATCCCGCAGTCGGCAGGTCAGGCCACGCTTGGCCAGGCGATTGCCGAATCACGACGTGTACTGGGTCAAGCCGGCATTGAGAGCGCGGAGCAGGAGGCCTTGTGGATTGTGCAGCATGTGCTCCGGCTTCCCGCGCATCATGTGGTGATCGATCGAGACCGATTGCTGGCTTCTACTGAACTGGCGGATGTAAAGGGATTGATCCAACGGCGGGTCGGTCGAGAGCCCTTGCAGTACATTTTAGGGACGCAAGAATTTTGCGGGCTGGAGTTTCATGTCAATCCGGCGGTGCTTATTCCGAGGCCGGAGACCGAGCTGTTGGTGGAGTATGTCGCACAACGGATTTCTTCCGAGCAACCGGCCACTATCGTTGATGTCTGTACGGGGTCCGGGTGCATTGCTGTAGCGATTGCACGGCAGAGGCCTCGCGCTCGACTGATTGCCACCGATCTATCGAGTCGCTCTCTCGATGTTGCGAGGCAGAACGCGGCCCGCCATTCGGTAGGAGAGCGCATGATATGGCTGGAAGGCAACTTGCTGGGAGCATTGGCAGGGCAGAGGTTAGAGGGGCAGGTTGATGTCATCGTCTCGAATCCTCCCTATATTGCGGAGGCTGATTGGGCGACACTCCAGCCAGAAGTGAGGCTGTTTGAACCCCGTGGCGCGTTGGTAGCAGGGCCCAAGGGGACGGAGTTGCATGAACGGCTGCTGCAAGAGGCAGGTCGTTACCTCTCTCCCGGCGGCGCGTTGATCCTCGAAGTCGGCGCCGGCCAGGCGCGCACGATACGCCAGATCGTTGAGCAGATATCAGGGTACAGATTCCACCGGCTGGTCTATGACGAAGCAGGGCTTGAGCGTGTGGTCATTGTCGAGCGAGCAGGCGGGTAGAGGAGAGGATGGATCGTACGGTCATCACCGGTGGGAAGCCGCTTCGAGGAGAAGTCCAGATCGGCGGGGCGAAGAATGCCGCGTTGCCGATCTTAGCGTCCACCATACTCGGCGGCGGGGAATGCGTGATTACGAATGTGCCTCGCGTGGTAGACGTTGTCACCATGGGCAAGCTGTTGGGCATCTTGGGCGCGAAGGTTCATTATGAGGGAAATCGCGCGGTCATTAATGCTGCCGTGATTACATCGACCCAGGCCCCCTACGATCTGGTCAAGACGATGCGAGCTTCCGTGCTCGTGTTGGGACCGCTATTGGCGCGATGGGGAGAAGCCACGGTGTCGATGCCAGGTGGTTGCGCCATTGGGTCACGGCCCGTCAATCTCCATCTTGCCGGGTTAGCAAAAATGGGTGCGGACGTGTCGATGGAACATGGGTATATTCGGGCCAAAGCGAAGCGGTTGACGGGTGCTCAAATCTATTGCGATACGCCGACGGTCACGGGAACGGAAAATTTGATGATGGCCGCATCGCTCGCCCAGGGAACTACGGTCATTGAAAATGCCGCGAAGGAACCGGAGATTGTGGACCTCGCGAATTTTCTCATGAAGCGAGGGGCGCGCATTGACGGTGCCGGGTCGGATGTCATCACGATCGAAGGTGTCCGTGAGTTGCACGGGAGTGATCATGACGTCATTCCCGATCGTATCGAAGCCGGCACCTATCTCGTGGCCGGGGCCATTACGCGGGGAGCGGTAACGCTCAATCGATGCCGTCCGAATCACATGGATGCCTTGCTGATGAAGCTGCGTGAAGCCGGTGTCGAGATACAGGTGGACAAGGAGCAGATCCATCTGAACGCGGGATCGCCGCTCAAAGGCATCGATATTCGGACATTGCCCTATCCAGGATTTCCCACCGACATGCAAGCCCAGATGGCAGCCTTGATGACATCCGCCGAAGGGACGAGTGTGATTACGGAAACAGTATTCGAAAGCCGATTCATGCATGTTGAGGAGCTGCGACGGATGGGGGCCGACATCAAGGTCGAAGGCAATCGGGCGGTGGTGGCCGGACCGACCAGGTTGGCTGGAGCTCCGGTGATGGCATCCGATCTTCGTGCGAGTGCAGGGTTGGTCTTGGCTGGTCTTGCGGCGGAAGGCACGACGGAGATTCTCCGAGTCTACCATCTGGATCGTGGCTATGAGCGGATGGAAGAGAAACTGCGCGGGTTGGGTGCGACGATCACCCGTCATAAAGAAGGTACGGCTCCGGCCGAGATTCACTGACATCATGCTGACGATTGCGTTGTCAAAGGGGAAAATGCTGGACCTCACGCTGGACGTCTTTCGTCGGGCAGGCTATCCCATGGGCAGCCTCTCTACCGAAAGCCGTCGGCTGGTATTTCCATGTCCGGAGATTGGCATGACGTTTCTGATCGTGCGACCCACCGATGTGCCGACCTATGTCGAATATGGTGCAGCGGATGTTGGGATTGTCGGGAAAGACGTCTTGATGGAGCAGGACAGCGATGTCTATGTGCCATTGGATTTGGGGTTCGGAGCGTGTAGAATCGTCGTCGCTGCGCTCAAAGGACAGGCCTCACGCGATCGGCTGTCCTCGAAAATTCGAGTCGCGACCAAGTATCCGAAGATCAGCGAGCGATATTTCAATCAGCGCGGCGTATCGGTCGAAATCGTCAAGTTGTACGGCTCGATTGAATTGGCGCCGTTGGTCGGTCTGGCTGATCGTATCGTCGATCTGGTCGAGACAGGTAACACGCTGAAGGCCCATGACCTTGTCGAAGTGGAGTGCATTGCACAGTCCACGGCTCGGCTGATTGTCAATCGGGCGAGCCTGAAGCTGAAGTATGCGGTGGTCACAGAGTTAATTAAAAAGCTCCGGGCTGTCAGCGGCACATCAACAGGGTCTCGAACAGCTGTTCCGCGCAAAGCTTCGCGTGGGGCACGTCGAACGGTCAGACGCATACGCGCATGAAGATTGTATCCTCCACCGAGCGAGCCTTTCTCCCCGCCCTCAAGAAAGTGGCATCGCGTGCCCATGTGCAGGGGGCTGCCGTCGAAAAGACGGTCAAGTCAATCTTGCAAGCTGTTGAGCGGGGCGGCGATAGGGCTGTGCTCCGTTATACGAAACAGTTCGACCGCGTCTCCATGAAGGAGGCGGAGCTGCGCGTCACTCCCGAAGAAATCAAAGAGGCCTACTTCCACATCAGGAAAGACGAGGGTGATGCGCTTAGGTTTGCAGCCCAGCGGATCATGTCGTTCCACGAACGCCAGCGTCTCAAGACCTGGATGTATCAGGACCACGAGGCGACGTTGGGGCAGGTCGTCACGCCTGTCGATGCAGTCGGGGTGTACGTGCCGGGGGGTAAGGCCGTCTATCCTTCATCGGTCTTGATGTGCGCGATTCCGGCCAAGGTCGCAGGCGTCTCCCGTGTGGTGATGTGCACGCCGCCACAAAAAGGCCCGATCAATCCCTATTTGCTGGTTGCAGCCGACATCGCCGGTGTGACGGAGATTTATCGTGTCGGGGGTGTGCAAGCGATCGGTGCGATGGCTTATGGAACCAAGACAATCCATCGCGTCGATAAAATCGTGGGCCCCGGCAATATTTATGTCGCGACGGCTAAGCGGCTTCTCTACGGCACGGTTGGGATCGATATGGTGGCAGGCCCGAGCGAGCTGCTCGTCGTCGCAGATGGCGACGCTAAGCCGGCGCATGTCGCAGCCGATTTGCTCTGTGAAGCGGAGCATGACGAGGATGCGCAAGTGTATCTCGTCACCACATCGGCTCAGTTGGCAAAAAACGTGGTGCAGCTCATCGATAGCCAATTGAAGGGGCTGAAACGGGAAAAGATCGCGGCGAAGTCTATTGCGCGCCATTCAGTGGCTTTCGTGGTCGCCACGATGGACGAGGCTATCGATGTGGCCAACGAGATTGCCCCAGAACATTTGACGCTCTCGGTCGATGAGCCGTTCGACTATTTAGAAAAAATCCGGCACGCGGGGGCGCTTTTTTTGGGTCGGTACACGCCCCCATCGGTTGCGGATTACATTGCCGGCCCGAATCATGTCTTGCCGACTGGCGGGACGGCGCGTTTTTTTTCGGCATTGTCCGTCCACGATTACATCAAGGTGAGCAACATCGTGCACTACACACGCGAGGAGTTGAGCAAGGTGAAGGATCATCTCGTTCGCTTGGCCCATATCGAAGGGTTTGACGCGCATGCCAAGTCGGCCCTGAGTAGGTTCTCATGAAAAAGAACGGATCGGCACCCAGGCAGGCATCGATTCATCGTGCGACCAAAGAAACGGATATCCATGTCGAATGGACGCTGGACGGCAGCGGGCAGGGAAAGATCGACACCGGCGTTCGCTTCTTCGACCACATGCTGGAACTATTGTCCAAGCACGGCTTTTTCGACCTGACCGTCCAGGCGAAGGGAGACATCGATATCGATGAGCACCATACGGTGGAAGATGTCGGCATCGTCATGGGCAAAGCCTTGCATCAAGCCTTGGGCGAAAAGGCCGGAATCAAGCGATTTGGATTCGCCTCAGCTCCGCTCGATGAAACGCTGGCGCAAGTCACGGTGGATCTCAGCGGCAGGCCCTATCTCGTCTACAATGTTGCCTTGCCGGATCGAAAGATCAAAGCCTTCGACCTTGGTCTGTTCGAAGACTTCTTCCAGGCCTTCGTCACCCACGGTGGACTCAACCTGCACGTGAACCTCATGTATGGCCGCAACCCCCACCACATCATGGAAGCGATCTTCAAAGCGACAGCCAAAGCCCTCGATCAAGCCACGATGTTGGAGGAACGATTGGCAGGCAAAGTGCTGTCGACGAAGGGGATGCTCTAGGTCGAGAGGGCGGGGAAAGTGTGATTGCTTTGATGGGCAGGTTCCTGAAAAGGAACCTGCCCTTTGTGCTTCATTGGCAAATCAGATAACTTTTGTTGTAGATATGAAAAGCAGTCTGTTGCCATGAAGAAAAAACGTCATCACTACATTCCGAAATCCTACCTGAAATTCTTCTGTGATAACTCCGGGCAAGTGCTTGTCTATCGCAAGGATGATCCGTGCAAAGCTATTTCGCTCTCGCCGGACAACGTAGCCTTTCACAAGTACTACTACTCTCAGCCCAGACCGGATGGTGGAAAAGATCACAATGCACTTGAGGACTGCTTCTCAAAGATAGAGGATAAGTGGCCAGGAATTGTTGAGCGACTTCATCGTCGGGGAAATGTCAATGATTCTCTGATAGATCTCTTCCAATTCATGATATTGCAGCGTGCGCGGGTTCCTGCCAGTCGAGATGCAATCGAGAAGATAAATGCGGAACGTGTAATGGCTGCGGCTCGTCGATTGGACAAGGCGGGGAAGCTATCGCCGAAGCCCGTGGGCTTTGAAAACCTACTTGACCACGTTGAAGTCTCTATTGATCCTCATCAATCGATTCATGCCATGATGACTGTGATAAAAGGATTTGGTCAGGTGTTTGATCGAATCGGCTTCTGTGCGTTGCACAATAAGACCGAAGTTCCATTTCTGACCAGTGACAATCCGGTAATCTGGTTCGATCCTTCGGTCAAGGATGCCGACTTGCGACCGTATGTTATTCGGCCTGACGGGCCGGTTCTCCTGCTGTTTCCAGTGAGTCCGTCGCTCGTTATTTATGGAGATTCGCCTATGCGGGACCAGTTCGCTTCAGAGGGATTGGGGATAGCAGATCTGTCGGATACCGGCTTAGTCGAGGCGATCAATCGACAAGTTTGTCGTTTCGGGTATCAGACTATCTTTGCGAAAAAGGCGGGGCAGGAACGACTCATACAAGAGCACGCTACGTTGTCTCCCGTCATTCGTTTCGACAGAATTACTAAGGGGAAAGGTGAGATCGTCAAATTTCAGATGGGCTTCGAAAAGCGAGAGCGCAAACCAAAGTGGGTGGACTAACCGGCCCTGAGTTAGAGATTTGAGGTTAGGCGTGAGTGAAAAATCTGGGTCATTGCTTGACCTTGCTTCCGGCCACAAAGACGTCTGGAATAACGATTGTGTTGGGGGCGTGTGGAGTGATCGATCAGTCCGCGATAGCCGAATTAGGGAAACGCTTTGACAATTGTCGAGGAGAACGTTCGGAAATCCTCCAACTGTTTCGTGATAATGGCGTGGACCACATCCAAATTCAGGCGGGTATACTCATGCACGGCAATGTTGCGGAACCCGATCATCTTCTGCATTTGTGTGGCGAGATCGGGCAGTAGGATGCCGGCGGTTTGCAATAGCGTAAATGCGTCGCGACTCTCCTGCGGGACTCCAAGGTGCCGTTGGTTGACCACATACATGGCTAGGTCAATTGCTGTTTCGCAGGCTCGTTGCAAATTGAGAACGATCGCGTCTTGTTTGGTCTGATTTGTAAAGAGATTCTTGTCGTCCCCGGCATACTCTTCGAGAATCCTCCGAAGGCACCGCTCGACGGTGGCGGCTTTGTTGAGGACAACGTCGTCAGCCATGCACTAACCCACTTGCGCTGATTCTTTTCAGAATCTCACGCCGTTCCTCGTTGAGCCTGGCATAGTCCGAATACGCATACATTTCGAACTCCCGGCGAGCTGATTCGTCTTGAGTATCCAGGCACGTTCCCGTGGACAGGACTTGCATCCGCATCACTGTTGACACAGTGCGTAGGTCCACAAGATCAACATCACGATGGAGTTGGATAGCAAGTTCTTGGGCGAGTTCGAATCGACGCATCGCGGGAATCGGGTCGCGTGCGAGCACGGCGAGATCCACATCGCTGTCTCTGCGGGCAGTGCCTTTCGCCTGTGACCCGAATCGGTAGAGGGCGATAAGGCCGGGGACAGATTGTCGGATGTATTCGATCAGTGATGAATCATTCATGGAGACCGCCATATGTTTTCGTGTCGGCTCAGGCTACTTGTTCACCCACGGTCTGTCAATCTTCGGCCGCTGATCTTCTTGTTGTCTGTGGCGGCCTGTTATGTTGTTTGCTAGTGGAGGATCGTTCTGGTTGCGGTATTGTATTGCTACAACTGATTGCAAAACTGGGGGCAAGGGTGTGAGCGGAATGAGAAGTCTTCCCCCTGACATCTCGCAGGATACTCAAAAAGCTCGTCCAGTAAGGCCGCAGCGAGCGAAGGGGTACAACCCTTACTTCGTGTGGGCCGTTCGCCTACACAATAGATCTTGAGATCTTGGCGAACGGAAAAGCCCCTCCACTACTTCCGACCTCCAAAGAGCCCCTTCTCAACGTTGAGCCTCTGCGCGACGCGAGAACAATGCTGGCGGACTTTTTCAGCATTCTGCTAGACGCCTCACTCGAATTCATCCCATCCGCTTAAGCGACTTCCGAAGACGAGTGTGCGTGTGCTGGTGGTGACGATGATGAGGCCTTTCTCGTTGTCCAATCGCGTGATGTCCTCGTGGATGCCGAGTGCTTTTGAGGAGAAGTCGCCGAGCAGGGAGGCAAACCCCACGAGCCGTTCGTTGGTGACGAACACCGCCCCATAATCAGTTGAATGAGTGACCTTGACTGTTTCTCGCACCCCGAGAGGTTCATCGAGCCAGACTCCGTTCGCTCCACGAAATCCATACAGATGCGTGTTCGTTCTCACCACGCTGAATGTGGGCAACAGCCGCCGCTCGAGCACCTTTTCATTCAGATCACGATCCGTTTCACTCCAAGACAGGGTGCGGCTAGAAAACCCCAGCAGTCGGCGTGAGGTGACGACAATGGCATTGATGCCGTTTGCATCTGAGCTGATCACGGTTTCGTGCGCGTCGAGAGGGATCGTCCGACGACCGCTCAACTGACTGGTGGCGACGGCTTGGCGCGGCTCGATCAGGACGGTGACCTCGTTACCGTAGTCGACTGCATGTGTCACGCTTGGCCAGACGAGCCAAGCAAGTGTCGCCAGCCATAGCTGGGGAGGGAGGAAAGTCCTGTGTGTGACGCTGGATGTGACCATGGTCTGGGTAATTGTACCGCACGCCCGCACGCGGCGGCGGTTTTTATTACCCGGGGTCAAGGTTTTCCGATCCTCTTTGGCTAACCTGCCTTTTCCGATGCCGCCTGCACTGACTGTCTATTTCGAAGCGTGAGTAGGATCGCAAGAGACACCGTTGCGCAGAAGCTCAAGTAGAAAGCGGGCGCCAAGACGTTGCCACTCCATTCGATGAGGAAGGTGGCAACCAGTGGGGCGGTTCCGCCGAACAGGGCTGCCCCGATGTTGTAGCCGACTGAGAGGCCGGTATAGCGTTGCGATGTGGGAAACAGCTCGGTCACAGTGGCAAAGAACGGCCCCATGTAGCAGGAGACCAGTAGGGTGAGGAGCACTTGCGCTGCGATCATACGGGGTAGGTGATTGCTCGTGAGCCAGAGAAAGCATGGATACGCCAGGAGCGCAATTCCCGCGGCTCCCGTTATCAGAAGAGGGGCCTGTCCGATCCGATCCGACCAGGCACCCGTCAAGGGAATCAAGAGAGCCAGCAGCAGCATGCATCCCGTATTGAGCACGAGTACGGTTGCGAGGGGAACCTGGGTTACGGTCGTCAGATAGGTCGTGAGATAGACATACAGGAGGTAGAACGCCACTCCGTGCAGCCATACGAGACCGGCAAGTTTTGCCACGGCAAGCCGCTGTGTCATGAAGACGTCACGAATGGGGGAAGACGCGAGCCCCCCTGCCAGGCGAATGGTTTCGAAGGCGGGTGATTCTGGAACCCCGGTCCGCACGTACCATCCAACTACGGCAATGAGGCCGCCCATCATGAAGGGAATCCGCCAGCCCCACTGATGGAGTGTGTCGTCCGTGAGGTTTGCTGCGAGCACCGCTCCCACGCCGGATCCTAACAGTGCGCCGATCTGGGCACTAAAGCCTGCCCAACTCCCAACATAGCCGCGTCGCGAAGCGGGGGCATGTTCGACAAGAAACGTGGCGGACCCGGTGAATTCTCCTCCGACCGACAACCCTTGGAAGAACCGGCAGAGAATCAGGGTGGTGGGGGCGACTACCCCGATGGTTTCGTACGTCGGCAACAGCCCCACCAAGCAAGTTGGAATAGCCATGAGGAGGATCGACCAGGCCAAGGCGTTGCGTCGTCCCAACGTATCGCCCCAATAGCCGAACAGCATGGCCCCGAGAGGCCGTGCGAGAAAGCCAACGGCAAAGACTCCAAAGGCAGAGATCAGCGACAACGCGGGAGAGTCGGATGGGAAGAACAAGGTCGCGAATACGGGCGCGAAGTATCCATAGAGTGCGAAGTCGTACCATTCCAGCACGTTGCCGACTGCACCGGCCAGGAGTGTTCTCTTCGTCGCTGAAGTCGTGGACATGCCCATGCGGCGCGTAGCGTGCGATAAAGTTGATCGCCGATACAAGTTCTTTTTCAGTGCGCTCCATCCGGCAGCACGAGTTCCATGGCGTGGGCGGGATTTTCGTGGATCGTTAGGGTCTGCGGATCTTTGTCGACGTGGTACTCGGGATCTTCCCCAAAACGATCGGCTCAGGAAGTTGAGAATAGTGTTGAAGCTCCGCAGCCGAAAATATTTCTTGAGTGGGCGGTTTCAAGTTCCAAGTGCAACGGGTGAATGATGGCGCAGTTGCGCATAGACTTCCAGGGGCGTGGCAAAGTCGAGACATTTCCTCGGGCGCGTGTTCAACCGATG
>JBGTMB010000234.1:0-6752 GCA_041743755.1 Nitrospiraceae bacterium | reverse complement strand
AAGCCAATTCCTTTTCCGTCATCCCTTCGCCTAACTCTCTATGAATAAGGCCTTTTAGGTTCATACTGGTGACTCCAAATGTTTTCTGACGAAGAGATCAAGAGTGTGCCAGGCTTGGCAGAAAATTGACGATACGGCCTTTTGTGGTGCAGTGCTCGTGGTTCAAGCAACTATCGCTCCACCCAAAGGAAAGGATCCGCCCACAAAAATAGTAATCTGCATTGAGCGACAAAGCAAGCAGTGCGCGCGTGCCGAAATAAGGCGCCGGTGTCATGACCATGGCCGGTTCAGCGAAATGGAACACCGGGCTCAGCAACACCCCAAACCCCACGAGACACAACACACTAGGGATACCGGTCCGCGCAAACACCAGTTCACTGGCCAGACCGACTAGAATGATCAATCCGGTCAAATCGAGCACTGTCTCGACGCTTAATGATTCCCTGGAAGTAGCCCCTTTTTAGAAGAACAGCGTCTTCATTTCAGTGGGATTATGCGGGAGCGGTTCCGCCTACGCAACCAATAGCCATTGAAACGACGGTACCACGGGCACTACCGCATCTTGTCTATGGCATAAGGTCTGGTAATATGACAAAATTCCGTACGGTCGAGCCTCAACAGAGGAAAGCTTTTCAATAGTGGGTTGCATGCAACGAACACGTTATCGGCTTCAGTGGTGCGCCCGTCGAGGGATCCGATCCGTCGTAACCTGCAGCAGCTTCCTGTTCGTACTGCTGATCATCTCGACGCTCGACGCCGCGCCACCCTCTTCCGTTTCCGAAGCCCCCATCCGCATCGGCGATCAGACCATTTTCACAATCCATACGAGCCTGGCCAACATCGACCCGGCAACAAGGGCACAGGCCATCGAGGCGCGCCTGGCTCGGTTGGCGCAGGCTCCAACGGCTACGATTCAACGTATCACCGTCGAAGATCATGAACAAACCTCTTACGTCGTCACGCCGGACGAAGTGCTGTTTGTCGTCACAGAGAGTGAAGCCACGGCGGCAGGCCAGTCGCGACAGGCCCTCGCCGAAGAACAAGCCGGGAAAATCCGCGATGCGCTCCTCGCTTCCCAAGATGCGCAAACCTCGCTCGAACCCGTGCCTCCTGTCACGCTTCGAGATCTACTGTGGGCGGGTGTAGCCAGCGCGCTGCTGATCTTCCTTGCGGTCGCATTACGCGTCATCTACCCACGGCTACTTCAGTTACTTGAAAGCTGGAGGGAGACACGCTTCCGAGCCATCTCATTCCGAGACCTGGAAATTATTTCTGCCCGTCAACTCACCAAAAGTTTGCTGCTTCTTGGTAAGTTCCTCCGCATCGTGATCGCCATGCTGGCCCTGTATCTGTATGTTCATTTCATGCTGAGGGTCTTCCCCTGGACGCGCGATCTTGAAACCACGATCTTGCACGTGTTGGCCGCGCCACTGGAACAGAGCGAGGTCTTGCGGGCCAATCTAACTGCCTTGTTCATCGGCATCCTGTTGGCATTGATTGCTACAGGGATCTTCATGGCCCTGTTGAAGGTTCTCCAACACCTATTCCCGCAAATACTCAACACGGTATCGGAATGGGGCCAAACCCGTCTGCCATCTTTCAAAATTCAACGCGTTGAGTTGTTATCGGCCTCACAAGTCACCGAGGGTCTGCTCGCCTTGGTGCGTGTCTTGCGGTTCGCCGTCATTGCGTTGTTAGTCTACATTTACGCCACATTGCTGTTGGGATTTTTCCCTTGGACCAGGAAACTGTCCGTCGAACTCCTTGGGTATGTGGTCGCTCCGATCAAGACCATCGGTGTGGGGTTTGCGTCAGCCGTCCCTGACATCATCGCCATTGTGATCATCGTGTTCGTCGCGCACTACATCCTCAAGCTCATTCAACTGTTCTTTCGAGGCATGGAGCGAGGCGCCATTTCCTTCCCAGGCTTTCACCGCGACTGGGCAAAACCGACATACGGCATCGTACGTTTCTTAGTGATCGTGCTTGCCGCCATTGCCTGTTTCCCCTATTTCCCCGGCTCACATACCGAAGGGTTTCGAGGGATCTCCGTCTTTTTAGGTTTGCTGATCTCCTTTGGATCAGCCGCGGCCATCGGGAATATGATCGCGGGCGTCGTCCTCACCTATATGCGTCCGTTCCAACTGACAGATCGTGTGAAGATTGCGGACACGGTCGGAGATGTGACCGAGAAGACCCTCCTGGTCACCCGAATACGGACGATCAAGAACGTCGATATCACCATTCCCAACTCACTGATCCTCGGGGCACATATCATCAACTATAGTTCTGCTTCGATGAGCCCACCGCCGCTGATTCTGAATACGTCCGTGACGATCGGTTACGATGTCCCCTGGCGAACTGTGCACGACCTGCTGAAACGAGCGGCCGTGGCCACGCCAAATGTCCTCTCGGATCCGGAGCCCTTCGTGCTGCAGACGGCTCTGAACGACTTCTACGTTACCTACGAATTGAACGCCTCGACTGGCGCCCCCAATAAAATGGCCGTCACCTATTCCGAACTTCTCCAAAACATTCAGGACAAATTCAACGAAGCCGGCGTCGAGATCATGTCGCCGCACTACTCCCAAATCCGTGACGGCAACAAGACGGCGATTCCCGATCAGTACCTGCCGAAGGGGTATCGTGCACCGGGACTGCGGTTTGAGGGCTTGGGAAATTGGTTCAACAAGCCGAATGAAGGTAATCCGCCAAAGGGAGAGCCCAGACCATGACACCCTCCATGGAGCAATTCGTCGAGGGCTGGCTGCTCGATCCGACAGTCGGCAAGCTCGTGGCCACCACGGTGGCGATCCTGATTGTCATGGGACTGGTGCGGGCTTCCCGTGGAATCCTCGCTCACTACGTCCAAGAGCCTGGCAACCTGTACCGTGCGAAGAAGATGGTGAGCGTTTTAGGGTATTTCGTCGGGCTGCTCATCATTGCCATGATCTTCAGCGACAGCCTCGGCAAGATGGCCGTGGTCCTCGGCGTCGCAGGCGCCGGGATCGCGTTTGCCCTGCAGGAAGTCATCGCCAGTCTGGCCGGCTGGGTCGCCATCTCCTTTGGAAATTTTTACAAGACCGGCGACCGTGTCCAGCTGGGCGGCATCAAAGGGGATGTGATCGATATCGGCATGCTCCGGACGACGATGATGGAGATCGGACAATGGGTCAACGCCGACCTCTACAATGGCCGCATCGTGAAAATCGCCAATAGCTTCGTCTCAAGGAGCCGGTCTTCAATTACTCCGGCGACTTTCCCTTCCTGTGGGATGAGGTCACAGTCCCGGTCAAGTACGGCGGCGACTACCGCTTGGCGAGGGACATCTTTCAGCGGGTCCTGGTCGAGGTCACCGGCGAATATTCCGAGCGGGCCAAGGCGAGCTGGTCCGAGCTGATTCACCTCTACCGAGTGGACCCGACGGAGATCGACCCGCGCGTCTTTCTGATCGCGAACGACAACTGGATGGAGTTCACGCTGCGCTATATTGTGGATTATAAGAAGCGCCGAATCACCAAGGATCGCCTGTTCACCCGAATTCTGGAAGAAGTGGATCAGACCAACGGCCGCGTCGCGATGGCATCCGCCACCTTCCATCTTGTTGAAACCCCAGAAATCAGGGTCAAGCTTGTTGAACCAACGCAAGGTCCCACGGCTTGATCGAGGGCGAAGAAACAACGGGCTACCGACACAGGCGAGGCACCCGACGTACCGATCACGATCAAGCTAGGGCACAGATACTACGCAGACGGCGCTGTTTCGGCCCAACACGGGTACGATGAATCATCCGCCGGGATCGACGGCTCCTTCAAGTGAGCTGCTCCACGGTGCGTCCAGCCTGGCACGGGAGCAGCATCTCCTGCTATTGTCGATCCTGTGGTCACTGAACCGATTACGCAGATCAGCGAAGAGAGGGCGGGAGCGTTTGTCGCTGCACGAACGGCCGACGCCTATCACGCCGGGGTAAAGAGTGCCGATGGATTATCTGAGACAGCTCATAAGTCTGCTCAAAGACCTTCTCGACACCCACCTCTTTTCCATTGGCAATTCGCCCATCACGATCTGGACTCTTGTCTGGGTGATCATTCCAATCCTCCTGCTGTTCTCCGTCACCCGTTGGCTGACGCACTGGCTTGTCACCCGCCTTCTCGCCCGAAGTAAGGTAGAGCTGGGCGTGCGGCTCGCTGTGGGTGCGATCATCCGCTACGTGATCATCGCCGTGGGATTGATCGTCATTCTTCAGGCCGCAGGCATCAATCTGAGCACGCTGACCATTCTGGCCGGCGCCCTCGGTGTGGGAGTCGGGTTCGGATTACAAAACATTACCAACAACCTGGTCAGCGGATTCATCCTCCTGATTGAACGCCCCATCAAAGTCGGCGACCGCATCGAAGTCGGCCAGGTGACCGGCGATGTCGTGAATATCTCCCTACGGTCGACCACGGTCGTCACCAACGACAACATTGCCATCATCGTGCCGAATTCCGAGTTCGTGTCGAACAGCGTGACCAACTGGAGCTACACGGACCGTGACGTGCGATTCAACTTTCCAATCGGGGTATCGTATCGATCGGATCCCGAGCTTGTCCGACGGCTGCTCATCCAAGTGGCCGAGCAACATCCCGGTGTGCTGAAGGACCCTAAACCGGACGCGTTGCTGTTGGAGTTCGGTGATAGCGCCCTCAATTTCATGCTGCGCGTCTGGACCAAACAGTATGCCACCACGCCGGGGGTGCTCAGAAGCGAACTCAATTTTGTGGTCAGCAAGACGTTCAAAGCTCATGACATCGAGATCCCGTTTCCTCAGCGGGATCTCCATATTCGTAGCGGCAATCTTGAGGGGCAGCGACCCGGGAAATCACCTTCCCGGCCGGCATCATGAACGGAAGAGCCCGGGAGCATGCGGCCCATGATCAGTGTTCTGCCGATGGACGCGCTCCGCGTGAGGCGTTCGCATCCGGCTACAGTAATCACAACATCAGTCTGTCACGTGAAGGAGACATGCAATGGGATTTATTTTACTCGCGCTGGTATTGGCGTTATTGACAGCGGCCTTTGCGCTGCAGAATACGGATGCGGTCACCGTTCGTTTACTCCTCTGGGAGTACCAGACCTCACTGGTGCTGGTGATTCTCGGTTCAACCACCTCGGGCGCTGTCTTAACCTTCCTCGCGTCTCTTGGGCGTCGATGGAGACGGAGTCGCACGATACGATCCCTCGAGTCGACCGTTGAATCGCAAGGTAATCGAATTCGCGAGCTAGAAGACACACTTCAGCGTTCCAGCAAACACTCTCCACCTCCGACATCATGAGCCGTGGCAATACTCCAGTCCTCGCTGCTGAATACGAACCCGTAATGCATAGGGAACGACAGGCCAGCCTGCGTTGCGAAGTACCCGTTGAGTCGAACGAACTGACCATTCTGAAGACATCGCTTGATGACGGCCATCCCTGAGCAACATTGGAGGGCGAAGTTAGGAGGCGCAATGGGAAGGAAGAGAGAGGCAGGCGCGCCCCGCGTCATTATCACGCCGAATGCATGGTCCCCTACGAGAATCCTGATAACGCGGCTGGGAATTGCCGTCCTGCTTTTCGCTCTGATCTTCAGCCTGCTCTGGTGGGATCGCGACGGGCTGCGGGATCAGCACGACGGGGAAATTTCCTTCACTGACATCGTGTACTTCACCATGATCACCGTATCCACAGTCGGCTATGGAGATATCGTGCCCGTGTCTACCCGCGCCCGACTTCTGGATGCGCTGGTCATTACGCCGATTCGTTTGGGAATCTGGCTGCTCTTCCTGGGCACGGCCTATCAACTGATCATCAGACAATACATGGAGGGATATCGCATGGCCAAGCTTCAGGCAACCTTGAACCGGCATATCATTATCTGCGGCTTCGGCCATACCGGTTTGTCCGCGACGAAAGAATTGATCGCTCGTGGAGTGAATGCCGACCAGGTCATCGTGATCGACACACACGAAGAACGGGTTCGAGTGGCGGGCTCCCTCGGTGTCGCGGCCATTCAGGCGGACGCCACACAGGAAGCGGTCTTGCGCGATGCCGTCATTGACAATGCGAAGGCCGTCATTATTGCAGCAGGCCGCGACGACTCGAACGCCCTGACGCTCTTGACCGCTCGGCACTTGAATCCGACAGTGCGCATCATTGTCAGCGCGAAGGAGGAAGAGAACGTGAAACTCTTCAAGCAGGGCGGCGCCGACGCCATCGTCTCTCCCGCCACATTCGGCGGCTACATCATTGCGGCCGCCGTGGACCATGGTCACATGGTGCAGTATCTCGACGATCTCCTCACAGCAGGAGGACAGGTCAGTTTGCTAGAACGCACAGTCCGTCCCGATGAAATTGGAAAAACTCCGGCGGATCTCAAGCCGGATGTTCTGCTCCGCCTCTACCGAGACGGCACAATGATATCGCTCTCGAAGTTGAATCAGGTCGAGCGGCTACAGGCCGGCGACATATTGGTGTTGTTAACCAGCGCGCAAAACGGATCGGTATAAATGCTCCACCCTGGCTGGATGACGTACACCCTTCGCGCATTCACGTATCCTGGCTAAGCCTCTTCAGCCCCGTTCTTGATGCTGGCGCCGGACCCCAACACCCGGTTGATCGTGAGCCCCTGCACAAGAATCGAGAAGACCACCACCGCATAGGTGATGGTGACCACCGCCTCCCGCATCTGCCCAACCGGCAGCGACAGGGCCAATGCCACGGAGATGCCGCCG
>JBGTMB010000233.1:0-3561 GCA_041743755.1 Nitrospiraceae bacterium | reverse complement strand
CAATGAGATTGTCAGTAAAGTGGTCGAGATATGCCTCCAGCAGCTTGTTTTTGCTGAGGGGGTGCCTCAGGCATTCGAATGGGTCTTGAATGAAATTTCAGGTAATGTTCTTGTTCATTCCAATTTAAGTTTCGGATGGATACAGGTTGTGACTTACAAGGAAAATCATCGACTTGCATTGATCGTGTGTGACTCAGGTATTGGTATTCCCGGCTCCATGAAGAAAGCTTTTAAGTTCGGAGATGACAGGGAAGCCATTGAGCTAGCAATGCGCAAGGGTGTCACCAGTAATCCTGCATTTGGACAGGGAAATGGGCTTGCAGGGGCTCTAGCAATCGCCCAACATAGCAATGGGATGTTCGCCATCACGTCCCATAAAGGAAGAGTCAGAGTTCTTGATGGAAAAGTAGAGCCAACCTTCCATTTTCCTTTCTATACAGGAACGTGTGTGGAAATGCAGTTTCCCACTGATAAGGAAATTGATCTCCCCAAGGCTCTTTGGGGTCATGACCCTGTCAACCATATGGAGCTGAAATTTGAAGATGATAAGGGAGATCTGGCGTTTGACCTGAGAGAATATGCATCGAGTTTTGGTAATAGAATTACCGGCGAGCGACTTCGGAATCTCGTAGTCAATCTTCTGAAGCAGAACCCAGGACATGCAGTAAAGATACAAATGACCAATGTGGGAATAATTTCATCCTCGTTCGGAGACGAGTTATTTGGCAAGCTTTTTGTTGAGCTCGGTGCAATTGATTTCTCTCGGTCAATTAAGTTCCAGGGGATAAACCCTATTTGCAAAAGTATTATTGATATGTCGATCGCTCAAAGAGTAGCGCAATCGAGTGGGTATTATCAGGGTGGTGCCAGTTGAGTTAAATAGGTAGCTCTTTTATGTAAATGGTCGCGATTGCTTAATGGTCTCATCGACCAGCATAATTTGATGATTGGGCAGAAGCTAGAGCAATGATCACACAAGTTCTGAAAGGAAAGGCCAACGACATCCATCGGATTGCACGTTCGCACGGAGTGTCGCGGGTGCGGGTGTTTGGCTCTCATGCTGCTGGTCATGCGAGGCGGACTAGCGATGTGGATTTACTGATCACGCTGCAATCCGATCGGGATCTCTTAGACCTGGTGGAATTCAAGCTAGATGTCCAGGACTTGCTGGGCTGTGACGTGGATGTTGTGACCGAGAATGGGTTGAGTTCGTACTTGCGGCGAACTATTCTTCGAACAGCGAAGCCGCTAGGACAGCTTCTGAGGAGGTGAGAGATGGGACCTAAGGTGATTAAGTGGGATGGCAGTCACGTTCCAGAAGAGTTACGAGGTCTTCCTCCAGGAAAGTACGCCATCGAGTCTGTTGATCGGGTTGATACTCTGACGGAGGAAGAAGAAGCTGGAATTCTTGCCGGACTGACCGATCTGGATGCCGGCAGAGGCATTCCTCTCGCCGATGTTGTGCGTGAAATCATTCAGGGTGGCACGTCCAAGCGATGACGATAGTTGTCGCTCCTCAAGCTCGTGAAGATTTACGGGAGGCATACGACTACATCCGCAAGGACAATCCTAATGCTGCTGCTCGGGTGCTAGCCCATATTGTCGAAGTCATTGGAATGTTGGCGTCGGAAGCCGTGACGGGAAGAGAGGTGTTGCTCCAGGATGGCAGATGGGTTAAGACGTGGCCGGTTCCTCCTTATCGAATTTACTACCGAGTCAGAGGGCAAGAGCTGCAAGTGATTCGTGTGTATCACCAGGCGAGACGTCCGATTGAGCGGTGAAAGAGGAGTGCATGGGGAAGGTATATAAGCGTAAACGCCGAGCCTGTGCGTTGTGCAAGCCTCACAAGAGGGGTTGGGTCAAGCGATTGAAGGTGAAAGAAGCAAGTCGCGTACAGGCTATGGATCAACAGATAAGGAAGTCCGGTGTATGAAGTCTAGCGAGCAGATTATTACCAAAAACCTCATTGCGCAGCATAATCTGACGGACGACGAGTATCAGAAGATTGTCGGGATTTTGGAGCGGGAGCCGAACATCACTGAGTTGGGCATGTTCTCGGTGATGTGGTCGGAGCATTGCTCCTATAAGAGTTCGCGCGTGCATTTGAAGAAACTCCCGACGACGGGGCCGCGGGTGGTTCAGGGGCCTGGGGAAAATGCCGGGGCGGTGGATATCGGCGATGGGCTTTGCGCGGTCTTCAAGATGGAGTCGCACAACCATCCTTCGTTTATCGAGCCCTATCAGGGGGCGGCGACCGGGGTGGGGGGGATTCTGCGTGACATCTTTACAATGGGGGCGCGCCCGATTGCCTTGCTCGATGCGCTGCGGTTTGGCGGGCTCGATCATGCGAAGAACCGGCATCTGGTCAAGGGCGTCGTGGCTGGCATCGCGGGCTATGGCAACTGCATGGGGGTGCCGACGGTGGGAGGCGAGATCGTCTTCAACGATATTTACTCGCAGAATCCGCTCGTGAATGTGTTTTGTCTCGGCATTGCGCACAAGGACAAGATTTTTCTTGGAACGGCAGCCGGGATCGGCAATCCGGTGATCTATTTCGGCTCGAAGACGGGCCGCGATGGGATTCACGGGGCGACGATGGCGTCCGATTCCTTTGACGACCAATCAGAACAAAAGCGGCCGACGGTGCAGGTGGGTGATCCCTTTACCGAGAAGCTGTTGCTGGAAGCCTGTCTCGAATTGATGGCGGGCGATCTGTTGGTGGGGATTCAGGACATGGGAGCGGCGGGGCTGACTAGTTCGTCCTGCGATATGGCGTCGCGTGCCGGCAACGGAATCGATCTGGATCTGACCGATGTGCCGCGGCGTGAGCCGGGTATGACGGCGTATGAAATCATGTTGTCGGAATCGCAAGAACGCATGTTGATGGTGGCGCAGGCGGGCAAAGAAGATGAGTGCATCAGAATCTGTAAGAAGTGGGATCTCGATGTGGCGGTGGTGGGACGGGTCACGGGTGACGGGATTCTTCGCGTGAAGGATCAGGGAAAGGTGGTGGCAGAGATTCCTGCAAAGTCGCTGGCCGATGACGGACCACGCTACGAGCGGCCCTACTCGCCGCCGGGTTATCAGGACATGCTGACCAACTTGAACTACGATGCGCTGCCCGATGTGAAGGATGCGAGTGCGGCGCTGTTGTCCCTGTTGGAGTCGCCAACCATTGCGAGTAAACGCTGGGTCTATGAGCAGTACGACCACATGGTGCGGACCAACACGATGGTCCGGCCAGGTTCCGATGCGGCGGTTGTTCGGATCAAGGGGACGAATAAAGCCCTTGCGATGACGGTGGATTGTAATAGCCGCTATTGCCTGCTGCATCCGTACGAAGGGGCTCGCATTGCGGTGGCCGAGGCGGCGAGGAATCTGGTCTGCTCCGGCGCGGAGCCGATCGGGCTGACGGATTGCTTGAACTTCGGCAATCCTGAGCGTTCTGAAATCATGTGGCAGTTTGTGTTGGCGATCGAGGGGATGAAGGATGCCTGTGAGTATTTCAAGATTCCCATCGTTAGCGGTAACGTAAGTTTCTACAATGAGACGAACGGCCTC
>JBGTMB010000232.1:0-5787 GCA_041743755.1 Nitrospiraceae bacterium | reverse complement strand
CGCCTCGGACATTTTGTATCACGAGTTGCGGGAGTTCAAGCTCAAGAAAAAGATTCCTGTGATCGCCTCGATGATGGATGTGGCGGCGTCAGGAGGCTACTATCTGGCCATGGCCGCGGACAATATCCTGGTCCATCCCTCGACGGTCACGGGCAGTATCGGCGTCATTATGTTGACCGTCAATGCGAGGGGATTGCTTGAAAAAGTGGGCGTCGAAGCCAGCGCCATCACGTCCGGTCCCCGTAAAGATATGGGCTCACCGTTCCGAGTGATGACACCGGAGGAGCGAGGGATTTTTCAAAGCGTGATTGATTCGTTCTATCAACGGTTCCTGGCGGTGGTACAGGAGGGCCGTCCCAACCTGTCGGCCGAACAAATTAGGAAACTTGCGGATGGACGGATTTATTCCGGAGATCAGGCCAAGGCGGCAGGCTTGATCGACGAAATCGGATATCTCGAGGACGCGGTTGAGTTGGCCAAGAAGAAAGCGGGCCTCACAGAGGCACGGGTTGTGACCTATGGGCGGCGAGGGGAGTATCAAAACAATATGTACTCGCGCCTGTTCGGGACGAGTACAGGCCTCACCGGGTTAGCCAATTTGGATGTCTTGTCGATGGTGCGGGGTGGCACACCGCAATTCATGTACCTCTGGATGCCATGACCGAAATTTTCCAGTGACTGATGTGCCGAATTGTTTATTGACGTGATCCGCCATGATTCGATCATCAGATCGCCACATCGATACAGTCTTCTCGACGCCGATTGGACGCCGGGCGATGCTGGTTCTTGGGGCTCGGGGGGCAATGAGCCTGTGCACAGCTCTGGGGGCTGGGGCAGCGCTGAGTCTGTTCGGCAGCATGACCGGATGCTATCGCGCACCGGGCACGGCTCGTGATCAGGTCATCTTTTTCTCTGAAGAGAAGGAGCTACAATTTGGCTTGAGCGCATTCCGTGAGGTGTTGCGAGCCGCGCCGCTCAGCGACAACGCGGAAGTGAATGAGTTAGTGCATCGCGTGGGGCGGAAGATTGCTGAAGCCGCTAACAAGCCGGAGTATCAGTGGGAGTTCGCGGTTATTCAAGACGACAAGATGGTGAATGCGTTTGCGCTGCCGGGCGGAAAGGTTGCGATCTTTACCGGGATTCTTAAGCACACCAAAGATGATGCGGGATTGGCCACGGTGATGGGCCACGAGGTTGCGCATGCGTTGCAGCGTCATGGGGTAGAGCGGATGAGCCGGAGCATTTTGGACCAGATTGCGCAAGTGGCAGCATTGGGTGCGGCAGCAACTGGACGTACCAATGCCGGGGCGATCCAGGGCTTGTTGGGGGCCTATGGGGTGAATGTGTCATTGCCCTTCAATCGGAAGCAAGAATCGGAAGCTGACGAGATCGGGCTTCTCTTGATGGCGAAGGCAGGGTACGATCCGCGTGAAGCCGTGCCGTTTTGGGAGCGCATGAGCGGCTGTCCAAGACAGATGATCGGGAAGGTCTGTTTTCGATCCCAGCAGGCGGTCCCTGAATTCCTGTCCACTCATCCGTCCGATTTGACGCGTATCAATCAGATCGAAGCGTGGCTACCCAAGGCGCTTCAGCACTATCATGGGTCCGGTGGAGGGACGGCTCCCCCGTTACCGACACCATACCGGCCGATGATTGGGCCAATGCAGGACGTCAGCTGATTCTGAAACGAGGTCGATGTGCCGAGGCGAACAGATATCAAGTCCATCTTACTGATTGGCTCAGGGCCGATTGTCATCGGCCAGGCCTGCGAGTTCGACTATTCCGGCACGCAGGCCTGCAAAGCGCTGAAAGAAGAAGGCTACCGGGTCATTCTCATTAACAGCAACCCTGCGACGATCATGACCGATCCTGAGTTGGCGGATCGGACCTATGTGGAGCCAATCACGGTCGAGGTTGTGGAGAAAGTGATCGAGCGCGAACGCCCAGATGCGCTGCTCCCGACTATGGGTGGGCAGACCGCGTTGAATACGACGATGGGATTGGTCAAGCGCGGGACACTTGAGAAGTACAAGGTGACGTTGATCGGCGCGTCTGCTGAGGCGATTCATAAGGCCGAGGATCGCGAAGCGTTCAAGCATGCAATGCAGCGAATCGGGTTGCGCGTACCAGCCAGCGGGACGGCGCACACCCGTGAAGACGCCATCAAGATTCTTGAACAGACAGGATTTCCGTCGATCATCAGGCCGTCATTCACCATGGGCGGAACTGGTGGGAACATTGCGTACAACCGGGATGAGTTCGAAAAGTTGATCGATTGGGCGTTGGCCATGAGTCCGGTCGGCCAAGTCCTCATTGAAGAGTCCCTGATCGGGTGGAAAGAATACGAACTTGAGGTCATGCGGGACCTCAAAGACAATGTCGTCATTGTCTGTCCGATCGAAAACCTGGACCCGATGGGCGTGCATACGGGCGACAGCATCACCGTCGCGCCGGCCATGACGCTTTCAGACAAAGAATACCAGCGCATGCGGGACGCTGCGGTTCGGATCATGCGCGAGATCGGCGTCGATACTGGCGGGTCGAATGTTCAATTCGGCTTGGATCCTCAGAACGGCGACATGGTGGTCATTGAAATGAATCCGCGCGTGTCGCGGAGTTCTGCGCTTGCATCGAAAGCGACAGGGTTTCCCATTGCGAAGATTGCCGCGAAGCTTGCTGTGGGCTACACGTTGGATGAAATCACCAACGACATCACCGGTGTGACGAAAGCGTCATTCGAACCCACGATCGACTATGTGGTGGTCAAAATCCCGCGGTTTGCCTTCCAAAAATTCCGAGGGGCCGATCCGACCCTCACGACTCAGATGAAATCGGTGGGCGAAGTGATGGCGATCGGGCGCACGTTCAAAGAATCCTTGCAGAAGGCGATCCGTTCGCTGGAGTTGAATATGAGCGGACTTTCGTCGCGGGAAGGGTTGGATCGCGGCATTCCAGAGGGATTCGATCGACTCTCGGCGTTGGAACGGGTACGCCAACATCTGCGGACTCCGATTGCCGAGCGGCTGTGGCATATCGCGGATGGCATGCGTCTGGGGCTTTCCAACGACGACCTGTTTGCGCTGACAAAAGTCGACCCCTGGTTTCTGGAGCAGATTCGAGAGCTCATGCAATTTGAAACCCTGTTGGCTGGCCATGCGGGGAAGAAACCAGCGGTGCTTGAGGAATCTCTCTTGTGGGAGGCTAAAGAACTTGGTTTTTCAGACGATCGTATTGCACAGCTCATTGGTGTCACCCCAGCCTCGGTCAGAAAGCAACGGGTCAAAGCCGGTCAGGGCAAGAGAGGGGTGACCTATAAACGGGTCGACACCTGCGCCGCAGAGTTTGAGGCCCATACCCCGTATCTTTACTCGACGTACGGAAGCGAATGTGAGGCTCGCCCGACAGATCGGAAGAAAGTGATGATCCTCGGTGGGGGGCCGAATCGTATCGGGCAGGGGATCGAGTTCGACTACTGTTGTGTCCACGCGGTGATGGCACTCCGGGAAGAAGGCATCGAATCTATTATGGTGAATTGCAATCCGGAAACGGTGAGTACGGACTACGATACTTCAGATCGGCTGTATTTTGAGCCATTGACCGAGGAGGATGTCCTTAACATCGTGGAGCGAGAACAGCCGTTGGGAGTTGTCTTACAGTTCGGTGGGCAGACGCCTCTCAAACTTGCGCTGCCCTTGTCCAAGGCTGGGGTACGAATTTTGGGGACGAGCCCTGACGCGATCGATCGCGCGGAAGATCGCGAGCGATTCCGCGACCTCTTGAACAAGCTTGGGCTTCGCCAAGCCGAGAGTGGTATAGCTCGATCTGTGGACGAGGCCCTCCGGATTGCTGCCCGGATCAGCTATCCGGTCATCGTGCGGCCTTCGTATGTGTTGGGCGGGCGATCCATGCAGATCGTCTATGACGAATCCGGGTTGCTTGAGTATATGAAATCGGCGGTGAAGGCGTCGCCGAAACATCCCGTGCTGATCGATAAGTATCTGTCGGATGCCATTGAAGTCGATGCCGACGCTATTTCAGACGGGACGAACGTCGTCGTGGCCGGAATCATGGAGCACATCGAAGAGGCCGGCGTGCATTCGGGTGACTCGGCCTGCTCATTGCCACCCTATTCGCTCGGTCAAGATGTAATCGAAGAGATTCGCTTGCAGATGAAGGCGTTGGCGCTGGAGCTTGGGGTGATCGGGTTGATGAACGCGCAATTTGCCATCAAGGACCACGCGATTTATGTGCTGGAGGTCAATCCTCGCGGTTCGCGTACGGTACCGTTCGTGAGTAAGGCCATCGGTGTGCCACTGGCCAAGTTGGCTATGAAGACCATGGTGGGCAAGAGTCTTCCAGAGCTGGGGTTGATCGAGGCCCCGACTCCCACTCATTTGTCCGTGAAGGAGTCGGTCTTTCCCTTTAATAAGTTTCCAGGGGTCGATGTACTCTTGGGGCCGGAAATGAAATCCACCGGAGAAGTCATGGGCATCGACCAGGATTTTGGATGGGCCTTTGCGAAGTCCCAAGCAGGGGCCGGGGCGCCGTTGCCGAGAGGAGGCACGGCCTTTATTAGTGTCAAGGAGAGCGATCGTCCGGCAAGCCTGGATGTGGTGCGTCGACTTCAGCAGCTGGGGTTTACCGTTCAAGCAACCAGTGGTACGGCCGCATATTTGCGCAGTCATGAGGTTGATGCGGAAACTGTGCACAAGGTGAAGGAGGGTCGCCCGCACGTTGTGGACCATATCAAGAACGGGCGGGTGGCATTAGTGGTGAACACGGTGAGTACTGCGTCGTCACATGCTGATTCATTGTCGATCCGCCGAGAGGCGCTGAACAAAGGGCTGGCGTACTATACGACGATTCGAGGGGCACGCGCGGCGATCATGGGTATTGAAGCGATTCTCAAGAAAGAACTCACCATTCGATCGCTACAGGAATACCACGGCATAGGAAGTCCGGAACGGTGATTGCCGATCCCTGAACAGGAGGCCATGGCTCATCATTCAGTCTTGTAGTTTGGAGGAAGTATGCCGACACCGATAACGAGAAAAGGGCACGAGGCGCTCCAAGCCGAGCTAGATCGGCTGCGCAAAGTTGAGCGTGCCAAAAATATCGAGGCCATTGCCGAAGCGCGTGCCCATGGCGATTTGAGCGAGAATGCAGAGTATGATGCCGCGAAAGAACGACAGGGATTCATTGAGTCACGCATTGTGGAATTGCAGTCGAAATTAGCCGAGGCCCGCATCATCGAAACGACCGGTCGCGTGTCCGACACGATCGTGTTCGGCGCGACGGTGTTCTTGATTGAACAGGAATCGCAGTCGAAACGAGTGTATACGCTGGTGGGGCAGGATGAAGCCGACATGAAAGTGAACCGCATATCGATTCAGTCTCCGGTCGGCAAGGCGCTGATCGGCAAGCGAGTCGGCGATTTCGTGGAAGTGAAGACGCCGGTGAAGATGGTCGAATATGAAGTCGTGGAGATCAAGTTCGAGGAATTGTAACGTGCCGTCGGCGAACTCTCTCATCACTCTCCTGACCGATTTCGGCGATCGCGATTGGTTCGTCGCCGGCATGAAAGGTGCGATCCTCTCGACATGCCCGGAAGCTCGTATCGTCGACCTCACCCATCAGATTGTTCCCTATCGAATCGATGAAGCCGCATACTTCCTCAAGTCGTGCTATCGCGAGTTTCCTGAAGGCACCATCCATGTCGTGGTCGTCGATCCTGGCGTTGGCAGCGCCAGGCGGGCGATTGCCGTCAAAAGTGCGCGGTGCTTTTTT
>JBGTMB010000231.1:0-3353 GCA_041743755.1 Nitrospiraceae bacterium | reverse complement strand
GCGGTCGTGCCATCGCGCAGGATGACCTGTCCTGATTCCTGGTATTCGGACGACGGAGGCGGCTGGTAGAGAGGACGAGTGTGTTTCATGAGCGGTCACGCATTCGACGTATCGCGATTCCTTGAATGGGAGCTATCGCTCTTCTGTGTGCTTCGCGCCTAACCCAGGCTTGCACCCTTCCAAGGGTTCGCCTGAGAATACTCTCGGCTTCCTGTCGAGGCAAGTCTGGTGAGCTGCAATCGTGTTGAATCCTCCAGCATGATGCACTCCTTTCCTGCAGAGACGGAATTGTTACCTCAGCCAGTCGGGCTTCATCAGTAGGAAGGCTCTGGCTGCCTCGCAATGGGGGCAGTCGGCGCGAACAAAGACTTCAAGATCCTGTACCGGTTCACCGGCCTGGACCAGTGTCCCGCTCCCCTGCGCGAGCAGGACAAGGCAGATGCCGATCGTGCGGACGAATTCCCATATGCGTTGGTGTGAATGGAGCACGATGTCGGGCTAGTCGACCGAGCCGAACGGCGTCCTGCTTCTGATATACGACAGCGCATCCAACATCTGTTGGTCCGTCAATCTGCCGCGAAATCCATGCATGGGAGTGAATAAGATCCCGTTGGACATTGTGATGAGCAGCTCCCAATCTGCCTTCGCGAGCAGGCTCTGCGATTGGAAATTGGTAGGCCGGAGGATCAGGTACTGCGCCTCGGGCCCATTCCCGTCCAATGTCTCGCCATGACAACGGAGGCAGTATTGTGTATAGACCGCTTGTCCTCCCTTGGGGTTCTCACGTGTAGTCTGCCCATCGGCCCAGGAACTGGCCAAGACGATCACGCATACCGCACTGATCAGGCTGAAGACTTTCATCATTGTTTGATCTCAATCAGTCGTAGACATTCATGCATTCAAAGGCGATTCTGATCCGGATGAGGAAGGCATCTATCTCTGGAGTTGGTTCTCCAGCCTGGATATATGTCCCGCAGAAGAACAGGAGAAGAATAATAATAAACGCGCTGGGTTGCCGAGTCAGTCTCTGGAGGCCTGTGTGCTAAACGAATACACCGTCGCATTAACTGACAATGTCCGAGGGCGACACAGCCCTGATGTACGACAGCACATCCAACATGTGCTGATCCGTCAGTTTTCCGCGAAAGCTGTGCATCGGGCTGAATAGTACGCCATTCGAGATCGCCACGAGCAACTCCCAATCGCTTTTTGATCGAGTGATCGGAGACTGAAGATTGGCCGGTCGTACGATCAAATCCTGGCTATCCGGGCCCTTCCCATCCAATTGTGCCCCGTGACAGCGCAGGCAATTCTTCTCATACACTACCTGGCCGGCTTGAGGGTTCCCGCGCACCGTTTGTGCGGTGACCCATGAGGCGCATCCCATCACTAGCAATAGCACGCTCAGTATTACTCGAATGTTCATCACTCTCCATCCTTTCATGAGCGAATCGTTCAGGGCGGTCGATCGGCCTTCAACGTACTACGAGCACGGAGCAGCTGGCCCGATGCACGATTCCGTGCGACACGCCGCCGAGCAGGAATCGTGCGAAACCCTTCCGCCCATGGGAACCGGCCACGATGAGGTCGTAACTTTGCCCTACTTCGCACACGGTCGTCACGGGATCACCCGTGCGGACATCGGTGGTGACATTGAACTGTGGACCGGCTAACGCCTGGGCTGTGTCGTTCACGATCTGCTGAGCCTGCCGGTTCTGTTCTTCAGACCAGCTTGTAAATCCCACCATCACATTGGGCTCGACCATTGCGAGCGAGGGGACGACCGAGAGGATGGTGACGGCGACGGGGTTCTTGAAGGGGTGCGATGTCAGCCATGTGTGCATGTGGAGCGCATCCTCGCGGTCTTCGACTGCCAGGAGGATGCGGGCGATGGGGCGAGCCTTTCCTTTCACAATCAAGGTCGGTACCGTGGCATGGAGCAGGACTTGGTGCGACACGCTGCCGACAAACACTTCTCGCATCCGGCTGTGATCGTGGGTGCCCACAGCGATGAGGTCGGCCTTGACCGTGGCGGCGCTATCGAGAATGAAGGCGGCCGGGTGCTGGACCTCGCACATCGTTCTGATGGAGGGAGTCTCAGCCGGCAGTAGGGTGCGGCAGCGCTCAACAGCCTGGCGACCGGCATCGATCAGGGCCTGGCGAAATTCTTCGTACCCTTGCAGATTGACTGCTCCGGCCACGATGGGAGACTGGAACATGCCAAGATCTACGCCATGCACGAGCACGACGTCGTCCGGCTTGTAGAGTAACCCGATCTGTTCCACGGCGGCAAAGGCTTCGTTCGACCAATCCACGCCAACCAGGATTCTCATTGTAGCCTCTCCATGATTCAGAATAACGGATGGGGCGCCTTGCCGAAGGACAAGACCCGTGGCCGGTCGCCGGCATTTCCCCGAATGCACCAGACGCCGCCCTCACGCGTCAGATAATGCACTTCTTCGTGCCAGCTGTCGATCGGTACCCGTAGGTCGGTGGTCTTTGAAATGCCTGACAATCTCCCCGTACAGGTGATTTCAATGATGGCGTTGGAGTCCGATCCTGCTTTGACGATTTGCGAAATGAAATGAGTATTGGCAATGTCACGGTACTCCTTGAGTAGCTCGGACCAGATCTTCCGAATATCCGCCTGTTTTAATCCATGATAGTTGTATTGGGTGGCATAGAGTGCCATGACACCGTCCAGATTTTCTGCAGCGATGGCTGCGTCAGCCTTGTGAAACACATCCAAGATCTCACTGACAGTTGCCTGATCCACCTCCACGACCGAGCCCTGTGAAATGGACGTCGACGCTTGCCCCGTCGTTCCAGTCGCCAGGATGAGTGCCGCCACAGCGGGAAGGATACAGTGGCCGGGGCAGGACCACATCGACCGTGCCATGGCGATACCTCTCGTAAGACCGGTCATACTTTTCTCCTCAACAGTTAAAATCAGGGATTCAGCGGGTCCATGTGACCCGCACGAATTGCTCATCCTGGTCGTAATGCAATTCCAGCTCCCCGTGGTAGGCATGTTTCAGCGCGTCGCCGATTCGCCGGGGTAGATGGGTATCGGTCGTTGAAATGACCAGGCCTTCGGGTTGTGATTCAATCGCCATAATCCGAGAGAGTGGGTGCTCTTTCTTTTCCTTCTCCTCCGTGTTCTTGACGACGCCGATCAACTGTTCGTGCTGGATATCTTTGAACGATCCTTTGATCGTGACGAGGCCTTTAGGGTATTTATCATGGATCCGATGACACGCTGGACAGAGAGTCTCATGCGCGCCTGCCGGTTTCGCTTCCCAGGTCCACCGCCCTTTGTGAAAGACTGCCCCGCATGTTGGACAGACAGCGGG
>JBGTMB010000230.1:0-7101 GCA_041743755.1 Nitrospiraceae bacterium | reverse complement strand
ACGATGGACGAGCATCTCGACATGCTCATGGTCTGCCACCATTTGAACCCGCGTGTGCCGGAGGATATCGCCTTTGCCGAATCGCGCATTCGCCGCGAGACCATTGCGGCGGAAGATATCCTGCACGATATGGGAGCGATCAGCATCATGTCGTCCGACTCGCAGGCGATGGGGCGCGTGGGTGAAGTCATCATTCGCACCTGGCAGACGGCGCACAAGATGAAAGTGCAGCGAGGACATCTCTCTCAAACGGCGGCCGATAAGCTGGCCGGTTCAAACGATAACTTTCGAGTACGGCGGTATATCTCGAAGTACACCATCAATCCGGCGATTGCGCACGGTATCGGGCATGAAGTCGGCTCAGTCGAAGTCGGCAAGTTGGCGGATCTTGTGCTGTGGAAGCCGGCATTCTTCGGCGTGAAGCCTGAAATCGTTTTGAAGGGCGGGTTTCCCATGTCCGCTGCCATGGGAGATCCCAATGCGTCCATCCCCACACCGCAGCCGGTCCTCACCAGGCCCATGTTCGGGAGCTTTGGCCGCGCCTTGTTTTCCACCAGCCTCACCTTTCTTTCCAAGGCCGCTATCGAGCACGAGGTGCACAAGTCGCTCGGGTTGCAGAAACGCGTGGCGGCGGTGAAGAAATGCCGAGGCATCGGAAAGCGCGATATGAAACTGAACGATGCGTTACCGCACATCGAGGTAGACCCAGAAACCTATGTGGTGAAGGCTGACGGGCAGATTTTGACCTGCGATCCGATGGCGGTGCTACCCATGGCCCAACGCTATTTTTTGTTCTAACGGCTGCTGAAAACGCTGCCCAGCTTCGTTCTCGCCTTGAACGCATCCTCAACGTACCCCAGAGGGTACGCCTCCGGTGCGTTCGTCGGCTCGGCCTTGCTGGACAACGTTTTGAGCAGCCTCGCGGCCAGGGAGAATCTATGAGAAAATCTAACCGATTGATGCAATGAATACTTTATCACTTCTGAACGGTCTCCGATTCGTCGATAGTTTCTTTCCGTCAGGCGGATATGCTTTTTCATCGGGGCTCGAGGCGGCGGTGCAGGGTGGTGCGGTTCGGAATGCGGAAGATCTGTCGCGTTACGTGGTGGAGTTGCTCACGATTGGAATAGGGGAGCGCGACGCAGTGGCAGTAGGATTGGCGCATGATGCGTATGTTTCCGGTTCTTTGGAAATTGCCTTCAATGTTGATCAAGAACTGGAAGCGATGAAACTGGGCCGTGAATCACGGGCCGCCAGTCGGCAGATGGGTCGCCAGATTATTCGGTTGGCCGCTGCTCAACATACCAGGCAGCCACTAATCGAAGACTATCTTGCGGCGGTTGAGGCTGAGCAGACGCCGGGACATCTGGCCGTAAGTCTTGGTCTCACGTTGGCAGCCGCCGGTTGGTCGAAGGAAGATACCATTGCCGCGTTTCTCTACCAAGTCGCGACAGGGTTTGTGGCAGCGGCGATGAAGTTGTTGCCAATCGGGCAGCGTGAGGGACAGAAGCTCTTGGAGAGTTGGCTCGATGTGATTGAACGAGTCAGTCGCAACGCGTCGCATCAACAAGTGTTGCAGTCTTGGTCGCCGATCCAGGATATTTATGCCATGAGGCATAGTCGTTTGGAGTCGAGGTTGTTTCGGTCTTAAGAGCATTATGCATCGAGCCGATGAACATTTCTCAGGTAACGGCCGTGTCACCGCGGCGCGGGCTGGTCATATTCCTGTGATCGGTGTCGGTGGGCCGGTGGGGTCTGGAAAGACCGCACTGGTCGAAGCGCTCTGTCTGCGTCTGCGCGATCGTGTGAGTTTGGCGGTGGTGACCAATGACATCTTCACCAAGGAGGATGCCGAGTTTCTCACGCGCCGGGGCGCGCTCCCTCAAGATCGCATTCTCGGTGTCGAAACCGGAGGCTGTCCCCATACGGCAATCCGTGAAGATGCGTCACACAATCAGGAAGCGTTGGACGATTTGCTCAAGCGCCATCCCGACGTCGAATTGATGTTCGTTGAGAGCGGCGGTGACAATTTAGCCTCGACATTCAGCCCTGAACTTGCGGACAAAGTGATCTACGTGATCGATGTAGCAGCCGGCGATAAAATTCCACGCAAAGGTGGTCCTGGGATCACCCGCTCTGACTTGCTGGTGATCAACAAGATCGATCTCGCGCCGCATGTCGGAGCCGATTTGTCCGTCATGGATCGGGACAGCAAGCGAATGAGAGGTGACTTGCCCTACCTCTTTACGAACCTCAAAACAGGACAAGGGCTCGTTCAGGTGAGTGCGTGGGTTGAGCAGCTCTTGCCGCAGCGCGTGCATCGCCATTAGTAGGATGCTGAAAAAGTCCGCCAGCGGCGTTCTCAGCTCATCGAAATCCTCAACGTACCCCAGAGGGTACGCCTCCGGTTTCGACTCGCCTGCGGCCTTGCTGGACGAACTTTTTGAGCATCCTCACAGTGTTCTCCTGTTGTCGTAGATGTACGGGTCATTGAATTTGCACCGTGCCACATTAGTTTTTCCGCAGCGGGTTAGAGAAAGGCTCTCTGTGAACCTTCCAGCGAACGGTTCTTCTGTACTCGACGGCGTCGGCCGTCGTGGGTCGCTGTTCTATGAGTTTGAGCGAGCGGGTCCAGGCACGGTACTTACGCGCTCTTATTGCACCAGTCCCTGGCATCACTTTCCCCCTTCGTATCTCGACGACAGCGGATGTGCCTTTACCTGGCTTGTGAACCCATCCGGCGGCTTGGTCGGTGGCGATCATGTGGCGGTGGAGGCACAGCTCCATGCCAGGACGCATGTGTTCATAACGAGTCCCTCTGCCAATCGTGTCTACCGAAGCCTGTCTGAGCCGGCACTACAAGAAATTCGTCTTTCAGTCGGTGCTGATGCTCGATTGGAATGGGTCCCTGAGATCACGATCCCATTTGCCGGTTCTCGGTTTCGCCAATCGATCCATGTCGATCTTGCGCCAGGTGCGACGGTAGTCCTGTGGGATGCCATGGCCTCTGGTCGGGTTGCCAGGCACGAGCGGTGGGCGTTTGCCTCGCTTGAAAATGAGATCTGCATCAGCGGCACTCTAGGGAAGTCGGTTGCTGAACGGTACCGGCTGGTCCCCGGCCTATTGCCTGAATCGGTAAGCCTCGTCGAGAGCTGGGACTATGTCGCATCACTTTTTGTTATTGGCGATGCGGTCGGCGCCGATGTCTGGAAACGCCTCGATATCGCGCTCGCCGCAATTCTTGATGAGCGTCCCGGCTTGGTGCTGGGAGGGGTTTCAACTCCGGCAACTCCTGGTTTGGCGGTCAAGCTGGTTGCTCGATCTGCGCCGGATCTCACGGCGGTGCAGGAGGCCATGTGGACGGCGATAAGGAAAGAGCTGTGGGATCTTCCGGTTCCGAACTTGCGAAGGTATTGAATAGGCTGAAGGTGTTCAGGCTGAAGGTTCGGATCCTGAGCTACGGTTCGCGAACTCCAGACTTTTTTAAAGCCTTCAGCCTGAACCCCTTCAGCCTAGGCTTTATGGTATAAAGCCGCATGCGTACCTTTCGTATTGCCATGGTGCAGATGAATTCGACGGTCGGAGATCTGGATGGGAATGTCCGCCTGATCACGGCCTGGCTACGCGAGGCGAAGAAGGCGAAGGCTGACTTAGTCGCATTCCCGGAATTGGCCATCACCGGCTATCCGCCAGAAGATCTTTTGCTCAAGCCACGGTTTATCGCAGACAACCGCCGTGCCCTTCAGGAAGTCGTCCGTCACTGTCGTGGCATTGCAGCAGTCGTGGGGTACATCAGCCAAAGCGATGGCGTCGACCCCAAGCCCGCTCGCTCATCGGTGGTGCAGGCTGGTGTACATGAACTCTACAATGCGGCGGCGATCATTGCCGATCAGAAACTGATCACGACCTATTGTAAGTGGTATTTGCCGAACTACGGCGTGTTCGACGAGAGCCGCTATTTTCATCCAGGCCGTCGGCTACCGCTCATTCGTGTACGCGGGGCGGTGGTGGGTGTCAACATTTGTGAGGATATCTGGCTGCCGGACGGTCCGACCGGTTTCCAGGCAGCGGCAGGCGCCGAAGTCATCGTGAATATCAATGCTTCGCCGTTTCATCTAGGGAAGAGCCGGGTCCGTGAGCAGATGCTGGCGACCCGCGCGCGGGAACATGGAGTGGTGCTGACGTATACCAATGCGGTTGGTGCTCAGGATGAACTGGTGTTCGATGGGAATAGCGTGATTCTCGATCACCAGGGTGAGGTCATCGCACGGGGAAAAGCCTTTGAAGAAGATTTGATCGTCGCCGATCTCAATATGGAGGCTGTTGCGCGAGCGAGACGAACCGGACGGAAAAAGCTCGTGCCTCGGCACATATTCTCTGCCGTGAAGGTCTATGCAGCTCCGCTTCCACCTGTTCAAAAGACTCGGATGCGTGCGGTCTCCGGTGTGACGGCGGTTCTGGATCCCCTGGAAGAAGTGTATCGGGCTCTGACGTTGGGGGTGCGCGATTATGTGAAGAAAAATGGATTTACGCGCGCCGTGATCGGCCTGAGCGGCGGAGTAGACTCGGCGCTGACCGCTGTGCTCGCCGTCGATGCGCTCGGCTCTGAAAACGTGTGGGGCCTGTTCATGCCGTCGCTCTATACGTCGCAAGATAGTCACGACGATGTTGCCGAATTGGGGGCACGGCTTGCGATCTCGGTGCATACGATTCCCATTACGGAGTTGTTCAACACCTATCGGCGCGAGCTCTCGGCCACGTTCGAGGGGCGTGCACCCGATACGACGGAAGAGAATCTCCAAGCCCGCATCCGGGGCAATCTCCTCATGGCTTTCTCCAATAAGTTCGGCCACCTGGTGCTCACGACGGGAAATAAGAGCGAAATGAGTGTGGGGTATGCCACGTTATATGGGGACATGGCCGGCGGTTTCGCCGTGATCAAAGATGTACCCAAGACGATGGTGTATGACTTGGTGCGGCTCCGCAACCTCCGTGGCACAACCCCGGTGATTCCCAAACGGACGTTAGATCGGCCACCGACTGCTGAACTGAGGCCAAACCAAAAAGATGAAGATTCGTTGCCGCCTTACGAGATCCTTGATCCTATTCTCCAAGCCTATGTGGAAGAAGACCGGTCTCTCGATGAAATCATCGAGGCAGGATTCGACCGTGCGACGGTGGCGCGTGTGATGACGATGGTAGATGGCAGCGAGTATAAGCGCCGGCAGGCGCCGATCGGGATCAAGATTACGCATCGGGCCTTGGGGAAGGATCGGCGGATGCCGGTCACGAACGGCTATCGAAATTCCTAACAGGATGCTGAAAAAGTCCGCCAGCGTCGTTCTCGCATCGCTCAGACCTTCAACGTACCCCAGAGGGTACGCCTCCAGGTCTTCACTCGCTGTGGCCTTGCTGGACGGACTTTTTGAGCATCCTGCTGGGAAAGTTTTTCAGGCCTTAGATGAGAGGACCCCTTAGCGGGGATTGTTACGGGGTTGGCTGTTGTGGCTTCTTGGTGGGCGTAGTGGGTTTTCGCTTCGGGCTGTCGGGTTTGGTGGGCTGATTGCCGAGTTGTTGTTGAACGGATTGCAGTTCTTTTCTCAGAGTTTCCACTTCCTGAGCCAGGGCCTCTGTCGTATGAGCCGGAGCCTCGGATATGCCGGTTCCGGTTGGGGCCTCGCGAACTGGCGAAGTTCTGCCCGCCTGAGGCGCAGACTGCCCGATGGGTGCTGCTGCTGGCGCCTGTTGCAGCAGCTGATAATCGATGGCAAGAAATCTATCGGTCGGTTTTTCTCCTGCCGGTGTGTCGAAAGGATCGGATCGTTGAGCAGCCCTCGGCGTGAATACGAGAATTTGGTTCCGGAGGCCTGAATAGTCAAGGGGGCGTGATCGATTTGCCATGTCGCCGATATTCAGGTTTGTACGCGTCGGCGAATATCGATATTGGGAAAGAATCACGTACAGCTGCCGGCCATACGCATAGAAGGATCCCGTGGTGGTTTCCGTGGTTGAAGATTCCAGGAAGGAACCTTTGTGCGTGGTCTCGACACGATAGGTGATACGCTGATCCGGCGTTGCCGTACGTAACCCTTCTGCCAGTAACGGAGCGAGAAACTGGATTTGATCGTCCGAGAATACGGGCGTAGGCGTCGACGTGCCTCCGAGTATTTTCTGAAGGCCACGTTCCTGATCTTGGACCTCTATGCCTTTCAATATCTGTGCAAGAAGGAGAGGGTCCAGCGTGATGGGATGTGTGGCCTGAACCGACTGATCGGGCATTGTCTGAAGAGACACGGTTCCGCGCGGATCCTCAAACAGAACCTTGGCATTCCGGTCGGTCGTACTGCAGGCGGTGCCGAGAAGACAGAGGAGAGCGAACGCCACTGCAGTGACGCGAGATCGTTGTCGTGCCCAAGCCGCTGGTACGAAAGCCATAGGTGGCAGCGAATCTAGCACAGACGATCAGTCATTGCCAGAAGCCTGCTAGACCGAAACTCAGAGAGAGACGCGTCCTCACTGGTCATGGCCTCATCGCGTAGCCACCGTCGATCGTCATCTCGTCACCACTTCTTCTGCAATGGCATCGGTCGCGGTCACGCGATGGTGTATGGGTTGCACCGGTCGATTGTTTCCTTGGATGATCGCGTTGAACGTCCGGATCTGCTCCTTAGAAAGCTGGATGGGCGATTTCATGACGATCCACTGCACCACTTCCGAACAAGGCGGGGTGGTCAAGGAACCGTCGTATCGGTAGCTTTGTTGGCTATGGGGGAGAAGGTTATCCACGTCGACATGGACATGCTCAAAGTGCGATTCCACTCCTTTTTGCTTTGGAAGGTTTGCCCAGATCGGGTCGAAGGCTTTATTGTGGGCCCCTTGCTCGATGAACACGCCGACGACCGCCAAGGCGCCTGACGGGGATTTGTGCACGAAATGCATTTCCATCGGGTAATGCTTGCCGTGGACGGTGTGCTCACTCGGGCTATGGAAGTGGAACTGGATCAGCTCGTAGTTGGTGTCTCCGATGGTGAGGGTGTCGCCCTCCGTATAATTGATCTGGATGGTGTGGCCGTCATTGATTTCATCGGCGATGTGCTCGTG
>JBGTMB010000229.1:0-15122 GCA_041743755.1 Nitrospiraceae bacterium | reverse complement strand
CCCTTGAATTGGTTTACGTGCCTCGCTAGACTCATCCCCCAATCACTGGGAGGAATCCCGATGAAATTTTCCCCCATCCTCGTCGCGCTCGGTCTACTCGTTTCCATCGGTTGTGCTACGCCGCCTGAGGTCAAGCAGGCGTTGGTCGCCAAAGACCAGGCCTATGCTGAGAATGAGCGGTTGATGCAGCAATACCGGGAGCTGGTTGGCAATGTGACGGCCCGGCATCAGCTGTGGTATCGCTACGTTCAGACCCGTTTGAAACTGAATTTGGCGCTGCAATGGGCGACCACTAACCCTAAACTGACTGGCGTTCCTGACGCTGAGTTGACGAAAGACGATGCTGATCTCCTTGGCCCAGAGGTCATCGCTGTCGTCAATGACATGCGACTCAAACAGCTGTCCGAACGAAAAGGTCCCACCGGGCAGACGGTGTTTCTCGCGGGCACAGGCGACATGACCACGCTCGTGCAAAAACTTCCTGAACTCATTGCGCGAATCGAGCAACGCGTCGCAAAGGATTCGCAGCTGTCATCCACGCTCGATCTCACCGTGTTCGACCAATACCGAACGAATGTGGAGGCGCTCCGGCGCATCAATGGGGTGATCAAGCAGTATTTGGACATCGATGTCACTCTGCCCCAAAGCGATGTGCAATCGCTGGCCGACGCCTTGCAAACAATACGCCGATAATATGGGCTGCCCCATGTGTAAGGAGGCCGCTATGATCGTACGACGAATCTCAATACTGTGTGTCGGCCTCATTTTGGTGAGCGCGGTGGGCTGCAACTCGATACACAGCGGTGCGGTACGCGATCTCATTCAAGTGGAAGGTACGAAGATCGATGCGGCGCAAATGAACATTGATCTGTTCCACAAAGAAACAGAAGCCCGTATCAAATTTTTAGAACAGGCGCGTAGCTCCTTGCAGGAAAGTTTTAAGTCCCTGCAGATGCAGGAAGCCAAGCATCAATCCGTCCTCGCCTCCTTCCGCAATATCACCACGAAGAAAGGTGAGGCCGCCTATGCGACCGCCTATTTGGTCGGCCAGATCTACATGGCGGACTTTGGGATGGAAAAGGCGGTGTGGAATCAATTCGAAGAAGACTACTGCGGCTTACGCGATACGGCCAATGCGCTGAACGACTCCTGGAAACATACCGGGGCACTCCACGCGCAGATGAAGACCTTTGCCAACAAGTCGTCCCTTGGCTCCGTTGATCCGGAGTTCGTAGCCGCCTTGATCGGTCAAGCCCCTGGGCATTCAGGCCGTATCATGGAGATCCTGGATCATTCACGGACGGTCAATGACGCGTTGGAGGAAGTGGTCGGTGCACGCATCCTGCGCGGGAGAGCCCTGGAACGTGCCCACACCTTTACGGACGACTTGGTTGACCTTCTGGACAAAATTAAGAAAGACGACGGGCAATAGGGGAGGCCACCATGAATTTTAGCATCCAAGGAGTCGTCAGTTTTTTGCAAGACAATGACAATCTCATTAAACAGCTGATGGAAACTGCTGAGGGCGCGACTCAGGAGATTGTCGGATTGGCCGGTCGTGTCGATCAGGCTCGTGGCGAAGCCAAGGTGCTGGTCGACCAATTGGGTGCAGTAGAGTTTGCTGTTGGGAAACAGGATGAGACAAAGGTTCGTCAGAAAGCACTGCTGGAAGCGGTAGCTGCCTTGCGAAAAAAGTTCGAAACCTACAAGAACGATCCTCTCAGACGCGGCATTTATGCAGCCGAGATCTCCAATCTCTACGTGCAGTTGGCCAATACGTTCAACAATGAGACCATCGCGCAGATTGTTCCTTTTAGCAGGGACGAGATCTCAACCTATAAAGACCTCATGAAGCAGGCCATTCTCGATGCGGCTTCAAGGAAAAAACGGGCTGCCACCATCAAGGCTGCCGTTCAAATCTCTAAACTCGCCATTGGGATCGCCGGGAAGCTGGCGGTATGAACCTGTGAGACACCGAGCAAACTGGCGGACGGTTCTTGTGATAATCCTGGCCGGTTTGGTCTGTGGCTGCAGCCTCGAGGCAAGGTCCCGCGGCCCGTTTGGGCCAGAGGATCCGCACACTGCCATTCCGAAGACCCCACTCCCCAGCCAGATCGTGACCCCTCACGTCCTTGAGTTTACCGGTGACGACGCGGTTGGGCACATTAAACCAAAAATGGCCGGCGCCGCCCTCGACGCGTCCGTGCGGCGATCTCAAAATTCCTCTGCGATTCTCACGACTGCAGACATTGCCACTTTACGGAAGGCGGCCGAAGGCGATGCCCGTGTTGCCGCACTCTTAGGCAGTCGCTGGGGGTTCATCGAGGCTGATCGATTACCGCCGGAGGGCAAGATCTCGTTCGGCTGTTGTCGTGATAGCGCCCGCCTTGTCCGGCTCGTGTATTACAGCTATAGCAACAACGTCGCTGTGGACGTGCGCATGAAGGAGGCGAGTGTGTTCAGTACGGCCCGCCTCGAAGGTTATTTGCCCCCGGAAGGGCCGCAAGATGTGCAACGGGGGATCGAATTGGCCAAAGCAGATCCACGTCTTGTCGGGAAGGTCCAGCCGCTTGAAGGGCATGGACTACTGATGCACCCAGATCGGGGCTTTTTCAGGAACGATCCGGGATACGGGCATCGCATTATTTGGATTACGTTCTCGCAAGGACAGGATGGCGATCCTAAATATTGGGCGGTTGTAGATTTGACTGAGGATAGGGTTCTCGATGCCGGAGAGGAACCGCCTCGCTCGTGAGAGGAAAAGAGAGATGAAACGAGTCGCCTGGAGTGGGTTGATCATCCTGATTGCCTTGATAGCGTCTGTGCCCTCGTTCGCAGAAACTCAGTCTGAACACATCAATTGGGGGCGCTGGAGCTTCGACTGGGAAGTTCGGGACAACACCGGCCTGGCTCTTCGAGATGTCACCTATGCGGACGAGCCGGTCCTTGCGAAGGCCAGCATGCCGGTCATCCGTGTGAAGTATGTCAAGCAGATGGTATGGTGGAATCCATTTACCTGGTTTGGGTCGCGTGCGGAAAACGGCCGTTGTGGTCCCTTCCAGGATCGGTTGCGTTCGCAGGATCTTGTGCCGATCGTGAACTGCGGCAATCAGAAAGTCTGTGTTGAAAGCACGACCCAGAATAACGTGAAGTGGCTGGAACTCGGTGCGTATGCCCGGATCGGTGAATATCATATCTATCAGTCGTGGCACCTGTCTGAGGACGGTGAACTCCGGCCGGTCGTCCAAAGTCGCGGGTTGTCATGCAATACCGACCACGTGCATCATCCCTACTGGCGATTTGATTTCGACATCAACGGAAACGGCATGGATCAGGTGTTCGTTCATGATGACGGAGGACCTGATAGTGGTTGGGGGCCTGGCTGGCGCAAGTACACGAACGAGCGGAATGATGTAAAAATTCCCGAGACCCATAGAACCTGGTTTGTTCGCGATCAACTGAATGGACATGGAGTCTTGATTTTGCCCGGCACGGGGTATGCGCCCTTGATCGATGATGGCGAACGGGATCGGTTTACCGACCATGACGTGGCGATTCGTCGAGCGAACGCGAGCGAAGATGTTCCCTGGGTTTTTGGAGCTCGAGGCCAGCTCAGGTATGATGAAGATAATCAGGGTGTGCAGGAGCAAGATATTGTATTCTGGTACGTCGCACACCTTCCACACATGGCTGCAATGGGTCCGACAAAATGGCTCGCCGCTGGCCCTATTCTGCGCATTCAACGGTAGCGCGGGCTGCATGGGAATCGATTGAGTGTAGCAACGTGCGTCGGTGGTCAATAGAGTGTTAGAAAAAAGGTTTTCGTTCTGGCGCCGGCAATTTTCTCCGTCGCAGTGATTCGTTTCCGGCACACTCAGATCGGTCCGAGGGAGCTCTGCCATTTGTACAGAGGTCAGGGGTTACTACAAGACTGCCGGTCCACCGAATTCTCTGATCCAGACAGACAGACCGAGTACTGACCCACCAATCGTTCCAAGCCTAAGGACTTCATTCCTCTTGAAGCTCGATGGTGGCATCAACACCTGCCCTTTATTGCGTCGTGCCATGTGAATGGAAGCCGCCCTATTGGGCATTCAGCAGTTTTTATACGTGGTGTGAAAGTCTTTCGTGTCGAAGGCCTGGTCGCAACGTGCCAACGCCAGGAGGCGTATTGAAGCTGGTAGGGACTGCACGACAGAGAGTCTCTATGACTTGTTCTGCTGGATGTGGATACGATAGAAGGTGAACTCTCCAGGCGTCACGAGCGCGACGCCGACAAGACAAATCACACGACCGTGGAGAACGTCTTCTGGGGTCATGGTGGATAGGTCACAGGCTACAGCAAAGGCCTCTTGCGCTTTGTCACCTTGCAAAGCACCCGATACCCATAAGGTGCCGAGGTATCCGCGTAGATATTGGATGATTTGCATCCAGACGAGAGGCGTATTGCGTTCATACACGACCCATTGGAGTTCGTGAGCGCACCACGTCTCGAGTAGCACACTCGTGACATCGATTCCGATAGCTGAACTGGAGGGGAGTCCTGCCTCGATATGTTCGACGGATATCTGGGGGGAGCAAGGCGCGCGCATTTAGTTCTCCAGTGCGAAAGCAATTTGGTCGCCAAAGATTCTGTGAAGTCGCTGGAGGTTCTCTGGCGCGATATACAGGAACTCGACCCCCACCCGATCGTCTTCAACCCACTTCACCCGCACCAAGTCACAGACCGGGGTCGATTTCCCTTGCACATGATATATTTTCAGCCAGAGATACTGTCCTCGTACGAGACGTTTTTTCAGGCGTAGCCCGCATCCACGAAGGGACAGGTCAAGGACTTCGCCCTTGGCCTGTCCTGACTTGTCTGCTACTGCGACGCGGAGACAGACCGGCCTTCGATCATGCAGCCGTGGATCTTTTTGCGGCGTACAACGATCGGTTTCAAAGACAGTGTGAAGCACGTTCTCCATGAATACCTCTCCGTCACTGAATCGGGCTGATGCCTGTGTAATAAGGCAACTATCGTGCCGAATGACTAGCAGCTAATAGGATGCGGAAGAATGGTAATTTTAGGTGCGGCAAGGTTGTAGGCATGAGGAGATGTATCAGTATAGATACATACTAGAATGTAAAAAGATACAGGCCTGGAGTTCTCTCGCCCCATTTATGAATGCTTTTCCTGCCATCAGCGAATCGTTGCACAACAAGCGCGTATCAACGGACTCGGTGCTCAAATGCCGATATTGTGTTTGAGCCAAGGCCTGTTGCTATGAGTGTCTGCCCTGTCTAAGTAGCAATGGACCAGGTACCACGTCACTCGTCGGAACCAGTCCCTTAGGTTCCATAAACCTGTTCTACTGGCAGCGTCGTCATGTAGCGAAGAAGCCTCATGGAGACCGAGCAGAGAGTCTGAGGTGTACTCATTGGAATACAGCAAATACAGTGGAACCTGTTACGGAGTAGTGTGATGTCGTGGGTCAAAGTTCGTGTACCGTAGGAGAAAGGTTAATGATCGGACCACTGATTCAGTATGGATTGCGCCTCCTGATTATGATAAGGACAGCTGAGAGAAAAGAATATGCTGTCACAGCGTTCATCTGTCTCTGCACCTCCCCTTTACCTAGCGTCGTCGTGAGTGTGTCAGCAAACTCTCGTGAGAGAAATATGTTGATGCCATTTTCTTGTCTTATTCGAGCGCAGGTCGAATGAGGTTGAATCATATGGATGGAGTGGCGCCTGGGTGTGGCTCATCAAAAAATCTTCATGAAGGAGTTGACTGACCTTGTCGCTTTTGATACAAGCAGCTTCGCTGTGACGACAGACTGCATCGCACATTCTCCTGGAGCGGTTCATTGCAGCATTCAGATTCCCGGTCTTGGACTCGCCGCACGTTCCTGAAAACGTCTGTTGTCGGGCTGCTGTTGCTCGGGAGCAAGCTGTTGTTGCCCGCATCCGTGCGTGCAAACGAGCTTCCTGACGGCGAACTCACGTTCTTCAACGTGCACACGAACGAACGATTGCGAGTTCGCTATCGTGATGACGAGGGGCACTATGACCTGACGGCGCTGGATGAAGTGAATCATGTGTTACGTTGTCATCACACAGGAGAAGTGGCAGCCATCGATGTGCAATTATTGGAGCACGTCAACCTCGTGCACAAGACGCTTGCTGGCGCAGGAGAAATTCACGTCATTTCCGGCTATCGGTCGCCTGAGTACAATGCCTTGCTTCTGAAGCGGAGCCGGCGAGTCGCACAGCACAGTCTGCACGTTCAGGGGCAGGCGGTTGATTTCTACATGCCCGGTATCAAGCTGCGTGAAATTCGGCATGCCGCATTGAAACTCCAGTATGGTGGGGTAGGGTTTTATCCGCGCGCGAAGTTTATCCATCTCGATTGCGGTCCGTTCAGGACCTGGTAATCCGCTTCCAACATTTCCGCATAATTTATCGAGGCTGGTGTCAGTTTCGATGGTTTTTCTGTGTGCTCAGCTAAAGAACTTTCCCGCAGGATGCTCAAAAAGCCTGTCCAGCAAGGCCGCAGCGAGTGAAGATCCCGAGGCGTACCCTCAGGGGTACGTTGAGGGTCTGAACGATGCGAGAACGCCGCTGGCGGGCTTTTTCAGCATCCTGCCCTATCAGATCCGTTTGAGGAACAACACCGACAACGGCGGGAGTGTGACTGCGAGTGAATGGGGCATCCCGTGAGAGGAGACCGCGTTGGTGTGAAGGCCTCCCGCATTTCCCATGTTACTGCCCCCATAGACTGCGGCATTGCTGTTGAAGAGTTCACGATAGTAACCTTCGTATGGCACGCCAACTCGATAGTGCTCGTGAGGAACAGGGGTGAAGTTACACACGCATACAATCTGATTATCCTGGTCCTTGGCTTTTCGAAGAAAGGCGATCACGGAGTGGGATGCATCGGCAAAGTCGATCCACTGGAAACCGTTCCAGTCGTGATCGAGTTCGTGTAGCGCCGGCTCCTGGCGGTAGAGATGGTTGAGGTCGCGTATCAAGCGCTGGAGTCCCCCGTGCCGCTCGAAATCGCAGAGGTGCCATTCCAGGCTGGAATCGTGGTTCCACTCACGCCACTGTCCGAACTCTCCGCCCATGAAGAGCATTTTTTTTCCGGGATGTCCGTACATGAGGCCATAAAGGGAACGGAGATTGGCAAAACGTTGCCACTCATCGCCAGGCATTTTGTCGAGCAACGCCCGTTTTCCATGCACCACTTCATCGTGTGACAATACCAACACGAAGTTTTCATTGAAGGCATACAGGAGCCCAAATGTCAGTTGATTTTGGTGAAATCGGCGGTGAATGGGGTCAAGGCCGAAGTAGTCCAGCATGTCGTGCATCCAGCCCATATTCCACTTGAACGTGAAGCCTAGTCCTCCGGCATAGGTGGGGCGTGAAACACCTGGCCAGGACGTAGATTCCTCAGCGATGGTCATCGCGCCAGGGAAGTCACGATGGATTAGGATGTTCAAGTCTTTTAGCAACGTGACGGCTCCGATGTTTTCATGCCCGCCGAACCGATTTGGAATCCACTCTCCTTCTTTCCGTCCATAATCGAGATAGAGCATCGACGCGACAGCATCGACCCGTAGACCGTCGATATGGTATCGATCCAGCCAAAAAAGCGCGCTGTTCAAAAGGAAGTTCCGGACCTCGACACGATCGTAATTGAAAATACGGCTATGCCAGTCTGGATGGTAGCCGAGCCGTGGATCGGCATGGTCATAGAGATGAGTGCCATCGAATTGGGCAAGCCCATGTGGATCATCTGGAAAATGCGCGGGGGTCCAGTCCATCAGTACACCCAGTCCGGCCTGATGGGCCGTATCGACAAATGTCATAAAGTCTTCAGCGGACCCGTGGCGGCTGGTGGCAGCGAAATAGCCGGTGGTCTGATAGCCCCATGACCCATCAAACGGGTGTTCTGTAATTGGCAACAGCTCAACGTAGGTATAGCCCATATCTTTCACGTATGGGATGAGCTTTTTTGCCAGCTCGGTATAGGTCAGCCAGCGATTCCCTTCCTCAGGTATACGCATCCAGGAGCCAAGGTGGACCTCATAAATTGAGAGGGGTGCGGCGAGCGGGTCTTGCTGGGCTCGTGCCGTCATCCAGGACAGATCATTCCAGCGGTATGAAGAAAGTTCACGGATGATCGAGGCAGTCTTGGGGCGCAGCTCCGATGCGAAGGCATAGGGATCAGCTTTCAGAAGCGGTGCGTCGTGATGGCGTGAGCGAATGTCATATTTGTAGAGCATACCGTTTGTGAGTTCAGGAATGAAAAGTTCCCACAAGCCGGTCGCTCCGCGGTTCGTCATGGGATGGCACCGTCCATCCCATGCATTGAAGGCGCCCACAACACTCACCCGCACAGCGTTCGGCGCCCAGACGACAAAATGGACTCCGCCGATACCTTGCACCGTCCTGAGATGAGCACCCATCGTCTCATAGGCTTTGAAGAAGGTACCCTCGGCGAAGAGATGCAGTTCAAAGTCGGTGAGGAGCGGCGGGAAGGCATAGGGATCGTGCCGCTCAGAGACCTGACCACAATGGTTGGTGATGCGGAATCGATAAGGGCTTATTCCGGGCGGCCCAGGGATAATGGCTTCGAATAAACCAGCCTTATGGATGCGTGTCATCGGAATGGGCTGTTGCCCTTGCTCACTGAGGAGCAGGACTACATCGTTGGCTTCCGGCAAAAAACATCGAATCGCAACCGTTGAGGAATTATCCTTGGTGATTGGGTGGGCACCAAGAATTGCCAGAGGGTCCCAGTGGTGGCCTTGGACGAGTTGTTCGAGTTGATCACGCGGCAAATCTGACATAAGAGGGGGCTCCTCAATTGAATACTGGCCATATGGTAAGAGGGGAGAGCCAGGAATGGAAGCAGAAAACGCAGTGCGGTTGTCGTCTGCCCTGCTCAGTGTTTCGTGCCGTATTGACCAATGTCCATACCGCGGTGCGCTTCCGCGTATGCAGGATGGTGCGATCGAAGGGGCAATTGAACCGCAAAGCCTCATTTTTGATCCACGCCATGAGCTTTTGTTGCAGGGGGATGAGGAGGTTCCTCGCGAAGGGGCGCTGTCACGCGGTCGTATCAATACAGTCGATGGATTGATGGCTCCACGCATCTTTGGATCGGCGGCGCAAGCAGCCTGGCCGCGGTGAAGGATATGAGTGGGTTACGCTTCGATGTTGTTGAACTGAAGTAAGTTGGATTTCCGTTCTTCCCGGGCGGCCGCTACGCCGCATGCGTGACCCCAAGGTGTGCCGACAAGGGCGATGATGTGGATGAGTTGTCCGCGACGACATCAATCCGCTGCACAAGGAACGACCTCTGGTGGAACGGATGTGTGAGTACTTCAATCATTTCCATCGGGTGGCGACTCGGTACGAAGACAGCGCTCACCTTCTTGTCGTTCGTCCAGCGTACGGCCAGTTACGTATGGCTCAAAAATGGCGACCGAACCTACTCCTCGCGTGAAATTCTATGAGACCAGAAGCGGGAGTCTTCGGAGGCTGTGCAATGGCTTGCTCGGCTATTTGCGATGTCGCACCTTCGGGCCGGTGAGTTTCTGGTTTGGCTGAGGCAGTGATTCAGACTGAAATACTTTCTCACATCGTTTGGTTTCGAAACTCTATTTCTTCTCAGGGGAGATGTCACCTTTCCTGCCGCTCTGCGCCCGTTCAATTTTACATTCACCGGTATCGCAACTCGACACACGAGATTCCTTCTTCTCCAGACAAGACTTCTTATCCTCTTGACTAATGGCCGCAGCAAGGCACTTTTTGGATTCTTCCTGAGCCGCCTCAAGACATTGCAAACATAGGCTTGGGGCGTTAGTTCCCGCATTCTTGGCATCCGCGATGGAGTTGGTAGAGTAGGCTGGAACCACGGCTTCATCCTTTGCCTTCTGTGCCGGATCGAGCGGACCCAACAATTCGTTGTATTTCTTCCGAGCCTCATCGCGTGCAATCTCCGCCTCTATTGCCGCTTTCTCTGCCTCTGCAATCGTTTTTCTCTTCTGCAAGTCTTCAAGACTATCTTGTGCCTGCGCCATCGCCACCCCAAAAAACAACAATACTAATAAAATCAGATTCCCTCCTCTGAATGTGCCATTCTGGATGCGAGGCATACGGTCTCTTTCATTCGAGGTGGTTATCGCCGAGGCACGTCCTGGATTTTGCCAAGGGTACGAGTCCGTTGGAAAGTACACGCATAGAAGTATATGCGCTTCCCGGAGGGTTTTCGGACCTAGGAACCTGCCTAGCTTTGATGATTGCGAGAGAACTCTTCAGCTGTGTACTTACATATGACATTCCTCGCCCATAATATCTTCGGGACGCGGTGAATCGAGGAAGTCTCGTCGGAATCGTGACCAGAGCCACAACCACGGAGGAGGTCTCAGAGGTGGGGAGAGTGCTACCAGGTAGTCTGTGGTGCGCCCAGAGGGACTTGAACCCCCAACCCCCAGATTCGTAGTGGCTCCATTGCTGTAAGTTTCTCAAGAAGAAGTCATTGTCCTACGATACGACGGCGACGGCAGGGAGCACGGATTACAAGCAGTATCCAGAAGTAAACTAGCGCAACATATTTGTTGACCGTCGGGGTCGCGAATCTAGAAATCAGCACGACACATCACGCGCCGAAAGCGGGAGAGCTGAAGACGGACGAGCGGAAATAAGGGCGTCGTTTCGGAAGGGCTGGCGACCGCAAAGACCATCCTAATGACTATCTCCTGAGGCGACGATATGAACATAATTGGGGACCCGTGGTAGAGGACAATCTCGCGCTGTCGAAAGGACTCATTGATATACCTCGAACAACTAGGGCCTTTCCTAGTGAGCCCGCTACGCGTTCGACAGTATAGTGACGATGAGCTTGAGAAAACGCTATGGGAATACGGCGGGAGTACGGGGCCCTTAGACTAGGTCCTTACCCATGTCAGTGAACCCTTGGCGAGATTCAGAAGCACACGAGGGCTCGGTTCCGAAAGGCACCGGGCCCTTCGTTTGCCAGTGAAGACAGCGGTGGAGACAGAAGGCGTGAGGCCGTTGAATCTCACGGACAGAGAGGCGTAGGCTATTTTCGATAATGGGAACATCACGCACACGGACTGAACGGGGGGCGACAAATGGAACTACCTCAATGGGTTGAAGATGACATCGAGTTGCTGCCGAAAGATTTTTCTGGCCAGATCGTCATTGAAGTGTGGGAGGGCGGCGTGACGCGGCGTGACATCGTCAACCGTCGCCAGGCTCCGAAATTAGCAGCAGAAACGCTGCCCCGAGAAATTTGATCGACGCCTGATTCGCATCAGCTCTTTCGAAGTTCGCAGGCTAACTCGGGCCTGCTGAAGGAGGGGGTATGCTTCAGAAACAAGTGACAATTCTGATCGTGATCATATACCTGGCGCTCGCCGCATGCATGGAGTCTCAAACGACTTCAGCCCCATTGTCAGCACCCACCGTGTACGAGTGGATTGGCCCCGACCCCTCACCTTCGTTACAACGCCTGGCTCAGGACAAATCGACCTGTTTTCACGAATCCGAACGTACTGACACAGAAAAGGCCCCCGGTGTTGTGAGCGAGCACTGGAAGGCGCACCTTAAGCTCTGCATGCAGAAGCAGGGCTGGGGTGAGAAACCGGTCGACTAGGCGTGCAGCAGGATCACGCTCCCATAAAGTGCAGGCCCGGGTGAGGCCCCAGCTCCTGAACAAAGGCCCGAGCCGGTTGATCGAATCCGTAGAAACGAGACGGTCAGCCAATCGTTCACCAGGAAATGTTCTGCTTCGTCTTATTCGTTCCCCGCAAACGCGATCGTACTGAGTAACGCATTTTCTGCCTGACGTGAATCCAATCTGGTGTGTTGAACGACGATGGGTACATCGGATTCAATCAGACTGGCGAAGTCTGTATCGGTAGGGATCGGGGCCGGGTCTGTCAGATCGTTGAACCGCACATGCCTCGTCCGCTCAGCGGGCACGACCAGCCTGTAGGGACCGACCGGCCCACGATCCGTATAAAACACGGTGATTTCCACACGGGCGTCACACGGCCCCACATTCAACACGCAGACCGTTTCGTGGCTCGTCATCTGCGGATGCGGACCTGTGCTCGTCGGAGGAATATAACCTTCCGCTATAGCCCAACGTTTCTTCCCAATTGGTTCCATCGGTCCTCCTTCATCGTTTCGAGCTTCGCATTGAAGTCATGCCCCCCACTGGCCTTGAGGCGGGTTAGTATTGTTCCGCAAAAGGAAGGCGACACTGCCTAGTTTATACCTGATGATGGTGCCAAAGGTGGGATTTGATTTGGAGGCCATTTAAGCCTCTTCAATACTGACGCGAGGTTCGCAGGCTTTGTGATAGAGAGTCACAACTTGAGCCTTGGGAGGGAGGCAGATTGTGTGAGATGAAATGAGCTGTGTTGATCGGCACTTAATCGAACAGACAATGCCAGATAAATTTGGGCCTCGAAAGGCCGCTCCCGGCCCAATTTGTGCCAGTCGTTAGCCTATTCTCACCGGTCGAACGCCGCTGCCAGCGGCACGTCAAAGAGAGCGAGGAGCATGAAGTTCAGCACGGCATTCTGCCAAGCGCCCGTCCACAGCAAAAATGCGGTGTCTGTGATGAACCAGGCGACCACCGAAACTGCAACGATGTTCGAGCACTCTCACGGTTGCCATACGCCCTGGGCTCTTCTCTCTACCCCTTCGCTCACACAAGACTCCCGTATCGTCTCTCGAGTGATGGATACGCCTCCAGCTTTGCAGTAGACTGGCCCACATCAGGTTATTGAGACGGCTTTGCTCAGTTGCCGGGCTGGCCGCAGCTGACTTAATCGTGAGGCGTTGCTATGCCACACTTTGAACAGCACAGAATACGCCGCATTGGATGGCTTCGTGCGGCTGTGCTTGGCACCAATGACGGGATTGTTTCCACTGCGAGTCTTGTCTTAGGCGTCGCAGCAGCAGGGGGGAATTCTAAGAGTATTATGATGGCGGGCGTGGCCGGTCTTGTGGCTGGTGCGATGGCGATGGCGGCTGGTGAGTATGTGTCGGTGAGTTCGCAAACCGACACCGAGCGCGCCGATCTCGACCGGGAGTGCAAGGAGTTAGCGGCTGACCCCTCGCAAGAGCACAGGGAAATGACCGCGATCTACATTGGGCGTGGGCTCGATGCAGCACTCGCCTCCAACGTCGCAACTCAGCTGATGGAGCATGATGCACTCGGTGCACATGGGCGTGACGAGCTGGGTATATCCGATACCTTGACCGCACGACCTGTTCAAGCCGCATTGGCGTCGGCCGTCACGTTTTCAGTTGGCGCCGTCCTCCCTCTCCTGATTGTCCTGTTGGTGCCGGTATCTGCGCTCATGTGGGCTGTTTCGGGGAGCTCGCTTGTGTTTCTCGCACTATTAGGCTCTCTGGCTGCGCGCGTCGGCGGCGCTTCTGTGATCGTCGCAGCCGCGCGGGTGACCTTTTGGGGCGCCTTGGCCATGGCCGTGACCGCTGGGGTTGGGGCTTTATTTGGGGTCACTGCCTGATCCCTGCCTCTACTTGATCAAAGGAGCATACGGCACCATGAACCATTGCGCGGCACATGGCAGAGATCTGGTCCATTTGGTTGGTTTGGTCTGTCTCATGTGTGTGGTTTGACGAACGAGCGAGACCAGATAAAGCCGCACACAGGATAGATCGCCTCTGAATCGCCCCCCTCTCATCCACACAAGGCTTCCACACGGCAGCTGCCGTTGGTCGATCACAACGAAGACAGGGCCAGGCCGACCCTGAGAATGATAGAACCTACGCTCCTACCTTTTGGTCGCTACCGGCTCGGCCTGTCACCTCATGCACACCTCCAGCCACTAAATGCTGGACCAAGTTGTACAGGATGATTGGGACCATGACGCGTGGGTACGAGCCAAGCGCAAGAGAGGCCAGAACCAGCCCAGTACCGTTATTATTCATTCCCAGTCCGTACATGAGGGAGACGCGGTCAGCCTGGTCTACGTTAAACAGACGGCTGAGCCCATACCCGGAGGCGAAGGCCGTGAGGCAGAGGCCCGTGGTGATGCCCAACGTCACCGCCAAAAAGTCGAAATCACGGTCCGCCACCGCCTGGGGAAGGGAGACCGATCCATTCGAGTAGTTCAAGAGCAATAACACAATGGCATTGATGAGTTTGATAAATGGCATGACGGCCGTGAGCCGAGCTTCAGGCACGGCGAATCGCACACCAATGCCCAGCATTGATGGCAGAACGATCCAGAGGCCCAAGAACGCTCCCGATCCGTAGGCGGCGAGGTCTTGCAGGACCGCCTCATACTCCTCCGACGCCATCTCCCCGAATACCTGCAGCGCCACAGGTGTGATGATAGGGCTCAGAACGGTTGAAGAGAGGACCAATCCTAAGCTCAACGCCAAATTTCCATTGGAGTTCTGCGCCCAGGCGGTGGACGCGCCGGCAATCGGCATGGCGGCGACCAACGCGAGGCCGACGAGGATATGCTGCGCTTCATCCGGTTCATACCACAGCCGCATGACCAGAGTGACGCCAAAAATATAGATCATAGGGATGACCAGATTGGCCGCGAGCCCGGCTAACATCACCCTGCTTTTTTGCAAGAGAGATTGTAAATGCGACGTCTTCACGCCCAGTCCAGCGTTAAACATGAGCATGGCGAGGAGGAGCAGGAGCAACGAGACGTGGATCTGTGTTTGGAAAATGTGAACGTCGCCCAAGTTCACGTTCCTGATCCATAAACCGGCCGCCGGAAAGACGGCGGCAATGGCGTAGGCGCCGATCAAGAACCAGAGCAAATGATGGTGGATGAATTGCGACAAAGCGAGGAGTATAGGTTTGCGGTTCTCCATAATGACTCGATCGTGAACTCACACAGAATACGCGAACGGCATTGGGAAATCGAGGCGAGAATGATTTGACTAGTTGGCTGAACGTTGAGGCAGAAGAGATGCAGGCAGGATTCAGGCATGACACAACCACGGAGAATGCCCCTTTGTTAATGTTGGAGCATCTGATAGCGGTCGGTCGAGTATTTCGGCTCAGAGTCGATAGCTGACACTGACTGCCAGGTCGAGTC
>JBGTMB010000228.1:0-6854 GCA_041743755.1 Nitrospiraceae bacterium | reverse complement strand
GCATGCGACTCACCCACAAAGGCGCTCACAGCCACAATAGACAGTAGGCTGGCGGCACAGGCCCACCGTGACAATACTCTGGCGATCTGTTGAATCATAGCGGCGAACTCTAGCATAGAGGGTAAGCTGGAACAAGTTGCTTGAGCCCACGAGCAACAGTAGAGTACGCTCTGCCACCGTGGATGAAGGGGGGGGAAGCATGGCAGCCAACTCGATGACACCAAGGCAAGCAGCAGTCGCCCTGCTTGCAGCAATGCCGACCGGTCTGTCTGTTCAGCAGCTAGAAGAATATGGGATCGAGGCGACGACAGAGCAGGCTCAGGCGATTACGCAAGAAGTGCTTTCGCTCAACCTGTTTTGGGTCTTCGCGGCCATCGAGGCGCACATTCCTCTGAAGTATCAGTCCGCGCTGTCGGACCACATGTTGGCTTCGATGGAAGCAGGATGGGGAACGACTGTTCCCGTCGGTTCAATTTCCTGGGACTCCTACCTCAATGAATGGCAGGAACGTCGCCGCCGGTATAGCCGCTTGGTTGAAGAAGGGATGAGCCCGCTTGGGGTGAGTGCAGAAGCCGCCGCGCTCATGGAGGAGAACCGGTTAGTCACAGAAGCAGAGGGGCGTAACCTCTTGACCCTGCTGATCGATTTCGTGCCGGTCGACATTTACGGGCAGCTGCTGGAAAATGTCGGATAATCTCTTGGCAGGCTATTGATAAAGTCCGCCAGCGGCGTTCTCGCGTCGTTCAGTGGCTCAACGTACCGAAGCGTAGGCTTCGCCTCTTCGCTCGCTGCGGCCTTGCCTGCGGAACGGCGTGTTTCGGCACGCCGGGGTTGGGCGGGTGAGAAGTCCAGACTTTCTGAACAGCCTGCAGGTCAGTCAGCTTCCGTCAGCGATCTAAGCAGTGGTGCCATTTCTGGCGTCATCATCTCGTTTGCCAACAAACTGCTTACCTGGAACACTCTCTCAGAGGTAGCGATGATCGACGGCCTTCCCTGTGCCGTCCAACTCATAAAGTAGGGGCGCGCCTGTTGGGATATTCAGCTCCAGCACTTGCTCTCGGGAGAGCTGCTCCAACTCCATGACAAGAGCCCGTAAACTGTTTCCATGCGCCGCAATGAGAATTGTGTCCCCATGTAAAATATGGGGCTTGATGGTCTGTTCATAGTAGGGCAATACACGCTCCGCGGTGTCTTTCAGGCTTTCCCCTCCGGGAGGACGCACATCGTAACTTCGCCGCCAGATTTTTACCTGTGCATCGCCATACTTTTTCGCGGTCTCGTCCTTGTTCAATCCCTGGAGCTCGCCATACATCCGTTCATTGAGGGCCTTGTCCTTCTCGACCGGGATCCCCGTCTGGCCGATGGTTTCAAGTGCGAGCCGCAACGTCTCATTCGCGCGGGCCAACACAGAGGTAAAGGCCCGGTCGAACGTGAAGCTGCGCAGTTTCTCGCCCGCGTCCTTCGCTTCCTGAATGCCGCGCGCAGACAGGGGCACATCCACCCAGCCCGTGAAACGATTCTCCAAGTTCCATTGCGATTCGCCATGCCGAAGCAGAACTAAGCGAGCCATTGTGTGTTCCTCTCGAATGATAAAGAGATTAGGGGCGCAGGCCGAAGCATACTCGAACAGGCGCTCAAGTCAAGCGGTATGGTTCGTCAGACCCCGGCAGCACCCTGGTACCCGTGGGACACCATGCGAGCCTAAGGCCGATGGAGCGATCCAGAAGCTGGGGAAACGTAGAATGTCCCAATTTCTTCTCACAACGTGGAGGTATTCAGGCATGACGAATCTCGAACGTGCCAGGTCTTTCAGGGATGGCTTCCCGTCCAGCGAACACTTGACGGAGAATCATCCAATATGTACAATTTAGCCATATTGGTTATTATATGAACCCCTAGCAGGCTGCAGAAAAACTCGGTGTACACATGCACCACCGTTGAAATATGACAGAAGGAACGACAACCCTAAAAACCTCAGGATGCTCAAAAAGGCTGTCCAGCAAGGCCGCAGCGAACGAAGAGGCGAGGCGTACGCTTCAGTACGTTGAGCCTCTGAGCGACGCGAGAACGATGCTGGCAGACATTTTCAGCATCCTGCTAGCGAGGACATTATGCCCAAGCTTACGTTCAGAAACAGCCACGGACAGCTTGTAGATATCTCCACCGTGGCGGCCACGAAAGTCAAGAACGAGTTCGGCGCAATCTTAGAGCAAACCATGCGTAGTGGCGCGGTCGCCATTACCCGTCACGACATGCCCAAGGCCGTGCTCCTGTCGTTCGCCGAGTTCGAATCGCTGGTGAAAGAACGCAGCCGCTCGCTGGACGATCTGAGCGCGGAGTTCGACGGATTGCTGGCCCACATGCAGACGCCACAAGCGCGAAAGGGCGTAGAGGCCGCTTTCAACGCCTCTCCGGCCGAACTAGGGCGCGCCGCGGTCAAGGTCGCCAAAACGCATCGCGCACCGGCGCGCAAACGAGCGCGGCGTGTTCCCATCGCCGCGCGGGCATGAGCGTCTCCCGGCGGTCACGCATTCATGTGCTGGCCGGCGTCAATGGTGCGGGGAAGAGCAGCATCGGTGGAGCGGCCGTCCGTCAATACGGAGGCGAGTATTTCAATCCGGACGAAGTGGCCCGCATCCTGAGAGAGAAAAACCCTGCTCTGACACAGGCAGACGTCAACAGCGCAGCCTGGCGCCAGGGTGCGAGTCTGCTGAGTCGGGCCATCGATGAGCGCCTTGAGTTTACCTTCGAGACTACACTCGGCGGGAACACCATCACAGGTCTCCTCGTGCAAGCCGCCGAACAAGGCATCGAGGTGCACGTCTGGTACGTGGGGTTGGCCAGCCCGGAATTGCACATCAAGCGTGTGCAGGCCCGAGTCAGTCGAGGCGGACACGACATCCCTGCACACGACATTCATCGGCGCTACGAACATAGCCGTCTCAATCTCATCGCGCTGCTTCCCCACCTCACCACCCTGCACGTGTACGACAACAGCGCGGATGCAGATCCCGCAGCCGGACGAACACCAAAGCCGACGCCGGTGCTGCACATGGAGCGTGGGAAAATTCTTGGCCCGCCAGATCTGGCATACACACCGAACTGGGCCAAACCGATCGTGGCTGCGGCGCTCAAGCTGAACCGATCCTAAAAGCCGATCAGCCTCGTGCAATGTCATGAGATGATGTGGAACGATTTAGCGGCTGGGTCAGCGCTCTTCAATTCTGAGGCCGTGGCCTTAGGGAGAGCCGAAACTGGTTTGTCTCGTTAACTTGGTTGGCTGATCGGCAAACCAAAGAAACCAGACTGACCAACCCCCATCCCTGATGAGATAACAAGCAAGCGTGAATGGACGGGATAGGCAGTCTGGTCAATAGCGTGACGTGCACGGTCGAGCAATGAACTTAATGCACTGACGCAATCGCTTCAAGCAAGGCGACCAGCTCCAATAAGTCAATAGTCATGCCTGACCCACAATCTGTGCCTCTCGTCCTTCGATCCGCAGCCGTAGGAATTAGTTGTGCCGATGAGGATGGAAAATGAATAGATCAAGGCATGAGCCGATCAGCTGAGAATCGGCTCGACCTCGAGGTGAAGGCGTGGCGTCTCGGATGAGACGCCCCGCTCGTTGCGTAGCAGAGTGCTTAGAACCGGCTGCGACCGCCGCCACCACCGCCAGTGCGGGGTTCTTGTGGCTTGGCTTCGTTCACAGTCAACGGGCGTCCGTCCATCTCTGTGCCATTCAAGGCGGTAATCGCCGCCTTACCTTCTTCCTGCGTGGCCATTTCGACGAAGCCGAAGCCTCGCGACTGTCCCGTAAACTTGTCGGTGATCACACGCGCGGACTCGACAGTCCCGTGTGCTGCGAACAAGGTGGTTAACTGCGATTCAGTTGCCGCATAGGGCAACCCGCCAACATAAAGTTTTGAACCCATGGGGGTCCTCCTTCTGAAAATTGATATTGTGGGGAACGCGAGAACTATTTCACGAGGGGAAGGAGAGGGCCGAAGGCGCAAGGAACAAGGCGACCTAGGTCAGACTTCCGATCAGATTCTCGGTAACAACAACATCCGAAATGGGCCGTTCGATGTGATGTTTCACGCGAGGCCCGCCGCTAGAAACACTTGCACCGTAGCACGCCTCCACCTAAATAGCCATTTACAGTAATTGGGCAGGTTGAGGTAGCCCGGAAATGACGGGCACCTCAACCTAAACCAGGCTCTGCTCTATAGACACGCGTGGTTGAGGAGCAGCCAGGCCGCCACATTAATTATGAATGGTGGAGAATAGGAATTTGGCAACTCGACATGTGCCGTGGTGAGGGGAAAGCGAATCTTGCTAGTGTAGTGTCCAGCAAATAGATGGACATATGATAGGGATTCGGGTAGGCTGAATAATGCCGCGAACGATGCCTGCCCTGACGTTGAGCACCAGCGACCGAGCCCAGATTCAGCAGTGGCTGGCGGCGCACGGAACCCCACAACAAGTGGTGCTTCGAGGCCGGATCGTGTTGGCGGCCGCGGGTGGCCAGTCGGACAGTGCGATCGCCAGACGGTTGGAGACCAATCGGAAGACGGTGATCTTGTGGCGTGCCCGGTTCGCGGAGCACGGTATGCAGAGTCTGTGGGAAGTCGCGCCCGGCCGCGGGCGCAAGCCCACTTATGGAACGAAAAAGATCAACGCCATCGTAGAGGCGACCCTACAAACCAAGCCGAAGGGGATGACGCACTGGAGTTGCCGACTCATGGCGGAGAGCCAAGGCGTGAGCAAGTCCACGGTCAACAACATCTGGCGCCGTCACAATCTCAAGCCACACCGGGTCAAGCGTTTCAAGCTGTCGCGCGACCCCAGGTTTCTGGAGAAGCTGACCGATGTGGTCGGCCTGTATCTGAATCCTCCACAGCAGGCCCTGGTGCTGTGCGTGGATGAGAAAAGCCAGATCCAAGCCTTGGACCGCACGCAACCGGGCCTGCCGTTGAAGAAGGGGCGCTGCGGCACGATGACGCACGATTACAAGCGCCATGGCACGACGACACTGGTTGCCGCCCTGGAAGTCTTGCAGGGCCGGGTCATCGGCCAGTGCTCCGAGCGGCATCGGCACCAGGAGTTTTTGAAATTCCTGCGTCGACTGGACCAGGAGTTTCCGGGAGACACGCCCTTGCACTTGGTGATGGACAACTACGGCACCCACACGCATCCCAAGGTGCACGCCTGGCTCACCCGGCATCCTCGCGTTCTCCCGCACTTCGTGCCGACCAGTTCCAGCTGGCTCAATCTTATCGAGCGCTGGTTCGGAGAACTGACGTCCAAACGGGTGCGCCGCGGTTCCTTCGAGAGTGTGGAAGACTTGCAACACGCGATTACCGAATTCATGGCCGTGTGGAATGAGAAGCCCCGACCGTTCGTCTGGACGGCGACGGTCGAATCCATTCAGCAGAGGCTCGCTCGATGCCGTCAAACCCTCGACCAAATCCAGCCTGGTTGTACTGAACCTGGCCACCGAAAGAAGAAGAAACAACTGTCCAGTTAATTCTTGGACACAACACTAGATGCGCGCTGTGAAAGACCATCCAGCGCACCCACATGGAAGATGGAAGAAGAGCGGCAGTCGCCCTGACTCCACCCCTACTTTCTGTCTGTGCGGATCGGTGCGCCGGGAGGACGACTAAGGGCGAAACACATGAAGGAACCATCTGCAGCGCGGCGGGGACGGAAACTCAGATGCGGGCGACGCGTAGAAAGGCGCGACCGACGACGAAAGAGGAGAAGGCCAACCAGCACGGTGTGTCCTTTGTCCCAGTATAGGAGTGATCTTTCAGTTCGCATAGTTCCAGGAAAACGAGCCTGGAAGGTTTTTAACATCCCTCTCCCAGAAAACATCAACAAGAGATGATAAGAAAAGACTCGCGGTACATTTTCTTCTACCTCTGATGCAATCGCTTCAAGGAAGGAGACCGGCTTCAATAAGTCAATACAAGCCTGACCCCCAACTCCCTCTCAGGGAGGTCCTGAAGGCGTTCCTTACGTGTCGTTGGCATGACTGCTGGAGCGGGGCTCGGGCGACGATGTGTTGAGGGCCTGTTCGGCATGTCGCGCCGCTTCCTCCAAGGTCTTAAAACGTTCTTCACTCATCAAGTTCTGTACCATAGACACGAGGTGTGGGTCGCGCTGTTCTTTCGCCCACGTGGCGAACGCAATCTTCTTGTCCGCCTCCTCCTGGTCACGGCCCCTGATGTTGTGTAGGGTTCGGCCAAGCCAGACCAAGATAATGACGATGCCGATGTAGATGATTTCCATACTCGACTCCTCCTTTCTCTCTGGTCTCGAGAAGGCTCTTTGGAATCATGACGGCGCATTGCACAGAGAACCGACGGTGAGGGCGAATCGAGAGGGGCATGGCAGCCTCGTGATGAAGCGTATTGTAGGAGGGAGGCAAAGGAGGGCGCAATAGTGCCAACGGGAGGAACTGGTCGAGTCGGGATCATACGGGTTCGTGCTCAGCTTGCCGTGATAGTATCTCTGCTGGTCATACAGCTGAGGCGCATCTGTTCGGCTGTAGTCCCAATGTGTGAATACAAGACGCGACCCGCTGTTTCGCGCGTCAGCTGTGAGGTAACGGCGAAAGGGCAGGTGTGGATAATGCGTGATTAGGCGCGACCAGCGAGAAGAGTTCCGATTAAGGCCTGGCCAGACCTGCGGGTTGTGCAAGCGTCGCTTGCACAATTGACCTGGTACCACCGCATCGCACTGATGGAGAAACTCCATAACGCAGAGTCTCGGCTCTGGTACGCCGCTTTGGCTTTCCGCTAAAGGTCCATCGCCGCCCCATTCTTCTTCAGCCATTCCTTTCGCTC
>JBGTMB010000227.1:0-6847 GCA_041743755.1 Nitrospiraceae bacterium | reverse complement strand
TACACCCAACGTGAGTTGAACGCCATCGCCCATCGGTTGAACACGCGCCCGAGGAAATGTCTCGACTTTGCCACACCTCTGGAAGTCTATGCGCACCTGCGCCATCATTCACCCGTTGCACTTGGAACTTGAAACCGCCCTGTTAAAATTCTTGCGTCTCTGAATGCCCTTGCATGATCGACCATTACACTCAGAGCTTTTGCGGTAACACCAACGGAGTCCTCGCACTCAAGTAATTTGCTGAGGAAACTCTTGCGAGTTTTCCACCCATCTTCAGTAAAGGTTAGGTCAGGAATATTAGCTTCCGCTAACGTCTGCCGAAGGACATGTAGAAACTCGTCAAGCTTCCACCCCATCTTCTTATAACTTGAAAAAAGCTTTGCGATCACGTCCAATAGTTCATGTGTCTCCGGCCCGCTGATTCCTATTTTTTGTGAAATCCGATTCGACAGCAGACGTAAATACAAGGCAGGAGGCTCTTTCTGGAGAGCCTTAAGAAGAGATTTTGCAGTTGCCTCTGCGAGATGTACCAACTTGCTTAATGCTGGATAATCTGATTTGGGAATTATTAGCGACATGCTTGATACTGACTTTTCTGTGGAAAAACTTTAAGAGCGTCGCGCATTGTAGAACTCTTTTGAATGTGCCTTCAAGAGCTTATCAACACATTTCTCAATGGAGGTGGTTGAATGTCCGGCATGGGCTATTGGGTCACTCTTCACTACGCCACCCTTGTTTATTGCATCTCTGAGATGTCCTGGGGTCAAGTGTGCATACCTCAGCATAGTTTGAATATCCCTATGCCCTAGAATTTCCTTTACCGATACCAAATCCACCCTGCCATGACGCGTCGGATAGCTGCTGTTTGCCTGAGGGTGTGCCAGCATACCCCGTGAAGCCCCGCATTCGCCAGGGCTGGTGAAAAGACGTGGTTCACGAAGCTCTGGGGATTCCAGGAGTGGAGAGGATTCTTCGGGTTGGGAAATACCCACGGAGACCGTATGAAGGAGTCCTGTGATCTCAGAATAGCCTGGGCGCCATCGCTCAAGGGCACATGCCGAATTTTTCTGCCCTTAGGCAGCGGAATGGTCACAATGCCTGCTTCCAGGTCAACCTGATCCCACCTCAGGCGAAACTGTTCTTCCCTCCTCAAGCCCGTCTCGATGGCAAAAGCCACCAGCTTCCAGTTTTGGACAGGCATGACTCTTTCAAGCTGGGTTAATTCCCCATCGCTAAGAAATCGTGTCCGGCGTTCTTCTGGAAGGAATTTGATCCCCGAAACAGGGTTTCTGGTCAGTTTCCCAATCTTTCACGGCCAGCATGAGTACGTGACGGTTGATGGTGCTCAATCATCGCTGATCTTACAGCCGAATGGCCAAATTCTCCATATCCTTAAGTAAGCATCGCTCTCAGTCATTCTTGCTCACTCTCAGTCTCAGGTCTCTGGATCTGACTACCTAGGTTCGATTCCTAGTCCCCCAGCCACTTTCCCGAACCATCCTGCTCGCTATTTCAACGACGCCAGATCGATCACAAATCGAAAGCGCACATCGCCTTTGAGGATTCGCTCGTAAGCTTCGTTCACTTGCTGGATCGGGATCACTTCAATATCGGACTCGATCTTGTGCGTGGCGCAGAAATCAAGCATCGCTTGGGTTTCACGAATACCCCCGATCACCGACCCGGCAATGCGGCGGCGATGCAGAATGAGTGGGAACGGTTCCAGTAGCGTCGGCTTGTCCGGGACGCCCACCAAAATCATGGTCCCGTCGGTTTTTAACAGATTCACGTACTCGTTGTAGTTGTGCGAGGCGGAGACGGTATCAAGGATGAAATCAAAACGGCGTTGTAGTCGCGTGAAGGTATCGGGTTGCGTAGTGAGCGCGAACTCAGTAGCGCCTAATCGTATCGCATCATGTCGCTTTTTTTCTGATGTACTCAAGACTGTGACCTCAGTGCCCATCGCCTTGGCAATCTTTACGGCCATATGACCGAGCCCCCCTAATCCCACCACCGCAAGTTTGTGATATTTACCGACGCCCCAGTGGCGAAGCGGGGAGTACGTGGTAATGCCCGCGCATAAGAGTGGGGCTGCTCCGGCAGGCGACAGGGCTGAGGGAATCCGCAACACGTAATTTTCATCGACGACGATCTGTGTGGAGTAACCGCCTTGCGTAGGCCGGCCGTCTTTGTCTCGACCGCTGTAGGTGAGGAGCATGCCAGCGTCGCAATACTGCTCTGACCCCTCTCGACAGGGTCCACATGTACGGCAGGAATCGACGAAGCAGCCGACGCCTACGCAGTCGCTCGTCTTGAATTTGCTCACCGCAGACCCGATTCTAGCTACGGTGCCGACAATTTCATGGCCCGGCACCATGGGGAAAATCGATCCGCCCCATTCGTCGCGGGCTTGATGAATATCCGAGTGGCAGATGCCGCAGTGGGTGATCGTGATAAGCACGTCATGAGGGCCGACATCGCGCCGCTCGAACGAAAAGGGTTGCAGTGCAGCCTTGGCGGTCATCGCGGCATAGCCTTGGGTCGACAGCATGGTTTGTGCTCCTTGTGAGAGGGCCTGGCAGGATGCTGAAAAAATCCGCCAGCGACGTTCTCGCGTCGCTCAGAGGCTCAACGTACCGAAGCGTACGCCTCGCCTCTTCGCTCGCTGCGGCCTTGCTGGACGGCCTTTTTAAGCATCCTGAGACTATTGTGACATTGGCGCCATGAGGAATATTCCATCGACATATTCTATATACATCGTGGGGAGATAAAAATTCCGTGCCCACATTATCAAGTTATCCGTGGGCTTGCCAACCCTGAAACCTGCGAAGGAGGCTGGGGTCAACGACTGTGATGCGCCGCCGCTGAAGTTGGCTAACTATGTGGCTGTCTCTCCGTGCCGTCGTCCCCGTCGGACGAGTCAGGAAACGAGGTATGTGTGTTGAGCGTGGAACCTGGTATCCGATATTGTTCCGTTGCCCAAGACCCGAGATCGGTCATCTGACATCGTTCTGAGCAGAAGGGGCGCCAAGGGTTGCTTTCCCAGGTGCTGGGCTGGCGACAGAGGGGGCAGGTCATGCCGGTATTATACTATGCTGAGACTGAAAATCGATCAGGGGATCAATAGAGGCTAACGCCTAACGATGGAGGCTTCCAATAATCGCTGCAACCGGCGCTGATCGATCTCCGAGAGACCGAGAAATTCGACGCCGAACTCCCCGCTTCCACTCCAACGAACCGCGGCGGATTCGATGGTAATGGGCGAACCCAGATCGGTCGCCCTGATGAGAATTCTCACCGCTGAGCCGGGCTGAACTGACGACATGCTGGTGACGGCGCACCCACGGGCAGACAAATCGAACATGGTGCCTTCGCAAATGTTTGTCTTGTTGGTGCTGGAGAAGAACACCTGCATATCAACGGGGATTCGTGGATATTCTCGACACTCTATCATGCGATCCTCCATACGATTCGAGGTTGTTCGTTATACCGACACCTCGTGCCCCGATAAGTGTAGCAATCCCAGCGCCACGGTAAAGTAAAACTTGGAAACGGTATGACAGAGGGCCAGAGGGAGGAATATTGGGGGCGGCCAACGAGAGAACGTACCGGTGTACTACTTGGGCGGCTGAGTTTTTTCCATCTTCGCCCACGCATCTTTGAGTGACACTGTGCGGTTGAATATCGGTATGCCGGAGGCCGAATCAGGATCGGCACAGAAGTATCCCAGGCGTTCGAATTGATATCGCGTGCCGGGCTCTGTCTGCCGCAAACTGGGCTCAACCAGGCAACCTGTGATTCGCTCCAAGGAATTGGGGTTGAGGTAGGTTGTCCAATCGTGGTCTGGCGGCACCTTTGCCAGATCCGTGACCAAGAGCGGGTTGTAGAGTCGGACTTCCGCTTTCACCGCATGAGCCGCCGAGACCCAATGGATGGTAGCCTTGACCTTGCGCTGCTCCTGAGATGCGCCACTCTTAGTTGTGGGATCATAGGTGCACTGGAGTTCGGTAATCTCACCGGTCTGCGGATCTTTGGTCACTCCGACACATGTGATGATATAGGCATAGCGGAGCCGTACCTCACGTCCTGGGGCAAGCCGGAAGAACTGTTTGGGCGGATTTTCGCGGAAATCGTCTTGCTCAATATAGAGCACGCGTGAAAAGGGAACGTTCCTCGTTCCTGCGGACGCATCCTCAGGATTGTTAACGGCTTCCAATTCTTCGGACTGGCCCTCGGGATAATTGGTGAGGATGATTTTGAGCGGACGCAATACGGCCATCACTCGCGACGATCGCTTGTTCAGATCTTCGCGAACAAAATGTTCGAGCAGCTGCATCTCGACGATGGCCGCACGCTTGGCTATGCCGATATGGTCGCAGAAGGCCCGAATCGCCTCAGGGGTATACCCGCGTCGACGCAGGCCTTTGATCGTCGGCAGCCGTGGGTCATCCCACCCGCTCACCAGTTTCTTTTCAACCAACTCGAGCAGTCTCCGTTTGCTCATGACGGTATTGGTCAAGTTTAAGCGAGCAAACTCAATCTGCTGCGGCCGGTGTGGCATTTCAGCCTGCTCGACCACCCAATCGTAGAGCGGCCGGTGATCTTCAAATTCTAAGGTGCAGATTGAGTGCGTGATTCCCTCAAGCGCATCGGAAAGCGGGTGCGCATAGTCATAGGACGGGTACAAACACCAGGTATTCCCTGTTCGATAATGCGGCGCATGTCTGATGCGATAGAGGACCGGGTCGCGCAGGTTGATATTGGGTGACGACATGTCGATTTTGGCTCGAAGGACGCGGGTGCCGTCAGGAAATTCCCCGTCTCGCATGCGTCGAAAGAGGTCTAGGTTTTCATTGACGGAATGACCACGCGAAGGGCTGTTCATTCCTGGCTGAGTCAGGGTGCCGCGATAGGTGCGCATCTCCTCCGCCGTGAGGTCATCGACATAGGCTTTGTCCTTGCGAATCAGCCGGAGGGCCACGTCGTACAGTTGTTCGAAATAATCAGAAGCAAAAAACATCTTCTCGTGCCAATCGAACCCCAGCCATCGAACGTCGTCTTGAATGGCCTGGACATATTCAGGATCTTCGGTGGTCGGATTGGTGTCGTCGAACCGCAGGTGGCACAAGCCATCTGGGTTATCGTTCGCGATGCCGAAGTTCAGGCAAATCGATTTCGCGTGGCCGATATGAAGATAGCCGTTGGGCTCAGGTGGGAATCGCGTGACCACTCGACCACCGTGTTTGCCGTTTGCGTATTCAGCGGCCACGATGTCGCGGATAAAGTTTGACGCGTTACTCGATTCAAACACGATAGAGCAAGGACTCCGTTGTAGCAAGCATACCTGCGAGCCAACTGGTGACGCGCTGTTCTACCATAAGAGCGGTGGACGGGAGAAGGGCTTAATCGGATGAGGAAGGATAATGGAACGAACCGAACACTACGCGGTTTGATGGGTCGGCATCTGCATCACACTGAAATCTTTCTGCGCGATGAGGTGTCCTTCCATGCGTAGGCGAAACTCGTACCGCCCAGGAGTGGGGAAGATCAGGGAAGGGATGTTTATCCCGAAATCGGAAATTTGAAGGCGGTCGCCGATGACAATATTGGGAAGGGTGGCCCGGCAGACGAGTTGTTCACTGTTGAGATAGGTCAAATCGATGTCGAAGTGATAGGTCCCTTCGGCATCAGTGAGGCAGAAGTACAGCCCCATTTGTGAGTGTTGAAAAGGAAAGCTCACGGCCTGTAAATGCGTAAAGAGACCGATGAGGCTTTTCTTCTTGGTGACACTATCCTCAATGACCTGATCACAGACCAAGAAGGCTTGCACGCTTGGTTTCACGATGTCTGACATACCTGCCATTGTACGGAAGTCCTTGGTCTTGTCAAAAAGGATGTGTTTTTCAACAAGGCGTCAGGGGGGTGCGGCGATCACGCCGCTTTCGATTGTGGAGAGACGGGCACGCGTGAATGGAAGCTGGAGTTTCCTGGAAGCCGATTATCCGATTACAGCCGCATTGCCGCGACTTTCCGCAACATCGCCGAACATCGTGAGGCCGGTGCCAATACGGCAGTAGTGTGGACTGACAGTGACAACTTCACCCTTATGGGTACAGAAGCGCCCCGAGGTTATGCGAATTTTTCTTTTCTGCATGAGACAGGCTTCGAGGACCGTATGTCCCGTTGCTCGGTCTGCTACGGTGACTGAAGGAGGATCGCCTGGAGTTGCCTCGCCGCTGGCCTTTACGTTGATGGTGAAGCGGCCCGTGCTATGTGCCGAGAGTGCATTCCGTCTGATATGGCCGACGCGGGTTCCTTGCTCATCGTATAAATCCATCGTCAAGAGTAACGCCAATGGCTGGGGTTGTGTTTCCAATACCATCTGTTCTTTACCTTGAAGCCTGACGACGCCGTTTGTGTTTCGAAACACATTCGAGCCAACGTAGAGCTCAAGGCCCTGTTCGGGCATCTCAATGTCGATCAGTTCCGGAGAGTCTGTGATGCCGATAGTTTTGATTTGGAGTGAGTTGTTCATGTTCCACCATGAGTCTGCGATTCAAGAGAAGGCCACCGACCGAAGTCTCCCCTCATTCAGCGGCCCGCCTCGTATACTTTCCGCAAGGTAGGCCATACCACAGTCGCTGTCAAGTCGTGAGTCGGCCAGTGGTGCAGAGGCATGAATACTGATCAGAATCGTTGAGAATGGATTGAAAAGTGAAAAGCTCCCGTGTTACTGTATTCGTTCGCTTCCTCATCATTGATGATCTGGTCCCATCGTCTAGCCTGGCCTAGGACGGAGCCCTCTCAAGGCTTAAACACGGGTTCAAATCCCGTTGGGACCACCACA
>JBGTMB010000226.1:0-20705 GCA_041743755.1 Nitrospiraceae bacterium | reverse complement strand
GACGCCATGTCGTGAGGTTTGAGGCGTAGAGTCCTTCGGCGCGCAGCAGCGCCCCCAGGCTGCCCACCGCGGTACACGCATCGGCCAATTTCAGGATGCGCAGTTTCTCCTCCGCTGTGAACCGTCGCCGTGTCGGCCTGGCCACCACCTCGGGGTCCGGCGGGACGATTCCGACGGGGTGGGGTGCGGCAGCTGCTACGGGGGACTCGTCGATGGGCCTCGCCGTCGCCCGGCGAGCGCCTTCAACTCCTCGACTCTCGCGTTTCTTCTCAGCATGCATGATGGGGTGCGTCTCCTCCGCCCGCTACTCTAATTGAAGAGAGGCAACGTGTCCCACTCATATTGGCACAGAGGGACGCGCGTGTCGTCTCAAATTAGGATCACATCGGAAGAAGCGAGCCGCCCACTTTAAGTCGAAGGTCCTAACTCACCCTTCGCTCGCGTATAGGGGAAGGGGCGGTAGTACCAGGACCCATTTCGCGGCGTTTTGCGGGCTTCTTCCTTGCCAGTAGTCTTCTACTTGCGAAATTTTAATACAGGGTCTTAGGGCGAATGAGTCCCCGAAGGCAAGGGAGAGCCCTGTCTCAGAATCCTGTCAGAGTGTTGAAAGCGGAGTGCGCGTTAGATCAGGAGGTCAACCTGTAACCTTTGCGGAAGAACAGCACACATCATGCGGCTGCGTGAGTTCTTTATCGGGAACGAGCGGCGTGTGTGTGGGTGGAAAGAAGAATGGTCAGGCGGTGGTGGAGTGCGGTGAGATCGTCGAGCAGTTCGATTGTGGTCTCACGCAGGCGATCCCCTATGGCACGGGCCCCCTGGCCGCCGACAGCCACAGACCAGCGGGTAGCCAATAGCTCAAGCTCCTTGAGTTGTTGGAGTGCCAGGGCCTCGGGTCTTACCTCGGTGAGCGAGAGCAGCACAAGGTCGGGCTTGATCGTCTCGCAGAAAGTGACGAGGTCTGCACTCGGAAGGTTCGGGCCGAGGTAATACACGTGGCACCCTTTGGTCGCGGCGATGTAGGCCACGGCTTGGGCCCCGATCTCATGGGTTTCGCCTTCCGGACAGGCGATCAGAATTCGTGGCCCGAATTCATTCACCGAAAGTTGATTCATAACCGAAAACAACTTCTGTTGGACGATCTTCGTCACATAATGTTCAACGGCAGTATTCAATTGATCTCGGTGCCACAGCTCTCCGACTCGTTGTTGCAGTGGGAGCAAAATCCGCTGGACAGCTTCTTCAAAGGGAATGACGGCCACGGCGCCGTTCAGTCTGCGTTCGAATCCCGCCTTATCGAGCGGATCAAGCGATCCCATCAAATGGTCTAACAGGCGCTCATGAGGCTTCCGATCCTCTGCGGAGACTGGAGTCGCGAGACGCATGCGAGCGACAAGCGCATCGTGTCCCTCCACGGCGAGGGAACCAATTGTTGCGCCTTGCTCCATCAGAGCCTTCACAAAGCGAAGGAGGGCGACCTCTTCGTCGTTATATTCTCGATAGCGATTGGAGCTCCGTGAAGGTTTGACAAGCCCAAATCGTCTCTCCCAAACGCGAATGACATCTTTCGAGAGACCCGTCAGTTTCGCAACTATGTGAATTCTATGAGTATTCATATTTACGATCTGATTGTATTACGATGTTCAATGTTTGTCAAATATTAATAACAATAACTATTGACACATTTGACAAATTTGTTTATACATTAGACATACTTGCTGCAAACATTAAACACTCAACCTATGGAGCTGATCATGGCAAGAGCATTTGCGGAAAAAAAGAATGGTGAACAGCCTGGGAATCACACAGACTTTTCCGCAGTTCAACATGGGTCGACGTGCCACAGATGCGGTGGACTCATGGTGCAGGACTTCTGCCTGGATGTACTCGGCAACATGGGCGAGTCTGAGTTTGCGGCGAAACGCTGTGTGCAGTGTGGTGAGGTTGTCGATTCCGTGATTCTGCTCAATCGGCAGCTTGGGCAAGAGCCAATGATTGCCGAGCGTGCGAAGAAGATATTGCCGAGCAATTGTGTGATGGAAAGTCGATAGAAGTGTTGTCATTGCAAGGGGTCACTTTGAATTCCGCTATGTCACCGTATGTAAATTTCGCAACTGATTTTAGGGCGCACGGACTCAATTGGAAACTGTTCACTACTGAACAGTTTTGTTTGGCAAAATGTGAGCATGCTATTCCGAATCGATCCACTACCGTTGTCAACCAACCAGGGTGGTCCTGGCGTTCCTAAACCAAGGGGGGAGTCACATGAGAAGTTACAGAGTGCTTCAGGTCGGATTGGGGCTGGCATTGATGGCAGGAGCCGTCTCCGTCGCAACAGCGGCGGACGATAAGACCATGGTGCCGATCCCAAAGGGCGAGTTCACCATGGGGAGCAACGAACATTCAGATGAGGCCAAGCACCAGGTCGTGCTCGATGCCTATATGATCGACAAGTTTGAAGCGTCGAATAAGCGGTACAAAGAATTTATGAAAGCCACCGGTCATTCGGCCCCGGCCTATTGGGACGATCCTCGACTCAGCAAGCCCGATCAGCCGGTGGTGGGCGTAGATTGGAATGATGCGAGCGAGTTCTGCAAGTGGGAAGGCAAGCGGCTTCCGACGGAAGCAGAATGGGAGCGAGCAGCTAAGGGTCCGGAAGGCGACAACCATTATCCCTGGGGACATACACTCGACCCGAAGAAAGCCAACTATGGGCAGAACATTGGCCGTACGACCCCCGTCGATTCCTATCCAGAAGGAGTCAGCGGTTTTGGGGCCTACAACATGGCCGGGAATGTCTTCGAATGGGTCCAGGATTGGTATGACTTGAAATACTATAAGGAGAGCCCTGCCTTGAATCCACCTGGCGCCGAGAAGGGCTACAACTTTGCCAATCAAGGCCCAGTGAGGGTACTGCGCGGCGGTTCCTGGCTCGCGCCGGCAACCTCCCTCCACACGAGCCACCGGTTCTGGAATCAGCCAGAGAATAACTCCTATGGGGTCGGCCTGGGGTTCCGTTGTGCGAAATCAGTCCAGCAGGTTTCGGATGACGCCATGCAAGCAGGCCGCGATGCGTTCATTCAGGCATTAGTCGCGATGGGTGCTGAAAAGAATGCCGATGCGATGGCCTCCATCGAGAAGGCGTTGGCTGCGGACCCTAGCAATATGGAATACCAGGCGACCCGCGATCTGATCAAGAATGCGATGAAGAAGACGATGAAGAAGAACTAGTTAAAGGACGGGCAAGGGGGGTGGCATCGCGCCCCCTCCGAGGCCCGAGTCGCGACGGGAGGTCTGAAGTGAATACGTCTGAAACCATGGTGGCGAGTCAATCGACGGCGAACCAGGCGGCAGTTCCGGAGAAGTCTCTCATTTTCCTCACAGGCGCCACCGGGTACGTTGGCGGGCGCCTCCTTCGCTCATTGGAAAATCAGGGGTACCGCGTGCGTTGCCTGGCCAGACGTCCAGAAGTTCTCAAGCCGAAGGTCGGTGCATCAACGGAAGTTGTCGGGGGTGATGTCCTTGACCGAACGAGTCTCGACTCCGCGATGCGCGGAGTCGACGTGGCCTACTACATGGTGCACTCCATGAGTTCGACCGGCTCGTTTGAAGAAACGGACCGTCAGGCGGCGAGGAACTTCGGCGAGGCGGCGAAGGCAGCGGGTGTCAAAGGCCTCATCTATCTGGGAGGCTTGGGCAGCGATGACGAGGAACTCTCGGCACATCTGCGCAGCCGGCACGAGGTCGGAGACGTCTTGCGCCAGTCGGGCCTGCCGGTGCTCGAGTTTCGTGCAGCAGCCGTGATCGGTTCCGGCAGCGCCTCGTTTGAGCTGGTTCGCGCGTTGGTGGAACGCCTCCCGATCATGGTCACACCAAAATGGTGCAAGGGAAAAACGCAGCCCATCGCGATCGACGACTTGCTGGACTACCTGGTGGAAGCGCTTCGGATTTCCATCTCCCAATACCGAACATACGAAGTCGGCGGTGCCGACAAGGTATCCTACGCAGAGATGATGCGTGCCTATGGGCGTCAACGTGGGCTCAAACCTCTGATCATCCCCGTGCCGGTCCTCACCCCTTGGCTGTCCGCACTGTGGCTTGGGTTGATCACGCCGCTCTACGCCCGCATCGGACGAGCGATTATTGAGAGCATCGTCCATGTCACGGTGGTCCGGGATAATGTCGCGCTCACAACCTTCTCGGTACGTCCGGTGGGAATCGATGAGGCAATTCGCCGAGCCCTAGCTCATGAAGAGAAGCATTTCGCGGCCACGCGCTGGTCCGATGCGCTTTCCTCATCGGGAAAGTTGCAGTCGTGGGGGGGCGTGCAGTTCGGCACGCGTCTGGTCGATTCACGGACCATGACCGTCGAAACGCCGCCCGAAGTCGCCTTCAAATGCATTGAGAGAATCGGCGGTGACAATGGTTGGTACGCATGGAACTGGCTGTGGCGGGTGCGAGGTTTCATCGACCTGCTCGAAGGAGGTGTAGGGTTGAGACGCGGACGGCCTTCTTCCACGACCCTGCAGGTTGGTGATACGGTCGATTCGTTTCGCGTTGAGGCGATTGAACCGAACCGCCGCCTGAGGCTCAAGTCCGAGATGCATTTGTACGGGCGGGCGTGGCTAGAGTTCGAGGTGACTGGCACAGGCTCTTCAACAACGATCCGGCAGACCGCGATCTTTGATCCTGTGGGACTGATCGGGCAGATCTATTGGTATACGCTCTACATACCGCACCAGTTTGTGTTTAGTGGGATGTTGCAGGGAATCGCACAAGCAGCATTGCGTGAAGTGAGAGGTCTCGATACAGCGACGATACCGAATGGGCAGCCGGCGGCGCCACACCGCCGCTGAACTGGACGGCGCATAGCGGAGGAGAGGACGCAGTCGTCCCTATCAGACTACTAACTTGTGAGGAGGGTCCGCAATGCATACGGCACATACCATTGTGATCGCGACACTGGCGGCGGGATTCTTACTATTGCCTCCACCAGTCCGTGCGGAGGAGCCCTTGATCCCGAAAGACATGCGGTACATCGGGCAAGGGGGATCGATGATGGGGCTCGACAAGGAAGAGCCTGCGGACTCCGGCAAAAAACCTACGCCGTACGACCGACGAATGAAGGCACCTTGGTCGGCCGAGGCGTTACGTGACGAAGGTCCAGCGCATATGGTGTTCTTGGACTCATACCTCATGGATACGTATGAAGTTTCGAACAAGGACTATGGCGAGTTCGTTAAGACGAAAGGCCATCCGGCCCCGGCCTACTGGGACGATCCCCGCTTGAACAAGCCGCAACAGCCGGTGGTCGGAGTGAATTGGGAGGATGCCACAGCCTTCTGTGAATATCGCGGCAAACGCCTTCCGACGGAGGCGGAATGGGAGAAGGCGGCTCGTGGTCCCGATGGCAACCTCTACCCCTGGGGCAATGACTTCGATCCAGCTAAAGCCAACTATGGCAAAAGTCACGACGCCACCATGCCGGTGGATTCCTATCTAGATGGAGCCAGTTATTACGGTCTCTACAACATGGCCGGCAATGTTTTCGAGTGGGTCGCTGACTGGTATGACCCCCGCTACTATGGAAAGTTTGAAACCATGGTGAATCCAACCGGTCCGGCAAAATCCGTATGGATTGGAGGCACCGGCACCTATGTGGACCGGCTCACGATTGGTGAAAAGCGGGTTATTCGTGGCGGATCCTGGATCGCGCCAGAAGGCACGGCCAAGGCGACGCACCGGTTCTGGAATCACCCGCTCAATAACAGCTACGGAGTGGGCTTGGGTTTCCGCTGTGCCAAAACCGCCCCCTCCGAAATCGATGAGCAAATCAAAGATGCCTCCATCGTGGCATACGTCGAAATGGGACGAGAGCGGTTTGCGGAGGCCCAACATGCCGTCGCCCAGGGACTGGCCATTGACCCAAAGAATGTGGAACTCCTGGAGCTTCGACAGTTGATTGAGCAATCGATGAAGCGGCCGTAGAAGACGATAACAACGGTTATTGTTAATGGTTTGATCGTGACGGAGGCGCACAGATGATACACGACAAGATTCTGCTCCCAGGGATTGTCCTCATCGCGCTACTCGGAGCTTCACCCCTCCGGGCTGATCCTATCGATCCAAATCGCCATCCACGCCCAGAGAACGCGCAGGCGGTGCATCAGGCCGAGCATGAAGTGGACCAGGCGTGGGAGATCTACCATCGCGCGGCGTTAGGCGGAACGGTCGCTTCGCCTGCCCTGCAGGCCGAAATCGAAGAGCACCTGCATGAAGCAAGAACCCTCATCACTCAGGCGCAGGAGGCAGCTGAGCGGGGAGACGAGCGAGAGGTGCAGCGTCTCGTGAGCCAGGTGAAGGTCCATACCACCAAAGCCATCGAGGGGAGCAAGGAGCAGAAGAAATGACACACGGCCTCAAGAGAAGAAGAACTCGCTGGCGCGCGATTGTTGCGATGATGGCCCTTGCCTCTGCCGTCGCCATCGCGCCTGTCGTCGCAGCACCGCCGGTTGCCAAAGAGGTTGACCCGGTTGTCATGGTGACAATTCCGTCTGGAGAGTTCTTGATGGGAAATCCAGAAGGAACAGGCCGTGCAGATGAGAGGCCGCAGCGATCTGTGTACCTCGATGATTTTGCCATCGATCAAGTCGAAGTGACGAATGCGCGGTTTCTGGCGTTCGTCGCGGCCACGGGCCATCGAAGCCCTCCGAATCCCTATGGCACCGGCCCGCTCCTGTCCGTGAAGGGGATCGAACAGCTTCCGGTCGTGCAGACCACTTGGTACGACGCCAAGGCCTATTGCAGTTGGGCCAAGAAACGGCTCCCGACGGAAGCGGAATGGGAGAAGGCTGCTCGCGGCACCGATGGCCGCCTCTTCCCCTGGGGCAATGAACCAGCGACGTCGAAGCGGGCGAACTTTGACCGTGAGTGGGAGGAGGAGCACACATTGCACCCGGCTGGATCCTTACCTGGTGGCGACTCACCCTACGGGGTAAAAGATCTGTCCGGTAATGTTCGAGAGTGGGTGCAGGATTGGTATGACGCCGAATACTACCAGCATGCGCCGGATCGGAATCCGCAGGGTCCTGAGAAAAAAGGCGTGGTCCGATCAATTCGTGGGGGATCGTGGCATAGCCCGATCTCGGACATCACGACGACGGCGCGCGGGCGCGGCGGATTCGCGCTGCAGACTCATGGGACAGGCTTTCGCTGTGCACGGGGGCTCGAAAGCCAGGCCCAGCAGAAGTAGACGGTCGACGCGGTGAGGCAATGAGACTAGATGATCACAGCAAAAACCTTACTATCCGACGAGAGCATGAAGATGTGATGACTGTTTCGAGCACGAACACGAATGGTTAGTAATCGCATTGCTTCACATTCCATGAGGATTTCCAGTGTACGGCCAACTCGGCTGCGATAGACAAGGAGGGATCATGGCAGGAAAATTACGGCAATACCTGAGCCTGTCCGGCGGCGCCTTGCTTGTCGGCGCACTGATTATGGTCGGAGCCATCGCCGTGGTCTTCGGTGGGGAGCACGCCCTCTCTAGGACCGAGTTCTGCGTGAGCTGCCATTCCCAGACCTACCCGTATGAGGAGCTGAAGAAGTCCTCGCACTATGGCGCGCTCGGGGCCGATCCGGGCTGTAAGGATTGCCACGTCCCCCAGGGCCTGGGCAACTTCCATCTGGCCCTGTGGACGCACGTGTATGACGGGACGCGGGCCGTGCTCGCGGAGATGAAGTATGACTACTCGACGGTCGAGAAATTCAACGAGCGCCGGCAGATTATGGCTCACTACGCACGCATGTCCCTGAAGAATTGGGACAGCGTCACCTGCCGGGAGTGCCACAAGAATACCAAGCCGCCTGGCGCCTCGGCCAAAGCTGCACACAAGAAGATGGAAACGGAGGGGGCCACCTGCATCGATTGCCATCAGAACCTGGTGCATAAGAAAGTGCCGGAGGCCGACCTCAATGCCAGTAAAGCGCAGGGCATGATGGTGCTGAAGGAAGAGAAGAAAGAGAAGGACTGATTTAGCCCTCTTAACCGGTCCTGAGCCTACGTGAACACTAAACGATGAGTTCATTATATAAAAAGATGTGTGTGTTCTCACATTTAACCGAGGAGGTTGCCATGTCATCTATTCCTAAAGTCGTCGGGGTCCTGTCTTGTGCTTTCGTGCTGTGCCTTGGTCTGTCTGGTACTGCGGCTCTGGCTGCAGACGATATGCAACTTGGCAAATCTGGTGAGAGGATCGGCGGTCAATCCGGTCACCGGGGTGATGACGATAAGCTGCAGGGCATAGCAGGCGACGCTTCTGGCAAGAGAATGGGCGGTCAATCTGGTCACAGAGGCGATGAAGATAAGCTGCAAGGCGTAGCAGGCGACGCTTCTGGTAAGAGAATCGGCGGGCAACTTGGTCACAGGGGTGATGAAGATAAGCTGAAGCGCAGCCCCATAAAAAAATGACGTGAGTCCTGTTCCGAGACAGATCTTCACTGTGCCGGTAATAAGGTGCCAGGAAGCATTTTCGCCAGATCGGTCGGTGCATGGAGTGGCCACTGGCTCAAGAGCCAGCGGCAGGCCACCAAAGACCAAGACGTTGCTGCTGTCATTGGCGTGCAGGCAACAGTCGGGCCTGCACGAGACGAATGAAAGCACCGGGGAGGTATGAGGAACGCACCGACAGTTGAACCAGATTTGGAAACATTGATTATTACCGGCAGCAGTGGGCTGATCGGCAGCGCGTTCCTTGATCGCGTTGGAGAGAGCTACACGGGGATGGGCTTCGACCGCAAAAAGCCTTCTCATCCGCCGCCCAAGACCGCACACGTCATCGCGTGCGATCTCAGTTCGGACGAGAGCGTCTACACAGCGTTGGACGAAGTTCGTCGGCTCGGGCAAAAGCGGATTGCTTCAATTCTTCATCTTGGGGCGTACTATAGTTTCGCAAGTGAGTCGAGTCCCCTGTACGAACAAGTCACCGTGCGCGGCACCGAACGGCTGCTGCGCGGGCTGCGCGACTTTGAGGTCGAGCAGTTCATATTTGCCAGCACCATGCTCGCGCATGCGCCTTGCGAACCGGGAGAACATTTCAACGAAGATTGGCCACTCGAGCCGAAATGGGATTACCCCAAGTCGAAGGTCACAGCGGAGCAACTGATCTTGCGGGAGAGGGGTGACATACCGGTGGTGCTCATGCGCATCGGTGCCGTGTACAACGATCGCTGCCATTCGATCCCCCTCGCACAGCAGATCAAGCGCATTTACGAAAAGCGGTTCATCGGCCGTATTTTTTCCGGCGACATCACGCATGGAGTAGCTTTCCTACATATGGAGGATATGGTCGAGGCGTTGGTGCTCGCCGTCGAACATCGCAAGGAACTACCTCAAATAACGACGCTGCTCATCGGCGAATCGGAAACGCTCAGTTACGATGAGCTACAACGCGCCATCAGCCGGCAGCTTCACGGCAAAGAATGGAAGACGTATCACATTCCCAAGCCATTGGCCAAGCTTGGCTGTTGGCTCCAGAGCTTGTTGCCCGGCGCAGACCCATTCCTCAAGCCGTGGATGATCGATCTGTCTGACGACCATTATGCGTTCGACATCTCCCGCGCCCGCACGCTTCTCGGCTGGGAGCCGCGCCACTCGCTGCGCAAATCATTGCCAATAATAATCGATGAGCTGAAGTTCGACCCAGTGGGCTGGTATGAGGAAAACAATTTAAGGGCGAAAACCAATCCGGAATAGTGTTCGCCCTTCCAGTCCACATACGAAGGGCCACTACTCCGCAATAGGAATGTGGTCGGAAGCCATCGTTTCATAAGACTCTCGGTAAGTCATGGCCGCTCATTTCTTTAACGACTTCCACTCCCGCGCCAGTTGTTGCGCCTCGGCGATCTGGGCAGGGGTCATCTGTTTGGCCAGATCATTGCGGCCGCCGGTCGCAATTTCGTATCCGTTTCCTGCCGCCAGGCTGTACCACATGTAGGCCTGGACTAAGTCCTGAGATCCGCCCAGCCCGTTGGCATAGAGCAGTGCGAGATCGCTCTGCGCACTCGCGCTTCCCTGCGCGGCGGCTTTCTCCCACCACTGTTGTGCCTTCGTGTAATCCTGCGCTACGCCCCATCCCTTGAAATGCAGCGTCCCGAGGAAGTCCTGCGCATCTGCTTCTCCTTGATCGGCCAGCGCTTGCCATTCACGCAAGGCTGTCGCGTAATCTTTACGGTTATACGCATCCATGGCGGTTTCAAAATCCGCCCACGCAGGCAGGACGAGACAAACAATTGACAGCACAAGTGCTAGAGCGAATCGGAAAGGTATGGGCCGATCGTGAATCACTGGGCAATCTCCGCTGGTTCCCGGACCGACCGTTTAACGTAATGCTGAAGCCGCGCACGGACTTCGACTCTATCAAGATATTTTCCACGACAAACTCCCGCCCTCTCGACCACCGCACGGCTGCTTCAGGGATTTCGATCCGTTGCTTCTTCGGTCGCGTGACGGTCAACGAGATCGTGTCCCCTGGCCTCTTGGGTAAATCACCAGAGAGTGGCCAGCCAGTAGACGAGAGATTCACATCACGCCGCGGCCTTGAATCGGACCCGCGTTGTCCATGACGATGCAATGCACAGGAAATTGAGGGGAGGGCCGCAGCACGAAGAGCATGGGAGTCTCCCAGTGTGGCGTTTGGTCATCCAGCCATTTTTCTCCAAGGCTGTTACCAGCACAGTCACTGCCGGGTGCCCCAGGCCTAGCAGGGTTGCGTCGTCCGTCAATTTGGCCTCCGCATAACGACTGAGGAAGAGGAGCGCGCCAGCTTGGAGCAGAATCATGTGAGTCGGCTCCAAGCACATTCTGAAGTTTTCTTCCAATCGCAACAGCAGTTCGAGCCGCGCGAGATTGTTCTCCTTCTCTTCATTGTGACGCTTGCCAAGGTCCATGGTGCGGCGCGTTCTTCGCCCTCGCCGCACCTTAGGAGGTATGCAAACAACTGTCCTAGAGGCAGTGTGACTGTAAATGGCGAACCGTGGCAAAGGTCGCTTTTCACCTCAATCAGGCCTTTGTGGGACTCGGCAATCCATGAACAGCTGGCAAGGGCCGAGTCCTATCGAGTTGGGCTGCCGTGCGATCCCGCCGAACCCTTCGGGAGTGTATCGCTGGCCACCCGCGTGATGGAAATTTCGCGAGTGTCTGCCTCACCCTTGACCCCCAGCTTCACAATGGTTCCCGCTTCTCCTCGGATCATCTTGACCACCTGCTCATAGCTCTTTCCCTTCACCGCTGTCCCATCGACACTCATGATCTCATCTCCATGTCTGAGCCCGGCTTGTTGAGCCGGTCCCTCTGGACGGACCATCCCAACATACAGCACCGCTGGATCACCGATACGCTCCGCCCCGACCTGAAGGGACACCCCGATCACGCCATTCGGCTGTTTGGCCTCGTCTCCATGCGCATAGGGCGCCTCGTTCACCAGCTGGTCCGCAGCCGCAGCCGCGCCAGCCCACAGAAGGCCCATCATCACACCTGTCGCAATATGGATGCTCTTAATCCTCATGTGTAACCCTCCTTGTGAAGTATCATTGACGTACCTGTCCGAGTCCCTGCAATCCCGCGAACAGTCCGAGCGAGCGTACAGAAAGCAAACGTTGATGCAACCCCTTCCGTGTCGCTTGCAAAGAACAATCGGCCGCACCATGTTGTCTTTGCTCGTTCATTCGACCCCTGATCGCGTGACTCTTCAGGGTCATCGGCCAACGGAAATAGGCTGTGGCTGCCCGATGCGCGACAGCGCTCGTCGCAGAAACGGTTCGATGAACCAGCTGTTTCATGTCGTCCTCTCACCAAGTAAAAGCGCCTGTAGTGTATGGCCTCTAAGAAGTACTATGAGCAGCGTAACAATCGGCGATGAGAGATGGATTAAGACGGTATTAAAAGATCCTCATCCAGTCTTGCTGCAAAGGGTGAGTGAGCGAACGGAGCGGACACCCGTAACCACGAAAGAGGCGTCAACAGCCTAGACACAACCAATTCTGCGCCGTGGCATGAGCCATGAGTGAATCATTGACAGGCCGAGCGAATACCTCCGTGCGCCTGTAAGTTGCCACCTGCAGACTGGGCAATGCCACTGCGGGCAACTGAAGAAAGACATCAGCCACTGGGCTGCCGTGAGACCAATGTTTGAAGGCACACCAATTCATCTTGCTCACCGAGGCCTAACACATCCTTAAAGCCTGGCGGTGCAACTATAATCAGCGTCGCCCTCACAGCCCACTCGGGCACCTGACCCCAATGAGTTTGTCGCACAACGTCAGGGAGAATAGATCGCCGAAGAAGCCCTCTACTCTGGTTAGGGTTGTCTCGAAAGAAAACCAGCGTCAGAAGTCAGAAGTTCCCTTGTGAAACGGTCTCCTTAACAGGGAAACTTACGAAGCACAACACAGCGTTGTGTCTACCTCAAAATCGATCCCCTAGAAGAAATTTTCGTGGCGTATACGGTCAACATTCATGCCTTTATGGATCAGCAATCGTTTGGCCTCCTCAATCATTGGACGCCCTCCACATAGGTAGGCGTCGGTGTTAAAGGCTTCGTCGGTAGACACCTGTTCATTAATTAAGTCTGTGACGCGACCTCGCAATCCGGACCATCCCATCGGGTCAGGTTGTGAGAGGATGATGGTCGGTTCGAACCAAGGGTGTGTCTCTCTCAGATCGCTCAGCAAATTGGCATAAAAGAGGTCAGAGACATTCCGCAACCCGAAGAACAATCGGATACGTCGCCTGCCCGTTTGCCCAAGAAGAAACAACAGCATGGATTTGATGGGCGCGATACCGGTTCCCGTCGCAATCATCAGAATGTCGCGCTGTGATCCGTCGTCCAATCGAAAGTCGCCGTAAGGGCCTTCGACCTGGATACAATCCCCGGGGCGGAGCCGATGAATGAAATTGGAGCAGAAGCCACCGGAAACAGCTCGCACACAAGTCTCGAAATGTGTCCGGTCGGAAGAATGTGACGAAATCGAGTAGGATCGCCGAATCACCCTGTCGATTCCTGGAACATGAAAGATCATATATTGGCCGGGAGAAAAGATGATCTCCCCCGACTCGACTGCAAATCTCTGCTCACAGACCGTCAAGGTCAGCGGGCGATACTCTTTGACGCGTACCGTGCACACACCGAGTGGGGCTGTCGCGCGTTGTGGTTGTGCGCTCGCCCCCAGGGTGAGCGTTCCATGAACGTCTGCCAGGCACAAGAGTCGATACTGTGAAGGGTCCAGACCATTGCTTTCCAGCGTCCGAATCTCTCGGGCTCTCTGGGGCCCTAAGCTCTCTTTGCCTTGCACCACCTGCGTCGCACAGGTACCACATGCCCCCGCTTTGCACGCAAACGGGATAGAGGCTCCAGCAGCCTCGCACACGTCATACAGCCATTGTCCCTCTTCCGCATCGTAGGTAATCTTGTCTTGTTGGAAGGTGATGCGATGCATAGTGCTCATTAGGTTATAGGGCGTGAGGATTGTTGATCAAGTACACCACCGGTGCTGCCTGCGACTGGAAACTGTGACGAGACATTACTTCGCGATGGTAATCGCGGGCGAGGGGGTTTTTGTCACGGCCTCGCTCACGCTCAGTTGATACATTGTGTGGAGCATGGCAAACGCTCCGCGATTCCAAGACTCGAGAGGGATCGGTGATGGTTCGGCGCTCGTTATCCAGTAGGACCTTCCCTTGTGTTTTGTCGAGACAAACGCATTACTTGGAGGGCTGTCTCCACTATAGGAGCAGCAACGTCCCAGCGGGATTAATCTCCGCGGCTGCAAGTTGTTCTGCAATGATGCCCGTGCGAGGGTCAGGATCTACCTGATATTCGACCTCTGGTCCGAGCCCTTTCGCGAGGAACCTCATCGTTTCATAGAGACCCCTCAACCGAAGGATGGCTTGTAGAGGATAGTCACCGCCAGGGGAGTCGGCTTTGATATCAATCGGGATTTCGTTGATTCTCAATCGCCTCACCTTTAAGTCCCAATCCCGCTTTTCCTCATTTCTTAAACTCCCCAAAGGATAATTGGTGATGACCGTTCGTCCATGAACGATTCTGGTCAACAGATACCCCGATCCATCCTTCTTTTTCTCAAACCGGTCGCCACGTTCTAGGCTTCTCTCTATGATTGCTCCAAGGTCCAGAATGTTGTCCGAGAGATCGATTCGCTCCTCATACACGATTGGACCGATGTACAGGTGGTGCGTTGAGTATAGGTAGGTCAGGTGGAGCACCAGCCGACGGAATTCCTGATAGTCTTCCCGGTAACCGGGCGAGTTGACGATCACTCGCTGGCCGGCGGTCTCATCAGCCACGTCGACCTCGCGCACTGCCAGTCGAAGCAGAGCTGATAGATGGTATGGTTGATGCGCCAAGAACTCAAATCGGGCGTGGTCGAGAGGCAACAAAACTCTTCTGGTGAATTCCTCTCCCTGAACCGGGATAATGGTTGCCGTGGGGTTCTCTGCCGCTTCGCTTCCCACATTTATGCCGAAAAAATCCTCATGCAATGCTTGCCCGATGAGTCCGCCCCTGACCCGAAAGTCGAATGTGGCAGCGATGCTCGACATGATCGTAAAATGTGGAGGTTCCTCATCCCTCATTCGCAGGAGGTTGATAAGGAGCAATTCGTTCTCTGCCTTGGTGACACTTTGATCATACGCCAACACAGCGCGATTGATCGCCAATGGGCTGACACAACCAGGCTGTGCGAAGATCAGAAATGTGATCGCAATTATCCACCCGGTGAACAGAGGTGGCCCCAGTTGTTTGGACAGCATGTTCCACTCCTTAAGTGGCGCCTCGCGGTATTCTGACTACGCGGCCGTGAGCCGTGTCGTCAGGTTGTCGTAGTACACCTGTTCTGGCGTCTTGCCGTCAAGCGCCCTGTGCGTTCTGTGCTGGTTGTAGAACGCCAAGGTACCGATCTAATCCCTGACGGGCTGCGCTGATGCTGTTGTAGGCCCGCACATACATCTCCTCATACTTCACGCTCCTCCACAGCCGTTTCACGAACACGTTATCCCGCCAGCAGCCAATGCCGTCCATACTGATCTGCTTGCCATGGTCTTTCAGGAGCCCCGTGAACTCCTGGCTGGTGAACTGGCAGCCTTGGTACGTGTTGAAGATATCCGGGGTGCTATAGCTAGCCAGGGCCTCTTGGACCGCCTCGATGCAGAAGTCGGTCGTCAGCGTGCTGGACAGCCGCCACGCCAACACGCGGCGACTCGCCCAATCCATCACCGCGAAGAGATACACAAAGCCCTGCGCCGTCGGAACATATGTGATATCTGCCGCCCACACATGGTTGGGGCGAGTGCTCTCCAGATGACGGAGCAGATACGGATACACCCGATGCGCCGGATGGCGCTGGCTGGTATGATTCTGTACAGCGCTTCGATGCCCATGCGGGCCATTATGGTGCGGACGCGCTTGCGCCCGATCCTGTGGCCCTCTCTCCGCAACAGGTCGCGAGAAATCCGGGCTCCGGCAAACGGAGCGGCCAGATGCAGCTCGTCAATCCGGCGCATCAGCGCCAGATCAGCTGCGGATACCGGACGAGGCTGCACGTAGGCTGTCGAGCGCGCTAGTTCCAGGAGCTGGCATTGCCGCACCACCGGTAGTGCGTGGGTTCGCGTGATCATCGCGTTGCGCTCAGCAAGCCTGCTTTGACGAGCGCTCCTTCTAAAAATCTTTCTCCAGCGCCAGCTGCCCGATCTTGGCGTGCAGGACCGTGAGTCCGGTGCGCCCGACGTGGACTTCGTGCCGCTAAACACGTCAACGGCCCGCGCCAGCAAGTGCGGCGTCCATTCCGTAATCTGGGTGGGATGCACGCTAAATTGTGTCGCCAACTCCGCCTGCGTCTTGAAAGCCGCCCCGTGATTGCGTCTTGTTCGCTTCATCGCCTCGCTCCTCTGGTTCGTCCCCCTTCGGGGGCGTCGGTGAAGCAAGGCTACCACTTAGCACACTGTCCAAATTTCTGGCCCCCCCCTCTTAAGACTACATAACGTCAAAGCGGTCGAGCATCATCACTTTGTTCCATGCATTCACAAAGTCGCGCACGAACTTCTCTTTACCAGCTTCAGTCGCATAGACCTCTGCAATAGCACGAAGTTCCGAGTGCGAACCGAAAATAAGGTCCACAGGAGTCGCTGTCCATTTGATCTCACCAGTCGCGCGATCAACGCCTTCGTAAATCTCTTCAGACTTATCTGACTTCTGCCATTTCGTCGACATGTCGAGCAAGTTGACGAAGAAATCATTTCTCAATGTTCCCGGTTTGCTCGTCAAAACACCATTCTTTGATTGTCCTGCATTGGCGTTCATAGTTCGCATACCGCCAACGAGAACAGTCATTTCAGGCACTGTGAGTGTCAGCATATTTGCGCGATCCACTAGCATCTCTGTCGGTGACATATAGTTTCCATCGCCATAGTAGTTGCGGAACGCATCTGCTTTAGGCTCTAGCGCGGCAAACGAATTTTCATCAGTTTGCTCTTGTGACGCGTCCGTGCGTCCTGGTGTAAATGGAACTTTCACACTGTATCCGGCCGACTTGGCCGCTTTTTCAACAGCTGCAGCTCCACCTAATACAATCAGATCCGCAAGTGACACTTTTTTTCCAGACTTATTAAAGTCTTTTTGAATGTCCTCTAAAGTCGTAAGTACTTTCGCCAGTTCTTCCGGATTGTTGACCGGCCAGTTCTTTTCAGGTGCAAGGCGAATACGTGCACCATTCGCTCCACCACGATAATCAGTACCGCGGAAAGAAGCAGCAGAGGCCCAAGCTGTTCGAACAAGTTCTGATACTGTTAATCCCGAATTCAAAACTTTATTCTTAAGACTTGCAATCTCAGTTCCGCCGATCAGCTTATGATTAACTCCTGGGGTCGGATCTTGCCAAATGAATTCTTCTTTCGGAACTTCTTTGCCAAGGTAGCGTGTGCGAGGACCCATATCTCGGTGAGTTAACTTGAACCATGCCTTAGCGAAAGCCAGCTCAAACTCCCTTGGGTTTTCCAGGAAGCGTTTCGCAATCTTGTGATAACTTGGATCGACTTTAAGTGCGAGGTCTGTCGTAAACATGATGGGTGCATGTCTCTTATTTTCATCATGAGCATCTGGCACCAAGTTCGCGGCTTGGCCATCCTTCGGAATCCATTGTGTGGCACCTGCCGGGCTTTTCGATTCCACCCACTCCCAGGCGAAAAGGTTACTCAAGTACTGAGTTGTCCATTGAGTCGGGCTTACTGACCAAGCTCCTTCAAGTCCGCTCGTGATCGTATCACCAGCGTTACCTTTACCGCATGTGTTCTTCCAGCCCATACCTTGCTCTTCGATGCCTGCTCCTGCAGGAGCGGCACCAATACATTTTGACGGGTCGGCTGAGCCATGGGCTTTTCCGAAAGTGTGGCCGCCAGCAATGAGAGCGAGAGTCTCTTCATCGTTCATCGCCATACGACCGAAAGTTTCTCGGATATCTTTAGCTGCCGCGAGTGGATCTGGATTGCCGTTAGGTCCTTCTGGATTCACATAAATGAGGCCCATCTGAACTGCAGCAAGTGGCTCATCTAACTTCCTGTCGCCTCGGTATCGCTCATCCGCGAGAAATTTCTTTTCAGGGCCCCAATAAACTAAATCGGCTTCCCAGTCATCCGTGCGTCCGCCGGCAAAACCGAAAGTTTTGAAGCCCATCGATTCCAAAGAAACGTTTCCTGTTAGGACCATCAAGTCCGCCCATGAAATTTTATTGCCGTATTTCTTTTTGATTGGCCAAAGTAAGCGTCGCGCTTTATCAAGGTTGGCATTATCAGGCCAGCTGTTCAGGGGTTCGAAGCGCTGTTGACCACCGCCAGCTCCGCCACGTCCGTCAGTTACACGGTAGGTACCAGCACTGTGCCAGGCCATACGAATAAAAAATGGTCCATAGTGACCGTAATCAGAAGGCCACCAGTCTTGTGACGTTGTCATTAATTTCTTGATGTCTTCTTTCAAAGCTTTCAGATCGAGCTTTTTAAATTCCTCAGCGTATTTAAAATTGTTTCCCATTGGATCTGATTCGGCGGCATGCTGACGTAGAGGTGCGAGATCAAGTCTCTCAGGCCACCAGAATTGGTTCGACATGTTTTGGCGATCAACCAAATCATTTGATACTCCACGATTGTCTCCTGCGTACCCAGATTGCGAGAAGGTTAACGCTATCAGCACGAGACTGAGTAGTTTTGGTTTTAACATAAGTATTCTCCCGTTACTGTTTGTATGAAACTTCTCCTGGCCATTTCAATGAACCTTTTCATCAGCTAAAGTTTCAATGAAACACTCGCTGCCCCCAATCTCTTCGAGTGATTGTCTTTTTGTTCTCTGGCTTCACGAGTGGATGTATCCTACGCTTATCCTGATGCCATGGTTGCATTCAGTTCACGGCCTGTGCCGGGTTGAAAGGGCTGATCTGCAAGCGTCTCCAACACATGCGTGCGAGCGACCGGTGAGCCGCATGCGGTTACGAGCGAACCAAGCGTAAGCTTTTAAGACAAGTGGCTCAACTAAAGAAAGACGGCTGAGCCTAGCCAAAAATCCCAGGCCGACTGCCTCCCACATGGCCCGAAATACCTCGACCCCGGTGATGACGGACCCGCCCGCCCAGCGGGCGTGAATCACTTCACCCAGATCCGCAGCGGCAAAGCCGCTGGATGCCGCATCATATTCCTGGGCTGAGAAGTCGCAGAATTCCAATCGTCGCCGCCGGTCTAACCGTTTCATGAGCGCGATCTCTCGATCACAAATAGGGCAGGCTCCGTCGAAGAATACGGTGAGCGGGTATGATGTCATCTTATCGGCCTCTTCTCGTTATCATCCGCGAGATGCGGTTTGCCTCATCAATCGATCCAGCCTGTGATCCAACTCGGCGAAGTCCTCCAGGACCGTAATATTGTATTTCAAGAAAAAGTCTCGCATGGCGATCGCCCCGTGTCCTCCGACGGCGAGGCTGGAGACGGGACTCACTTCATCCGCAAGGACCTGGACCAGTTCCATGGCCTTGTCATCGGATAGTGCGAGAGGAAATGAAATGATGGTCAGGTCTGGTTCAACCTTGCCGCAGAGGTTGGCCAACGACGCTACGGGCACGTTGGCTCCCAAATGGTAGACTCGGCAGCCGCGGACACGACATCGATAGGTAACCGTCAACGCGGCAATGTCGTGTTCCTCACCGGGCGGGCAGGCCACGACGACTTTGGCTCCGAACTCGGCGACTGGCAGTTGATTCATGGCCGAGAAAATCTTTTGTTGAATGTGTTTCGTGACGTAATGCTCGATGGCCACGTCTATATGATTCTCGTGCCACAGCTGCCCTACCTTTTCCTGGAGCGGGAGCAAGATCCCGTGAAGGGCTTCCTCAAATGGAACCACCGCAACGGCGCCGTTCAAACGCTTTTCAAAGATCACACGATTGAAGGGATTCAGGGCGGACAGAAGTTCCCGCAAGAGCCTACTGAATGTATTGTCGACGAATGACACGCGCGGCGCACTAGCGCGTACTCGCCCCAATAGCTCCTCGCGCCCCAATTTCGCCAGCTCTCCGATCGAACCACCGGCATCCAACTGCTCCTTCAGGAACCTCAGCAACGCAACATCCTCATCGGAATAATTTCGATAACGATTGGCACCTCTACTCGGTTTCAGGATTTCAAATCGGCGCTCCCATACTCGAATGACATCTTTTGAGAGGCCCGTGAGTTTTGCAACTCTATGAATTCTATGATTATTCATTTTCACTCTTTCATTGTATTGAGATGTCTAATGTTTGTCAAATATAAAATTATATAACACTTGACACATTGGACAATATGGTTTATACATTAGACATACTATCAACAAACAGTCAACGAGAAACATAGGGAGGCAATCATGGCAAGGGCATTGGAGGAGGAAACGAAAGCCGCACAGCCTCGAAACCATACGACTACTTCTGAAGCCTCGCATAAATCAACGTGCCCCAGATGCGGCGGACTCATGGTGACCGATTTCTACATGGATTTAATTTCTTGTATCGGTGAGACGGAGTTTGCAGCCCAGCGTTGCGTACAATGTGGCGAGATTGTCGATCCCGTCATTCTGCGCAATCGAGGAATTACACATGCCCCGGTGACAGCTCAGGCTGCATGGAAGATGGTGCCATACAATCATGTGATGAACGTGCATGACAGATCCGCGCTGCAGACCAATAGTACAGGCTTTGGCTGTGCGCGAGGACTCGAAGGCCAGACCCAACAGAAGTAGACGAATTAGTAGTACGATGAAACCAGATGAGCACAGCAGAGATACAGAGGCCGGTTTCTTGTCCCAGTATTGGCGGGTGCCGCGAATACGCACGGTGCCTCCCGCTGAGGTAGATAGGCCACTCTCTACACCCCGGAGGGGCCTATCTGCTCGGTGAGCTACAGAAGGAGGTGACGCGTATGAATGGAACTGTCAACGGTGATGAGATAACCCGTCTCAATGCGCAGTGGTATTCAATTCCTTAACAAGGAGGTCAGGGTATGGCGAGTACAACCACATGGGGGGGTAGCGACAAGAGCGGCTATGACATGTCGCTCTGGTACGATTCCAGGCCCCTCAAGGTCGGCTGGTTTGCAATGCTGGGGGCGGTCGGTGCCGAAG
>JBGTMB010000225.1:0-9174 GCA_041743755.1 Nitrospiraceae bacterium | reverse complement strand
ATCCCGACGATACCGATGCCGAGTCCCGGCAGACCGGCGCTCAGCAGCGCACTGCCGCAGCCGGCAAAGACGAGCCAGAAGGTGCCGAGTGCTTCGGCGGCTAAGCGTCGCCCCATCGTGTGCCCGCTCCCAGTGAATCCCGGTGCGCACTATGCCGTGGGGCGCGTAAAAGTGCAAGCGGCGGCAGGACGGACGACGGGACGCCTTATCATTGGGCAGCCAGCACCAGATCGATCAGAGGTTATTCAGGCTTCACAGGTGGCTGGAGCGGAGCGGATGGGTCTGCGATATTTGGAAGAGGGCGGGGAGTTCCATCCTGGCGGTCGAGTTTTTCGATGACATCTTGCTTGAGTTTTGTGGGCTCCTCAATTCGATTCTCACGCTGCAGCGTTCCCAATTCAGCTGATTTCCGGGCATTCAACTCCACCATGTCTGCCTCATCCCTGACGAGGGTTGGGGTCAGGAACACGAGCAGGTTGAGTTTCTCGATCTGTTGGCTTTGGAATTTGAACAGCCAACCCAAGATCGGGATATCACCCAGGAGCGGAACCTTTCGCTCGTTGATGGTGATGTTATCTCGTACAAGCCCACCGATGACGATCGTCTGTTGATCTTTTGCGATGGTGGTCGTTTCCATCGATCGTTTGGTTGTAGTGGGCCCGACTGGGATGCTGGAGTTGCCGCTCCCGATGGTCTGTGCGACATTCTCCGCGATCGCCGTTAGCTCTTGCTTAATTTCTAATCGAATCAGGTCGTTTTCCATCACTTGAGGAGTGATTTCCAGCGTGACGCCGACGTCTTTTCGCTCGATCGTGACGAGGGTACCACCCGTGATTCCCTGAGCTTGACCTGTGGGGAATGGACGATTTTCACCCACAACGATCTTCGCTTTTTGGTTATCCGCGGCAAGGACTTGAGGGGTCGAGAGGACATTCGTGTCCGTCAGGTTCAGCAACAGTTGTAGGAATGCGCGCACGTTGACTGTGTTGAGGGCTGCCAGCGCTCCTCCCGTTGCAGCGCCGCCAGCCGCCCCAGTAACGGCCTGCGCGATCGTGGACAAAGCTCCAGGGTCGGAGTTGAATCCAGCAAGACCTTGCAGCGAGCCACTCTTGCCTAAAGCTAAGGCCTGAATGGGGTCACTTCCGATCGATTTAAGCCGATCGACCTGTACCTCCATGATGACGGCTTCCACAAAGACCTGATTTCGGCGTGTATCGAGGTCCCGCATGACGGCCAGCAACTTCGTATAGGCACTTTTTGTCGAACTGATGACGATCGAGTTCGTCGCTTTGTCCGCAAAGACCTGGACGGGGGCTTCGAATTCGCTCAAGGGCCTAAACAATGGCCTGGTGCCCGGTGTTGCCTGCACCACGGTCTGAGATCGGGCGACGAGATTGGTCAGGATGGCTGCAAGGTCGGTCGCATTGGCGTTTTTGAGTTTATAGACGTACGCCCCTCGTTCAGGAGGAAGCTCGCCCATCGCGACGATTTGATGAACATTCCCTTTCGCGATGACAGCCAGACGACTGACTTCGAGCGCCGCCACGAACATGCTGTAGGCTTGATCAGGGGTAACCTTGGTCGGGGAATATACGCTGATTTTCCCTCCGGCCTTTTTGACCACTTCGTCCAAGACGAAATTCTTGCCGGTTAATTCGCTGATGAAGCGAACAAACACAGAGAGTTCGACATCATTGAAGTCGAGAGAGACGCGTCCGGAGTTATTTCCTCCGGATTCAGCCCGAAGAGTGGGCGGGATCAGCAATCCGCTCAGCGCTGCCAGTAGACAAATGAGCGAGGCATGCCTGATCCATCTTGATTGACCGAAAGAGAAAAAATCCATGATTCCTATAAGCAGGTACGTGGAGAGACCGATCATCCCGCGGAACCGATCGAGCATGAAGAAGGAATAGGGAACGGTACCATAAGGCTCGTCATCGACACAACCAACTAATGTATCTGTTACATGAGAGTTGCTTCAGCGACCTCGATACAGTGCGAGGCTCCCTCGATCAGACGGTCGGACTTGCTACTCAATTGCTCGACGTTCTGCGGGAATATCCCCTCCCTATTCAAGACGGACAAGCTATTGAAGCGCTGCTGTGCAGGAATAGTTTTTTCACAACCTGCTTAGCGCCCCTCCTGCCTGCTGAACACTGGTCCATGCTGTTCGGACTTTCATACAGAAGGACCAGTCCATGTGCTTGTGTTCGCTCTCTCCCGGAGATTCTTGACAGGCTTGTCCATTTTTGAAAATGAGCGAGAACTAAGAATGAAAAATGGGCTAAACTCCTTAATAATCAATGAAGTTCGAAATTCACACGACGACCATAGCGGCACTAGGATTGCACCTCTCATCTCCGTTTGCCCATCTCATGCTCGTACGAGATCGAACGGACTCGAAATCTGCTGCAAGTTGGCCATGGGAAACACTTCGCATCTTTCGATGATCTGCTAAGGTTATAACGTGCGGACCGATAAGAAACCCTCTCAAAAAACTGACAAGAAAGCTCCCTCTCGAGCGCATAGCCGGGGTGTGATCGGCTACGGCAAGAAAAGCGTGCTTCTGGAAGAAGCCATCACCCACATGAATGCCGGCAAGTATGGCCGGTCGTCCGCTGCGTTAAAAGAACTGCTCGCCCTAGATCCTCAAAATACGGAAGCCCGGCGACTCTTTGCCACGCTGCACCTACGACTAGGTAGCCTTGTTCCGGCGCGGCAGGCCTTTGAGGCCCTCGCCAATGAAGCGATCGAGCGGCAAGACTTATGGCTGGCCGAATCCTTGTTGCGAGAGTATTTGGCTGCAGGACCGCGCTGCGTGCCGTTCCTCGAGCTCCTGGCCTATGTGTACGATGAAAAGGGAGACGCCATGGCTGCGGTGGCCGAATTAGGGAAGGCCATCGACATCCTTATCGAAGATCCAGACTCTGACAATCCCAAGAAACCCTCTCAACTTTATACAAAGGTACGAGCGCTTGCGCCAGCAAGCCCGGTGGCGATCAAGTTCGCCTCTCTCTTCGACATACAAACAGGCGAGCTTCTTGCGCCTCATCCACCGGCTCCTGCCGAAGCGGCACCAGTGGAAGCCGATGCCTCCCTGCATTTCCAGAGCGAAACCCTCTCTATCTCCGAAGAATCTCAAGCGATCTCTAATGTGATGCCGTGGGAGCGGCTCGACGGGGCTCCTCCGAATGAGGAGGCTCCGCCATCCATTTCATCGAGTCCCATCATCGAATCGCTCGATTCGCTAGATGTGGTGATCAATCCGAGGATGGCCGGTTTGGTTACCCAGGAACTGGAGATTCCGTTATCCGAATCTACTGGACCAATCCAGGAGGACAATCGCCTCGATCAGGAAATGGGGCTATCAATATTGACGGTGCCTTCCCTTTCAATGAATGGGCATCGTGATGATGAGGTGAAACATCCGATTGTCGAAGCTTCGCCCTCAGTCGAGGAGCGACTGAGCCCTAGCCCTCCAGAGAATTACACAGGAGATGGAGCGAGAGTCATGGTCTCTTCCGTCGGATCGCCGGGATTATCTTTTCCCATGCCTTGGGAGCAAGTAGAGAACGCCACGATCAAGATTGAGGAAACGATCCCGCCGCCGGCTCCATTGGCACAATCGGAAGAGGCACCCCCGTCGGGAGGCGAATCCGTTTTTGCTTCGTCCGCTATCACTCAGCCTGAACCTGTATTAGAACAGTTGCCGAGTCCAACTCCCGTGCTGGATATGACCGAAGCTCGCGAATCGATCTTTGCGGCGGAGCCGTCAACGATCCCCGATATACCTCAAGAGCCTGAAGTCTCAACCCCACCCGCCACAGATCCCTCCCCCACGGCCCCGTTTTCATGGAACACCATATTCGACGGCGCATGGAAGTTTGCCGAAGAAACGCTGTCGCCAAATTCACCGGCCGCATTGTCCAAGTCGGATACGACGTCACAGGATACGAAGGACATAGAATTAGTTCAGCCAGAACCCGCAACAGACTCGGTATTCTCCGCCCCCTCCAGTCCTTCAACTCCAGAACCGCTGGTTTCATTCAGTGATCCCGAGCCGCTGCCGGACACTCACCCTTCGATCTTGAGTGAAGTGAGTGGCTCGATTACAGAAATACCTGCGATCAGAGCGTCTGATCCGCCATCCTCACCTGCGGCTGTTCTTTCAGAAGCACCCGTGCAGCTAGAGGAGCCACCGACTTTATCGAGCGATGCCCCAAGCTCCTTCAAGATGGACGTTCCGGGGCCTCCTCTGTCAGAGCTAACCGAACCCGCTCGAGAACCTGAATCAGTTTCATTCTCGTACTTTACGCAGCCGCAGCCTGTGGCGCCATTTCCGGAAGCCTCCGCTCCAGAACCCTCACATTCAGAGGTGATTCCGGAAGCGCTACCCGCGCCTACACAGGCTTCCCCGGAGCCCCCCGAAATGCCCGTCCCACTATTTACGGTTGTCTCGGATCCTCCACCCTCCGTGACACCAAGCGCTGCGCCATCGATGGAGACAGCGTCGCCTTGGAGTACCGGCGAGGTCGATGTTCAGCCACATCGTCCATCTGAAAAGAAACGAAACTGGGACAAAGAGAAGGGGGATATCCCACTCGATCTGGCGGTTTCATTGCCAGTGATCGAGGCATCGGCTGCATTAGCCGCTGAATTGTCACGTAGCGGTGGGTGGGCGTCGGTTCCTTCTGAAGCGGCCCCTTCTGTCGAAGCGGTGGCTCCCATTCCGGGAAAAGTGGTTCCTCCGGAAGATACGAGACCGGAGTGGGTTCGGGCGAGTGAGTCGATCACATTTGTGAGCACTCCTCCACCGTCTACTGAGACGCGGGAGGATCCTGGTGCAGAATCTATTCACTCGAAACCAGAACTTGTCGTTTCGGTTGCTGCGTCGGCCGTGGATGTTCTTTTTGACTCAACAGGTGAGAATCGCCAGATTCATACGCAGGATCGACAGGCGTCCCCAATACCGCGGCCTCGGATTTCCAGAAACATGGCGCGGGTCCGCAACGGCATCTCGTCGTTTATCGGGTCGTGTTTTTCGACGACGCGATCAATGGTGTTGCTGTGTGTGGGGTTGGTGTTTTCCTGTGTGATACTGATGGCGATCGGCGTGGGGGCGGTCGGACTAGCCTGGATCATGATGGAAGCTCCTCCGTCGTCGACCTATCAGAACCTGACAGCGAGTCCTCCACGGCCACTCACCGATTCAACAAAAAACGGGTATTTCTTGTTGCTCGGATTCGATGTTCCGAGGGAACAGAATCCGATCCGAGCAGGTTACGAGCGTAGCGTGGAAGAGACCGATTCCCGAGCTGCGCTCTCCTGCATGCTGGGTGATGAAGGGAAAGGCGCGACGACAGGAACCGCTGCCAATGTGGTCCATGAAGGGTTCACTAGCGCCGATCCAATGGCACACCTGAAGCCGCAGGCGGCATCAATACGATTGTGGGCGGCTCAAGAATCGCTCGCCCTCAAACGTTACCAACAGTGGCTGTCGATGCCGTTTGAAGATGCGGGCTACGGAAAAATCTTGAGCCCGAACTGTGCCCATATTCTCCTGGCTCATCGGTTGTACCTGGCAGAAGGGTTTGGGCAGGATCTCAACACAGGGCTCGGGCGGCTTGAGAACGACATGGCATCCTGGCGGACTGTTCTGGGTCAGTCGAAGACGTTGATGGTGAAAATGTTGGCCGTGACAGCGGTACAGGACGATGCCGCTATCGCGTCCGGGCTTTTGACCCGCCAGGATCTCGATGAGACAGCGATCGGCCGACTCGGCAAGATCGTTCGCCCTCTGGATCAGGTTGAGTTGTCCATCCGATGGCCGATGCAGAGCCATCTTCTGTGGGGGACGAATGCCGCGATGAAAAGCGTGAAGAACGACAAGACTGCCGACCGCCCTCTGTATGTTGCCATAGCGGCTGCAATGCCCCTTCCTGTGCAGCGGCGATCCAATGACTATGCTGATTACTACGAGGCGGCGAGCAAAGCGGTGGCGGAAGGACGCTATACCAACTTGCCCAAACCGTCTAGTTTCATTCGAACCTCCGCTGCCAGCGTGGTGGACTACGTGGCGAATCCGCTTGAACACATTATCGGAATCGAGCCACTCCCTTCATGGGATCCCTACGTTGGTCGAACAGTGGAGACCGATGCGCGGCTTCGTCTGGCGAGCTTGCAAGCCTGGATTAGACAGGGGGCGCAAGAGGGAAATGTGATCACGCGCCTCGCAAAGGCTGGACAGACCCTCTATGACCCCTTTACCGGTCTTCCTATGTTGGTCGATCAGCGTAAGGGGGTGCTCTATAGTGTTGGGCAAGACGGCAAAGATCAAGAAGGCGATTCCCAGCGTGATGTCGCCGTCGTAATCCCCAGATCTCAATCGGTTGGGCTTGAGAGCAGCCGCTCCGTGTCTTCACCACGGTCCAAGTAATTCACCGTTCCCTTCCTTATCTGTACTCAAAGATTTCTGATTTCTTCACCCGCTCTGCTTGCTTGACACTGCTAACCGTATTCCACAGAATCACAGCACACCACTACGAGAATAGGCACCATGGCGTCCTCACCATTACCCTTTCCACATGCTTCCTCGGCAAAGAAAGGGGCCACATTTCCATCTGCCGTTCCGACGCAGATCGTCTCGAACGAAGAGTTCACCCCTTTCAGTCAGACGGCAGATCAGGCCCGTGTTGAATCGCGTGTCGTCACGATTGTGGAGAGAACCGCCGCTCGACGAGGTCTCACGCGTCGAGATTTTCTCAGGACGACCGGTGGGATGGCCGCTGCGTTGCTGGCCATGAACTCGATCTTTGGAAAATTTTTTGAAGTTGGAGAAATCGAATTGTTTGAAACGGCCGCCTTTGCTGAGCAACAGGGCGCGCCCTACTTCATATTCGATGTACAGACGCATTACGTCGGCTCGCATTTCGATCCAACCGATTCGGAACACAATCGAAAAGGCGCGGTATCCAAACAGGGGCTGCTGTCGCTCAGACGATGGATACGGGAGTCCGGGCTCAATCCGAAGCTGGCGGGAGACCGAGGCACTATCGACGATCTTTCGTGGGAAAATTTTGTGAAAGAAGTGTTTCTCGACAGCGAGACCGCCATCGGTCTCATCAGTACACCGCCGGGACCCTATCCGCAAGAAGCGGTGGTGCCACCGAAGGAGATGGCGCATATCCGTGACGAAATCAATCGCCTTGCGCAGTCCCAACGCATGCTGGCGCATGGATTGCTCACACCCCAGCTGGGGACAGCCGACCTGGACTTCATGGCGATGCAGGCGGAGATGCTCAAGGTTGATGCCTGGAAGTGTTACACCGGCTCCTGTCCGAAGGGATTCAATCGTGGCTGGTGGATGGACGATGAGAAGATCGCCTATCCGATGCTGGCGCAAGCGCGCAAGCTCAATATTAAACGGGTTTGTGTTCACAAAGGACTTCCTCTTGGACCGGTGCCGGATTACAACCACCCAAAGGATTTGATCAAAGCCGCAAGAGACTTTCCAGACATCGATTTCCTGGTCTATCACTCGGGGCTCAAGAGTACGGCGACGGTGGATACCGTGTTTGCAAGGACAGGCGAAATTCCCTGGACCACTGAATTCTGCCGCATGAAACAGACACAGCCAGGAATCAAGAATATCTACATGGAACTCGGCTCAACCTTTGCGCAACTTGTCACGACCCATCCTGCAGTCTGCGCGCATCTGCTTGGGCAGATCATCGACGCGTTCGGTGTCGATCACGTGCTTTGGGGGACAGACTCGATCTGGTATGGGTCGCCGCAATGGCAGATCGAAGCGTTTCGGCGATTCCAGATTCCGGATCAGCTGATCGAGCAGCATCGGTACCAGCCGCTTACCCGCCAGGTGAAGGAACGGATCTTCGGGCTGAACGCGGCGCTGGTGTTTGGCGTCGATGTCAAAGCGAAGCGGAATGCATTACAACAAGACGTGCTGGGGCAACTCAGGATGAGCTATCTAGAGGAAGGACCGGAGCCGAGCCATCGCGTCTATGGGTGGGTGGTGTGAGAGCCGATATGAATAGATGGAGGACGTGACGTCATGAAGAGCGAAATCCTATATCCGGGTGCATTCCCGATGGTGCGAGTGGAATTGGCGGCTGGCGAGAACATCAAAGCTGAGTCGGGTGCCATGGTGGCATGCTCACCGACCATCGACATTGAAAGCAAAATGGAAGGCGGCTTTCTCGGAGCCCTGTCGCGAAAGTTTCTGACCGGGGAGAAATTCTTCTTTCAGACGTTGCGTGCAACTCGAGGCCCCGGCGAAGCATTGCTGGCTCCGACGGTGCCAGGAGAAATTGTCATCTTGGAACTCGATGGTGTGAATGAATACATGGTGCAAAAAGACGGCTTTCTCGCGGGCGCCGAGGCGATCGTCATCGAAAGCAAAATGCAGGGCCTGAGCCGCGGGCTGCTGGGTGGAGAAGGTTTCTTCATTTTGAAAATCGGCGGGAAGGGGACTCTAGTGCTGAACAGTTTCGGGGCCATTCACAGGGTTGAATTGAAGCCCGATCAGGAATACATCGTGGACAATAGCCACCTGGTGGCCTGGTCCACCACGACCTCGTACAACATCGAAAAGGCCACCTCAGGCTGGGTTGCGAGCTTCACCTCAGGAGAAGGGTTTGTCTGTCGGTTCCGGGGGCCAGGACTCGTCTACATTCAAAGTCGAAATCCGGGAAGTTTTGGGGCGTGGATCAGGCAATTCATCCCGGTCTCCGAATAACGGATGCTGAAAACGCCTACCTTTTCACCCGCCCGACCCGGTCGCGCCAAGACGCGCCAGTGCCCAAGCTTCGTTCTCGACTCGCAGGAAATCCTCAACGTGCCCCACACGAGGAGAGAGCTGTCTTGGCAGCTCGGGGCGGGCGGGTGGAAACTATCACGCCTCCGGTTTCTGCTCGCCTGCGGCCTCGTTCACGGCCATTTTGAGCAGCCGTTCAACCCTAAATGACCACAATTACCCCCAACGCGCTCTGTTTCGGTGACGAGTTTCCTGCCAGCGGTGCGCCTTGTCTTGTTCAAGTCGAGGAGCATGGACTCACCGTGACTTTTGCATCCGATACTACCGATGACCAATCGGAATCCGTTCCTTTTTCAAGCCTCATCGTCTCGGCAGGCGGGCTCGACCATGACCAGCTTGTT
>JBGTMB010000224.1:0-4810 GCA_041743755.1 Nitrospiraceae bacterium | reverse complement strand
GCGTTGCGCACAACGTCCCGCTGCGCACCGCCTTCGCCAAATGCCGATAGAAGAGGCAATGCGACCGCTACGACTGTAGCCAGTACCCCTGTCAGCACGACGGTCTTTGATTTTCCGAGCAGTGTCATGGGCATCGCTCCTTTCACAGCGTGGCAGCATATCTAACTATTACGCGAGATCCCACGGTATGTATATGGAAGTTCAATCGAAAAGACAAGATGGGGCAGGCGGGAGCTGGAGGAAGTGAGCGTCTCCGAGGGTTGCATTTGGCCGAGACCGGAGTGTATAAAAATAGTTAGAATTTATTGAGAATTCATCTTATTTTCTCCCCAGTTGGTGATGGATCAGCATGAAGATTTCACTGCTCTTTCCTCCAACGTGGCATCCATCGCAGCCGTATCTGAGCCTCCCTTCATTAACGGGGTTTTTGGCTCAGGGCGGCGTCACCAACGTATCCCAGCGTGATCTTGGAATCGAACTCCTGGACAGGGTGGTGACCCACTCCTATGGGGTGGCGCTCTATCAGGAGTTAGTCGATAAACAGCGAATGCTTGAGCAGGAACGGACCGGAGATACCGGGCCGGGAAGTGCCGAGCATTTGGCGAGGGTGGTGGAGTCGCTGGACCGCTTTCCGTATCTCATCGATCGGATTGAGCCGGCCAAGGAAACCCTTCGCGGGGAGGGCTTCTATGACCTCGAGTCCTACAAGGAAAGTCTTTTTCTCATCGACAAATGGCTGGAGGTGCTCTCCACGCTCTATTTCCCCACCCGACTGACGGTCGTCGACAATCAGTTCGGCAGCTGTTCCATCTATTCATCCAAAGATCTGATGAAGATCATCAGGGATGAGGCCCAGAACCCTTATATTCGGCTTTTTCAGGAGCAGTTCGTGCAGTCGATTCTCGGCGAACAGCCGGACTTGATCGGCGTGTCGATTACGGCGACTTCACAGATTATCCCGGGTCTGACACTCTGTCGTTTGCTCAAGGAAGCTGCTCCCAACATCCATCTAACCATTGGCGGCAGTATCTTCACCAGATTGGTCGATAACGTGCGTCGCTGTCCGAGTCTCTTCGATCTGACCGACGATATCATCGTGTTCGAGGGCGAGACCGCGTTGCTCGAACTCGTTCATCAATTGGACGGGAAAAAAGATTTCAGTAAAGTTCCGAATCTGATCTATCGCCAGAACGGAAAGATTACGATTAACCAGCCGTTTTATTCTGAAAATATCAATCAGCTGCCGGCCCCGAACTACGACGGGTTCCCGCTCGGGCTGTATTTGTCGCCGGAGCCTGTGCTGCCGGTACAGTTTTCACGAGGCTGCTATTACAAGGATTGCGCATTCTGCGCCCTGACGCTGGATCATCAGAACTTCAGGCAGAAAGAACCGGGACGAACTGTCGAAGAATTGACATGGCTCAAGGAGCGGTACGGAGCGCAGCGTTTCTTCTTTACCGACGAGTGTGTGGCCCTCTCACCGGCGAAACGGTTGTGCCAGCAGATCATCGACAAGAAGCTGGATATCAAATGGACCTGTGAGATGCGCTTCGAGAAGCATTTGACCCGTGAACTGCTGACGTCGATGCGGGAGGCCGGGTGCCTGAAGATCGTGTTCGGATTGGAGTCCTTCAATCAGCGCGTGATGGATTTCATGAAGAAAGGGATCAAGCAGGAATGGGTGCGCCGCATTGCCGACGATTGTATCGACTTGGGGATCGCGTTGCATTGCTACATCATTGTGGGGTTCCCGACCGAGAAGGAAGAGGAAGCCCGGGAGACGATGAATTTTATTGTGGAGAACGAACGGCTACACGGATTATATGGGTTCTCGTGTCAGCCCTGCCTCTTCGATTTGGAAAAAGAAGCGCCGATCATGAGCGACCCCGGCAGCTATGGTATCAGGCGAATTATGCGCCCGTCGGCAGAGGACTTGAGCCTGGGTTTCTTTTATGAAGTGTCGGAAGGCATGACGCCGGACGAAGCGGAGCGTTTGTATCAGCATGTCTACGAAAAGGTCAGCGAAGTCGTGTGCGAGTTGCCGTTCAACTACTCGATGGCCGATGGATTGTTGTATATCGCACGGGCCAAGGCCCAAGAAGTGCGCGAGCCGCAGCCGGCTGGGTCATCATGAGCCTGTTTCGTACGACGGTGTCCCTGACTGTTCTCCATCGGTGTAGTTCGTATTTTCCTCAAGGGTGGACAGAGTGATTGCTGCGACAAATCCCACCATCGACCGGATTACGGGGAAGCTCAGCGACCAATCCCTGCTGTTTCGATATACGATTAAGCTTGTCCTCATCGTCTCCTTCTCGGAATTGATTCTGTATCGGCTTGTGTCACGGTTGGGGATGCATCTCAGCAAGCTGGCACAGGAGCATGAATGGATTATCCCAACCTTCACGGCTCTGACGCAGATTGGGCAGTGGCTGCTCAATGTCGTGGCGATTCTGCTGTTTCTTGCCCTGAGTGTGGCGGCCGTCAATCGAGTGGCCAGTCGAGGGTTTACGGGATCGAATCGGATCGTGATCCCCTGTGTCGCGCTCCTCTTGCTCCTTACCGTGGGGTTTTTGTTAGTTCCTCCTGCATTCTTGGGGTCGGCGATTTATAACATCGTGGCGCTGGTCGCGTTGATCTGTCTGATGGTGGAGTACCTCTCGACCCATACCGAATGGTCGCATCGCGCTATGGGGATTACCTATCTTCTCGGGGTCGGGGGCTGGTTGTATTATCAGATCGTGTCCACCATCTATAGTTTTATCGGAACCGTTGCGGCTCCGCCCCTAGTGTATGAGGCGCATCGTGGAGGTGAAGGGCTCTTGGTCTTGTCCAGTATCCTGGTGATGTGGGCTTATGGGCAGGGCGTCTCGTTTCGGACCCGCAATCAACGGCAGCGCCGTCGTGCCATCTGGTTTTGGGCGACCTCCATATCCGTGTTTACGGTGATGTTGTTCTTAGACTATTTGCTCCATCGGTATGATGCAGGTATGGCCGGTAACATTCGTAAGGCGGCGGACGGCATTGGGTGGATTTTTCAGTTCGGCATGGGCTACACGTTTTTTCTCCCGTTTGCGTTCTATCTGACAGGCCTGTTGTGCTGGTCGTACACCGTTATTAAATTACTCAACATGGGGCGTCTGGCAGGGTATGGTCTTGGATTGATGTTTATTGCGGGATATGCGCTTCTGTATTCCAATCTGACGCTCATGGTGGTGCTTGGCGCAATGCTCTTAAGCATGGACCGGCCGCGGCGCGATGCCACGGAGTCGGCGCCGGCAACGAACGCCCCCATGGTCAGTCGACCGGATTCTTTGGCGGGCGGACATATCTAGCAGGATGCTGAAAACGCCCGCCAGCGGCGTTCTCGCATCGCTCAGAGGCTCAACGTACCGAAGCGTACGCCTCGCCTCTTCGCTCGCTGCGGCCTTGCTGGACGGACTTTTTGAGCATCCTGAGGCGATGTTAGCATCGAGCCATTCTGTAATGGTTCCAAGGGGGTTTTGTGTATAAACGGAGCTTTCTATAGCTCGTGAATAGCCTTTTACTACAGGGAATCGTATGAACGAACCAACCGCAGCTGTTCCTGAACAAAGCCAAACCATCATCGATCCCGGCGATCAGCCGCTGAGCCCCGACGAGGAAATCATCGAGATTGAAAAACTCTTGGCGGTCGAGCCAGACGATTTCCAGGCCCGCTGCCGATTGGGCGAGCTGTATTTCAGCAAAGGCCGGATGGATGACGCGCTCGTCGAGGTCAAGAAGTCGATTGAAATGGCGGAAGGGCTCCGCGCAGAGATGAATCGTTCGCTTGCGATGTACTATTCGAATTTGGGTACGATCTACGCCACGAAGGCCATGACGGATGAAGCGGAAACCGAATTCAAGCATGCGCTCGACGTCTTTCCCCACGATGTCCTGGCGCTCTTCAACCTTGGGCGGGTCTATGCCGACAAGAAGAAATTCATGGAGGCCAAGGGGTATTACGAGCGCCTTGTGGAGATTACGCCGGACGACCCCATGGCTTGGTACAATCTCGCGGGGGTCTATGTCGAGCTCGATAATCCCCAAGTCTCGGACTACAATACGATCGACATGGCCATCCAATGCTATATCCGTACGCTTGAATTGGACCCGAAGCATCTGGAAGGCAGTTTCAAACTGATGGAGTTGGCGTTGAATCATAAGAAAACAGATCTCGCGATCAAAGTCATGGAAGAGGCTGTGGAGCAAAATCCCGAGGAACCACTGGCCTACTACAACTTGATCAGCGTCTACGACAAGGCGAAAATGTTTGAGCAGGCTGAGCAGGCACGGAAGCGATTGAAAGAACGGTTTTCCAAACGGGCAAAAGAGAGCAGCGCATCCTGATTGCCTCATTTATAAGGAGGAACACACCATGTTTGGGAGTCTTGGCTTTACAGAGTTGATCTTGATCCTTTTCATCGTATTGGTCATCTTCGGTGCGGGAAAACTGCCGCAGTTGGGAGAGGGGATCGGTAAGGCGATCAAGGGCTTCAAGAAGTCCGTGCATGAGGCGGACGCGATTGAAGCCGAAGCCCAAGCGGCCCAGCAGAACACGGCCGCCGCTCCGCAGCAAGCGGTTCCGGAGCCCCTGCTGCAAGCACCGGCTTCAGTGGAGCAGTCGGCTGCGCCGGTCCATTCAGTGTCACGCGGCTAATCAGCCGGGATAAGGTTACAGGTATATGGAAACCGAGCTTCAGCTTGCGATCGGCTATATCGAAACCTTCGCAGGCAACGGGAAGGCCAGGAGCACCGGCGATGGAAAACGGGCGGTCAAGTCCGGAATTCC
>JBGTMB010000223.1:0-4581 GCA_041743755.1 Nitrospiraceae bacterium | reverse complement strand
GAACGAGTCGCCTACCATGAAGTAGGCCACGCCTTGGTAGCGCTGTCGTTTCCAGGGGCAGACCCGATCCAGAAGATTTCGATCATTCCTCGCGGGATTGCCGCGTTGGGCTATACCCTGCAGCTCCCGACCGAGGATCGTTTCCTGATGACCAAGACGGAATTGGAAAACAAGATTGCCGTTTTACTCGGAGGTCGAAACGGAGAAGAGTTGATCTTCGGCGAGGCCTCCACTGGGGCGCAGAACGATCTGGTCAAGGCGACCGATATTGCCAAGAGCATGATCAAATCCTACGGAATGAGCGACAAGCTGGGGACCATTACGCTCGATCGTGAACGTCAGCCTCTCATGATGCAGATCCAGGCGCCTCAGGAGAAAGGCGACTACTCGGAGGAGACCGCCCGCGAGATCGACTGCGAAGTGCGTCGCATCGTCGATGAACAATATGAGCGTGTGAAGCGGCTGCTGGCGGAACGAAAGGCCGCGCTCCTCGAAGGAGCGAAGCAGTTGCTCGAACAAGAGGTGATTAGCGGTAGTGATCTGAAAGCCATCATGGACAAGTATTAGCAGGATGCTGAAAATGACCGCCAGCTTCGTTCTCGGTTCGTCGAAATCCTCAACGTACCCCGAGGGTACGCCTCCGGTTTCGACTCGTCTGCGGCCTTGCTGGACGGCCATTTTGAGCATCCTGCGAAATAGGTGAGACTCGTGGGACTTGTGAGAGTAGCGGAATAGGCCAGACAGGCTGAAGGCTGAAGCATTCGGAATCTCGAATCTAGACCTTCGAACTTCGCGTCGCGCGTTTTCCGCCAGTCTCGCTGGAGTGCGGCATCCGCAATGAAGGTTGATGAAGACATCGTTCAAAACCGGTCTGAGTTTTGGTCTCACGTCCGGCGTAATTACGACATTGGGATTGATGGTGGGACTCCATTCAGGTACCCACTCACGAGCCGTCGTGATCGGCGGCATCGTGACCATTGCGATTGCCGATGCCATGTCCGATGCCCTCGGCATCCACGTGTCCGAAGAGTCGAAGAACAGCGACCCTACAAGGCACGTCTGGGAAGCGACCGTGGCGACGTTCGTGGCGAAGTTTGTAATCGCGATGACGTTCGTGGTCCCGGTCGTGACCCGTCCGCTCGATCAAGCGATTGTGATCAGCGTGATCTGGGGCCTGCTCTTGCTGGCAGTCCTCAGTTTCTTTGTCGCACGGGCGCAAGCGATCCCCCCGTGGAAGGTCATCGGTGAACATCTCCTCATCGCCCTGTGTGTTGTCGTCTTGACCTATGCAGTCGGCGATTGGGTTCAAGGCCTCATAGAAGCAAAATGAGGGCCATCTCAGTTGAATCGCGGCAAGTAACCACACCATGACGACGCCACGAGAATCCGGTCTGACGATGGACTACGATCATCTCATCACGCTCTGGACCTCAGGGGTCCGTGACTACCATTCGATGCTTTCCGACTACCTCACGGCCAACTCCATTTTCGTCGCGGTCATCGGGCTGATCGTGTCCAGAGAGTCGGCGACTCTGTCACTTACCGTGTTAATTCTTCTTCTGTGCATTTTCGGCATTCTCCTCTGTCTTCAGATGGCGATCGTCCTCGGCCGTTTGTCAGGGCAGAATGGATTGTGGGAATGGCAGCTGAGGGGAATCGAACTGGCTCAGGAGTGGCAGGGACAGAAACTCGTCACGGGCCTGCATCGACTCCACGAAATGCGGCAACCGGTCGAAGATCTGCGGAACGAGCCTCCCGTCTTCAAGCCCAACTGGGCGTTTCGCCAGCATCGGCAGTGGTGGGCCCATCGTTCCGTCAGTTTTCCCTGGTTTTTCGGTTCTGTCTATGGCCTGTTCCTCATCTGGGCAGTGACACAGATTTTTCGCTGAGGTGCGGCTTCTCGTACCGTACCGATTCGGTCGTTACGCTACAAGGTATGTGCTTGTTCGATCATAGTTCTCGTGAAACAGAGGCAGTAGAGGAAGGATATCGCCATGCCTGATCGTGTCTCTCCGCTCGTCGCGTACTTTTCCATGGAGATCGGCCTGGAGTCGGGGATGCCGACCTATTCGGGAGGGCTAGGTGTGCTCGCCGGCGACACGATTCGTTCGGCTGCGGATCTCGATGTGCCGATGGTGGCGGTGTCTTTGCTGCACCGGCGTGGATATTTTTTTCAGCGAGTGGATGCGCAGGGCCGGCAAAGCGAGGATCCTGTCGCATGGCCGGTCAATGATTTCGCTGAACTGATCGACGAGCGCGCGACGGTCCACATCGAAGGTCGCACGGTCCATGTCAGGGCCTGGAGGTACCGCGTGACGGGCGAGTCGGGGCATATCGTTCCGGTGTATCTGCTCGATACCGATGTGAGTGAGAACAAGCCTTGGGACCGGACGCTGACGGATGTGCTCTATGGAGGCGACGATCGGTATCGCTTGTGTCAGGAAATGGTCCTGGGGGTTGGAGGATTTCGACTCTTACGGGCCCTCAGCTATACAGACATCCGCCGATTCCACATGAATGAGGGTCATGCCGCTTTGCTTGTCCTTGCGCTGGGCGAGGAGAAGTTGGCCGGGCAGAACCAGTCAGATCAGATTTCACATGAGCTGATCGAAACCATTCGCGAACAGTGCGTGTTTACGACCCATACCCCCGTGCCGGCAGGGCACGATAAATTTCCCGAAACCCTCGCGCGCCAGGTGTTGGGCGATCGCTGGTGGACCATACTGAAAGCGTGCGGTGTTGAGGAGACGCTCAATTTGACGCAACTGGCGCTGCGAGGCTCTCGGTATGTGAACGGAGTGGCGATGAAGCATGGGGAAGTCTCGCACAGCATGTTCCCCGGCTACCCGATCCATTCCATTACCAACGGAGTGCACGCAGTCACATGGACCGCTCCATCGTTCCAGAAGCTCTTCGATAGCCATCTGCCGGATTGGCGGCGGGATCAACTCTCGCTGCGCTATGCCGTGGGCATTCCCACCTCGGATATCTGGGCGGCCCATGTGGAGGCCAAGCGCACGTTGGTCGAGCATGTGAATCGGGAATCGAACGCGGGGTTTGATCGCGATGTGTTGACGATCGGATTTGCCCGCCGGTTTGCGGCCTACAAACGGGCCGGTCTGATCTTTCAGGATCTCGAACGGCTCAAACAGATTGTCCGAGCAGTGGGGCCGATCCAGATCGTCTTTGCCGGCAAGGCGCATCCGCGTGACCGTGAGGGCAAGGACCTGATCGCGCGCATCCATGAGATGCGTGATGCGCTGCACGATACTATTAATGTTGCCTACCTGGCCAACTACGACATGGAAGTGGCCAAGATGTTCTGTGCCGGCGTTGATGTCTGGCTCAATACACCGTTGCCGCCGCTGGAGGCGTCAGGGACGAGCGGGATGAAGGCGGCGATGAACGGGGTACCGAGCCTGAGTGTGCTTGACGGCTGGTGGATCGAGGGTCACCTTGAAGGTGTGACCGGCTGGTCGATCGGCGATCGAATGGAAGTACGACCAGAGCCTCAACAGGATATGGATGCTCGTCATGCTGCCGATCTCTATCGAAAGCTGGAAGAGAAGGTTTTGCCCTGTTTTTATACGGAGCAGGAACGTTTTGTTGAGATCATGCGGCACGCGATTGCATTGAACGGAGCGTTTTTTAATTCACAGCGCATGGTCGCCCAGTATCTCCACAATGCCTACCGATTGGGGCAAGCGCGTATGCCCTAGTACGCATGATTGATGACGGTTCGTCGAGAAATTTCTGCGCGTGCGTTCCTCGTGAAGCGTCCCTCGACAGGCTCGGGATGCCCTGAGCCCGTCGAAGGACGTATCGCCTGTTTCCAAGGAAAGTTCAATGGTCAATCCCAGGTAGAGAGTCAGGGTCGGCCGTGCGTTCGGCACATTCATGCGCATACCCGCTGCCCATCCCGCCATCAGGGGTGTTCCACGTCTTTACCCCTTCTTTTCAATTGTCAACAAGTTGATGACTTTCTTGGCACCGCCTTCGGTCGCGTTTTGAGCCGCAGCCTCGAAGGCACTTTGATCCTCTACCGTCCCTCTGAGCGTGACCACTCCATCCCTGACTGTGACGTGAATATAATCGCCGTCGAGATAGGGACTCATGGACAGCTCCCACTTGACATCTAATTTAATCCGCAAGTCTTTCTTGCTATCCACGTAATGGGGATCAAGGGAGGATTGCGACTTACCGGCAAAGGTCTGCTCTCCCGCCTGGCTCGGCAGTGGCAGCGCCAACACCAATGCTCCTGCAATGACGAATCCTGCCAGTATGGCCTTACCTTGTGTTTTCCCTGTGTGCATCACGTACTCCTTCATATATTGGATGTGGTTGGATCATTCACTCAGTCCCTGACTTCCTCGATTCCCACTTAGACACGGATGTGCCTTCACCCCAGTGAGCCCTCGTGCTGATTCGAGAGTGGAGTCGGTGATCTCTCGGACTGTCGGCTACCGTTCGGAATAGGCACCTCCTCTACATGTCACTGTAAGCTCTTTGGAGTCTTGCTAGCTGAGCAATTTTGACCAGATCTAAGGAATTTCCTATTTCTCGGGCGAGTTTCTAGGCGAG
>JBGTMB010000222.1:0-4302 GCA_041743755.1 Nitrospiraceae bacterium | reverse complement strand
AGGCGGCCCATCCGCTCTGAGCCGCCAGGACACAATCCGGTACGAATCGTTTTGTCGCTCATGCCCACTCCCCAGTCCACACGCGGAATCGGCACACTGTCCCCATCGCCGTGGTAGCCGATGTTAGAGATCGTTCCGCCGGGGCGGGTCACACGCACGCATGACTCGAAAGTTTGTGCGGCACCTAAAGCCTCAATCGACGAATCAACGCCCTTGCCGCCTGTTAGCTTCAGAATTGCTTCGACCGGATCTTCCTGAGAGAAGTCCACGACGACGTCACAGCCGTACTTTCGTGCCAGCGCGATACGGTTCGGCATGGACTCTACACCGATGACCAATCCTGCACCGCGGAGACGAGCACCGACGGTCGCCATCAATCCCACCGGCCCTTGCGAGAAAATCGCGACGCTGCCACCAATAGGAATATCAGCGTGCTCGGCCCCGACAAATCCGGTGGAAAGCATATCGCAGCAGTACGCAGCCTGCTCGTCTGTGAGGCCAGCAGGAATCGGTGCGAGGTTGGCCACGGCATTGTTGACGTGGAAATACTCAGCGAAGCTGCCATCTTTGAGATTTGCGTACTTCCAGCCGCCAAGCATTTCGCCGCATTGGCTCGAATATCCCCGCTGACAATTGTCGCAGGCATAACACGGGGTAATGGCGTTGACCGCCACGCGCTGACCGATTGCGAACAGACCACTGGCGGCTGCGACGTCGCCCAATTCGTGAATCACGCCGACCGCTTCATGCCCGAGCGTCAGGCCGTGGCGATCTCCGATCGCACCTGCCACGGTGTGAACGTCGGAAGTGCAAATTAGCGCGACGGTTGTGCGGATAATGGCATCGTTCGGGCCAGCGCGCGGAATGGGCTTCTCCAGCAGACCAACCTTGCCGATACCTTGCATCGCGAAGCAGGTCATAGTCCTAGTCATGGGATATCCTCAATAGAATGCACTCCTCCTAAACTGCCCGCCGTTTCACGATTCCGTTGTCTTGCCATCAAAGTGTTCATTATCGACCTCTGCTTCCTGACGAGTCTGGTGCACGACCCCGTCACGATGATTCGGAGGTGAATAAAGCGTGTAGAGCTTAAGTGGCACACTGCCAGTATTGATGATGTTGTGATTCGCCCCTGCTGGGACGATCACTGCGAACCCCGCGCTAATCACCGTTCGCACCCCATCGAGAATGGCATCGCCAGTTCCTTCCTCGACGCGAAAAAATTGGTCGAGCTTGTGGACCTCTTCCCCAATCTCTTCGCCGGGCTTCAGCGCCATGACCACAAGTTGGCAGTACTTGGCGGTGTAAAGCACACTTCGAAACGCTTCATTCTCGATGGCGATACTCTCGATGTTTTGTACGAAACCCATCATGTCGACTCCCTATGTTCTTGCTTCGTTTTGCACTTACATGAAAAAAAGCCGACGAGCCGATTTGAATCGGCTCGTCGGCTTACTCTTTAACCAGCCCTCTGGCGCAGACAGCGTGCTCTTCAATTAGTCATCCGGCAAGCATATCATCATATAGTACCATTGTTGAGGTCGCTTGAACATGATGGTGCTCATTTCGTGGAGGACCCCGATGAAGCGACACTAACAGGTGAGAGTGAGCCGATCCACAAGCCGATTGGAAGGATTGTTTTGTCCGGCGCGATCGGTTCCCGGCACTGAGCGAATGGAGCGCTAGCGTGTGCCATCTCGCACATTCGGTGACGTGCTTGTCGTCCATTTCACTACAACAATAACACGGACTACGATTTGCGTGTGGTAAGTAGTTGGTGCCGAGAGCGCTTCCCAAACAGAGGTATTGTTTGATGTCTAAGTCCCAAGTTCTGGTCTGGGATCTTCCCACGCGAATATTTCACTGGCTGTTGACCGTGGGATTGGTCGCGAGCTTCGCTTTCGCCGAGTTTTCAGGCGAACACAGTTCGTGGTTTTCAGCCCACATGATTATCGGAATCGTGCTCGGCCTGATGCTCGTGTTGCGGATTGGCTGGGGCATCGTCGGAAGCAGGTATGCCCGGTTTGGCTCCTTCCTTTATAGCCCTTCAGCTGTGCTGAGCTACGTTCGAGGTGCGTTCACCGGAAATGAGCACCGATCCATCGGGCACAATCCAGGTTCAACCTATGCCATCTTCGCAATGTTGATCTTGCTGGGCACGGTCGTGGTGACGGGGCTGATGATGTCTAGCGGCGGCGAAGCTGCCGAGGAGTTGCACGAAATCTCATCCTACGCATTGGTGGCTGTCATTGTGGTCCACATTCTCGGGGTGGTGTGGTACTCGGTGCGACAGAGAGAAAACCTCACGCTCAGCATGTTCACCGGAACAAAGAAAGGCGAACCCGGTGATGCAATTCCTTCGAGTCGACCTATTTCAGCGTTGGTATTTGTTGCAGTGATTGGATACGTGACGGTGAGCCTGTTCCAAAACTATGACCAGACGAAGGGACAAACAATGCTTCCCTTCGTAAACACGGTCATTTCTCTTGGCGAATCGGAGGGGGGAGAAGGGCGCGACGACTAGACGTATGCCCCCAGCAGTTCAAAGCTTCTGCCCAAGCCCGTCGCTACCACTTTGAACCGCCCCAACAAGTACTCACTTTGCCGAGCATCGCGGCGACGCTCGGTAGACTGGCGCTCGGGAACGCTTCCGTGAAGCCCCCCAGCTTCACCAATATCTAGCTTCAATCTCATCACCGAAGACCGTCCAATTGCCATCGGGGACCAATTCCCTGCCAAACAGCTCCAAGTACGGCCCAGGACTAACCCTCTCGACCAGATGTCGAAAGACGGCTGGCTTACGACTATGAGCGCCGCGAGGTGCGCATCGCCAGCTCATCTGGCTTCGGTCGCGAAATCTAAGACTGCCGCGGACCCCCAGGAGCAAGTATTCATGAGAGATGCGCCAATAGTGTCCCATGCCGACTTGGTCTTTGATCCAACCCAGTCCGGATTTGTATGTAAACCCCCACGCGTCCCTGATGGTAAACGCTTCGCGAAGAAAGCTGCTGGTCACCCAAAGATGCAGGTGTGCATTTTTGGAGGCAAGTTGTGCGACTGGAAGTGAAGCGATGTCATCGAGCGGCATCGTGCGGTAATGGTTCTCAGCTGCAGCACGTGATGCAGTGAATTCATACTGCCAAGGCGGATCACAGTAGATTGTTGGGAATCGCAATTCACGGCTCAACAATTCATCGAGGCTTGTAACGGCCAGCGGAAGAGCCACTTTTGTACGCTGCTTCTTCATTGCGAACCTTCTTCGCGTTCATTGACGCGAGTGGAGCAATCGATCAGAGTGATGATTGCTTCACGCAAATGAGGTTGCAGCTGAGGCCAGGCAGCGGCGATATATTCGAGGGTAGGTGAGGAGTCGTTTGCCACCGCGTCTGCCACTTCACGACAATCCGTGACGCGTGTACGTGGCCCCTGAGTGGACGCTGAATGGGATGCAAACTGTGTAACTCGTTGTCTCGTCGATCGTTAGAGATTTCCTCGCTCGCATTCGATCCCCGCCGCCTCCACTCACCCCGTTGTTCGCAACGGGGCTAAACTCGATTAAGGCCCGCTGGATCAAACCAGCGGGCCTTGTTCTTTTGGTACACGAATAGGGGAGTTTGCCTGAGTCCGCCCGCTCTCAGATACTTTTTTCGCGGCACTCACTCGTATCCAATCCGACGCTGAAATAGGCTCAGTACTACGAAGAGGCTCGGAATCGCGGCACTCACCCTAAACGAGTGCCGCGCAGTTTGAGACCACAAAACGCGATATTTTCTTTAATGCGGATGTGCGGCTATTTTGGCCAAAAGACCAGTAGGAACAAGCATACGCAACCTGCGTGCCGAATTTCAGACCGATCAATGACAGCATTGGAAAAACAACTCTTTGTTGATATGAGTTCTTCGAATTCGCGCCTTTGCCCCGCTCAGAAACCTGGAAACGCCGACTCTGAGAGGCGGAAGTCACTATTGTTGTTCCCCTTTCGCCGGTTGGTTGAGAACAAGAAGTTGTTGATTTTCCCTTTCAAGTTCTTCTATTCGTTTTTTGTACGACGATAGAACTGGCATCAATTCATCTTCTGTCCAGCGTGGCACAATGTGCTGGGGGCAATTGCCGTCCCAGGCCTGGATATGAAACAGCACGGTTCGCTGGGGCTTTCCCCGATAATCATCGACGGTCATCTGCTTCAACAGAGTCTCGTTACCTTCGATGATCTCGGCCGTTCCCCAAATCTTGATTCTAGTCTGATTCGGATAGTCCATTAGGAACATGAACGCCTTGTTGTTTTCATCCAGGTTGCCAATC
>JBGTMB010000221.1:0-1845 GCA_041743755.1 Nitrospiraceae bacterium | reverse complement strand
CGAGATCGCCGTCGCAGACGCTCGTCATGTGGTCCCGTAAATCCCCCTGGGCCAAGTTCCCCAGCACCCGCTTCGCTTCCACCATGAACTGTTCCGTCTTCCCGGCTTGTTCCCGTTCTTTCGTCACATTCGCCTGCAGCTGCGCCCCCATCTCGTTGAACGATTGCGCCAGGGCCCCAATCTCGTCCTTCGCCTTGACCGACACACGAGTATCGAGGGCGCCACCAGCCAGCTTCGCCGCGGCTTCGCTGACCTGGACGATTCCTCGGATTCCAATTCGCCCGATGACAATCCCGATCAGCACGATGATCACCAGACATGCGATGATCGCGATCAAGACGTTTCGATTGATCGATCGTGCATCGGCCGTCGCAAGGGCGTGATCGACCGACACAAGAACCGACCAGTTCATGCCGGGATAACCCAAAGCGCCCTTGAGATGGGTGTACCCGATCATCTGCGGAACTTTGGTTTGGAGGTGGGGATCGGTCGCGAAACCGGTCTTTCCCGCAACGGCCCCTTGTGCGGCTGTCATTCCACGATGGGCAAGATTGTCGGTCATCAGAGTCGTAAAGTCGTGGCGGAATTGGTCTGTGCCCGAACCGGTGGGATCATAGTTCGCGAGAATCTTTCCATCCTTGTCGAGTAGGATCACGGCAGAGTTGGGAAATCCCGCATTGTGCATGCCTTTCTGAGTCGTTCGCAGAATATCTTCCACGACCGAGAACTTTGCTCGGTTACTCCAATAGGCCACGACGTTGCCATTCCGGTAGACTGGGGCTGAAAATCCCAGCGTGAGGCCGTCATCTCCTGGATAGGCAGTCTTGACATCCGAATCGATATGGAGGTCTTCGATGTAGGTGCCTGTCGCAGCCATGTTTTCAGGCGCTGAAAACGGCATCGCGGTCGTGAACTGCTGCGCCTTCAGAGCGCGGAACCAGGACGAGTCGCGGTAGTTTTTCCCGTAAAGACTCTGGGACTGAATAGGCTTCCCATCAGCATCTTTAGAGTTCACGGCGATGACACGTCCGTCAAGATCTACCAGAATGCTGAGACTGTAGAGGTCATAGGTATCCACATATTGATCGATGACCTGTCTGATAGGATTCCCTTCCACATCGGTGCGATACCAGGAGGCCTTCTGATCAAGCACACTGTTAAAGCCGAAGGCCTGTACATCACCATAGCGCTCAAAGAGGTTGCGATCGATCTTGTCGGCTGTTCCCTCCGCGACACTTTGGAATCGAGTCCCGACCGATCCCTCGATGGTCAGACTGGCGTTGTACGCGATCAGCCCTACCACCGCCATCGGGACGAAGCCAAACAGGACAAAAAGCCAGGTGAGTTTTGCGGTGATCCCCCAATGAGTCGATGTATTTTTTAAGCTCATGATCGGCCGCTCCTCAGTTATGAAGTGATGGTCTGCACGCCCCTCGCATCGCACCCGGTTCGGTTTCTTCCAGTCTTTCTCATGATATGTTCTAGAATTCCTCGAACTCGCTGTCCTTCTGGCTGCGATCCTTGCTGTTGCCGGCGGCGAGACCGACCGGTTCGGGAGTGGTCGTGAATAGCTCCGCCGGTTTTTTGAATTGCGGTTTCTTCACCGGCTCGGACGAATGACCACTGGGCTTATGAGCGGCCAGGTCCGCCTTGAACTCCGCACGGTTCTCCCGCTTCGCCCCTGTCATCTTGAAAGAGCCGATCTGCTGCATCAATTCCCGCGCCTGTTCTTTCATGGACTGGCTGGCTGAGGTGGTTTCCTCGACCAGCGCGGCGTTCTGCTGGGTCGTCTCATCCATCTGCATGATCGCCTTGTTCACCTGATCAATCCCGCTCGCCTGTTCC
>JBGTMB010000220.1:0-81589 GCA_041743755.1 Nitrospiraceae bacterium | reverse complement strand
CGAGATCGCCGTCGCAGACGCTCGTCATGTGGTCCCGTAAATCCCCCTGGGCCAAGTTCCCCAGCACCCGCTTCGCTTCCACCATGAACTGTTCCGTCTTCCCGGCTTGTTCCCGTTCTTTCGTCACATTCGCCTGCAGCTTGTCCCCCATCTCGTTGAACGCCCTAGCCAACGTCCCTACTTCATCCGTTGTTGTCACCGAAGACCGCGCGCTCAAGTTGCCGCCGCCAAGGGCCTGAGCGGCCATAATCACATCGGCAAGGTTACGAGATAGCACGCGTGCAATCAGCCAGCCCAAGAGCAGCCCGACCACAATCGCGACTGCCGTGCCGACAACCAACGTGACAAGGGCATTTGCCGCAGCCAGCCGTCCCTCATCATTCTTGTCTTTGCCGACCTCTTTGACCGTCGTGAGCAGCTCGTTCAAGGCGAGAATTGTCGCTTCCATTTTCAGCCCGGCATTCTGAGTCGCATTGGTACGCGCCTTGGCGCGTAACGCCTCCATTTCCTGCTTCGTCTGCGCGTTCCACGCTTGTTTCAGGAGGCTGACGGAAACGTCTGTCGCTGCGATGTATACCGCATAGGCATCACGAAATGTTTTGAGGTCCTTCGCCTCATCTCTACCGGTTTTCGATATTCGAAGCGTTGTGGCCGCATAGGTTTCAAGTGGCTTTTTGACCGACTCGGTGATCTCGACATCTCGCTTCATGACCTCTTCAAATTCTTCTTTATCGGTGGCATCAAGCGCCATAAAGTCATTGGTACGTGTCCGGTTAAGGTTGTTCGCGACAGTGGCAAGGTCCGTTCCGGCAACGGTGTAATCCTCATACACCACCCGCAAACTTTCTCGAATCTCCGTCAAACCCTGTGCGGCAATACCCCCCAGCACACACATGATCACGCCCATCAGGGCGAAGCCCAGCATCAATTTCCACATCGTCCTCAGATTTCCAAACCAGATCACCATTCGTTCCTCCCGTTAGATTGTCTCAACCGCGCTCTATCAACGATATGCCAGCAGCCTTATACGAACGCCAGCCAAGCCTCACGCATGTGCGACTGACGACGCTTCCTGCTGCTCGCCGTCGGTCAGTAGCCGATCGATATTCAAGAGCGCCACCAGCTTGTCACCGGATTTCCCGATACCAGTCAAGACACTCACATCCACTTTGGCGCCGAACTCCGGCGGGGCCTGAATGTCTTTTTTGCTGATGTTGAGCACATCCGACACGGAATCCACCACCAGACCCATGATCCGATCCTGCACGACCACGACCACGATGACGGTAAACATCGTGTAGTCGATCGTCGGCATGTCAAACTTGGTCCGTAACTCGACGATGGGGACAATGGTGCCCCGGAGATTCAACACGCCCTTGATATGCGGCAGCGTGTTGGGAATCTTGGTGACTGTGGTATAACCCTTGATCTCCTGAACGCGGAGAATATCCACGCCATACAGTTCGTCGCCAAGCTGGAACGTGAGGTACTGGCTCCCGTCTGTAGTGAGTCCAATTTGCTGATTGAGTTCCTTCGTCGCGGTCTCAAGCATCGCTGCGGCCATAGAATCCTCCTTCGTAAAAGATCGTCCTCTGGATCAAGTATTGGCGTCGAGTGTCTCCTCACGATGGTCTGATGTCACTCGGCACACAGAAACGGAGACCCGTCACGAACAATCTGAATCCTGACCCCCAGGAAGCCTATCGGGTATTCCCTGAGAATCCATATCGATGGCGCTTTCAAGTTCAGAGACACAGTTGGGAACTATGGCACATGAAACTCGAAACCCTACGCCGTCACCAACGCCCCTCTGCGCGCGATCTCCAGCAAGCCACGAATGTCCAGAATGAAGCCGACCGTCCCGTCGCCCAGGATCGTCGCCCCCGCAATCCCATCAACCTTGTGGAAATTTTGTTCCATGCTTTTAATGACCACTTGCTGCTGCCCCAGAATTTCGTCCACCATCACAGCAACCCGTTCCCCTTCTGTTTCAAGGATCAACAGAATGGCCTTCGTAGGGTCGGTATATTCCGGCTGTAGGGAAAATACCTCATACATACGCATCATCGGCAAATAGGTTTCTCGCACATTGATGAGTTCGCCTTTGCCGACGACGGTCTTAATCGCACCAGCCTTGGGCTGTATCGATTCCAGGATGGACAAGAGCGGGACAATATAGGTTTCTTTGCCGACCCGAACCGTCATCCCTTCGATAATGGCTAAGGTCAATGGAAGTTTGAGTGTAAAGATCGTGCCTTTACCCAACGCTGTCTTGATGCTGACGGTGCCACCCAGGCCCTCGATGTTCCGCTTCACGACGTCCATGCCGACACCTCGGCCCGAGACGTCCGTGACCTTCTCCGCTGTGGAGAATCCCGGTTTGAAGATCAAGGGCCAAATCTGGTCGTCAGACAGTTTCTCGTTTTCCGCAATCAAGCCTTGTTTGACCGCCTTGGCGAGAATCCTGTCGCGATTCAAACCTCGGCCATCGTCTTCGACGGTAATACAGATGTTCCCGCCTTCGTGGAACGCATTCAGCCTGATGGTGCCCAGTTCGGGCTTGTTGTTATCGAGACGTTCCTCGGGAGGTTCCAGTCCATGATCGGCCGAGTTTCTGACCAGATGCGTCAAGGGATCGCCGATGGATTCGATGACGGTCTTGTCCAACTCGGTTTCTTCACCGGAGAGGATGAGTTGAATTTTCTTTCCCGCTTTGGCCGAGAGATCACGGACCAACCTCGGGAAACGGCTGAACGCAGTGCCGATCGGTAACATGCGGATGCTCATCACCCGTTCCTGAATCTCGCGCGTGTTCCCCTCCAATTGGGCCATCCGCTCCAGCAACACCGACATCTGGCTCATGTCAAAGCGGGCTCCGAGATCACTCAGCATCGACTGGGTAATGACCAGCTCACCCACCAGGTTGATGAGTTTGTCGATCTTATCGGTATCCACGCGAATCGAAGCCGTATCGGCTTTCTTCAATTGAGCGGCAGACTCCTGCTGTTTCTGCTTTAATAGCGCCTGCTCGACCTGATGTGGCGTAACGGCGTGCTGCTCAACAAGTATCTCGCCGACCCGTTTTTGCTGCGAGAGGGCCTTATCCAACGTCTCGCGCGAGACGGCACCACTTTCGACAAGCAGCTCACCGAGGGGCTTGGGGTCGCCCTCAAGGCCGTGAGGGGTGAGGGGTGAGGGGTGAGGGGTTGCGAAATGCTCATGTGAAAAGGATCGTTCTTCACCCTTTGTCCCTGACTCCTCACCCGTTACCTCTTCGGTGATGGTAAGGACGCTGTCCTCATGGACGAATTCAAAGACCGCGTCCACGACCTTCCGGTCCTTTGCCGTCTCTAATTTCATCTTCCAGGCAAGGTAGCACTTCTCCGGATCCATCGTGGCCAAGTCAGGCAATTTTGTCGTATCGACGATGACCTCCGATAAGGTCCCAAGATTGGCCAGCTCTTTGAAGATTTGGAGCGGATCGAGTCCCCGCTGGAATAACCAGTCCGGTGGAGTCCATGCAATGGCATAGCGATGAAGGAGGGACCCCTTCGACGCAGGCGTCGCCCGCGACGGTTCGCTCCCTTGCGGCTTCGGTTGACTCATCGACGCGCTCTGAGATGCAGCCAACTCCTCGGTGAGACGCTGGACTGTGGCTTCGTCCACCTGCGAACCGATCTTGACTGCATCAATCAGGGTCTTCAAACAGTCGGTCGCTCGGAGCAGCAGATCGGCAATCGCAGGTGTCACGACTTTCTGTCCGTTGCGAAGCAGATCGAGCAGGGTCTCCATTTTATGCGTGAACTGCGCAACAGCGTTGAACCCGAACATCCCGCTCGTGCCCTTAATGGAATGCGCGGAGCGGAAAATCTTGTTCAACAGATCCAGATCCTCTGGATGCTGCTCCAATGCCAGCAGCCCCTCTTCGACGATGGCGAGATGTTCGCCGGCTTCTTCGAAAAAGGCGTCTTGAAATTGAGAAAATTCGGTGCTCATTCTTAACCTCGTCGTTCGTCATTCGTGAAGCGTGAAGCGTATTTCGTTTCGGAATCGGACGCCTTACGCGTCTTTCGCATCTAGTCTGGCGCTTCACGAGATACGCTTCACGCCTACTTCCCCGTTTTAGGCCCTCATGCCGGCAATACCTTGGCGATAATCTTCAACATGACTTCCGGATTGAAAGGCTTTACGATCCACCCGGTTGCGCCGGCCTCTTTGCCGGCCTGTTTCTTTTCGATCGCCGACTCTGTGGTCAGCATCAGAATCGGCGTGAATTTGAACGTGGCCATCTTGCGAAGCTCTTTAATCAGGCTGATGCCGTCCATCTCCGGCATGTTCAGATCCGTGACGACGATGTCCATTTTAGGACCGGCAACGACTTTATTGACGGCGTCTTTTCCATGTTCGGCTTCCACGACGTTGAAGCCGGCATTCGTGAGGGTGAAGGCCACCATCTGCCGCATCGTCGGCGAATCGTCCACAACTAACGCTGTCTTACTCATCTGTCCCCTCCAAGTCTAAGCCCGTGAAACGTGAAGCGTATCTCGTGAAGCGTCGTTCGTTTCCGGATTCGGACGCTTCTCGTCTTTCCCGCCTGTCTCGCGCTTCACGCTTCAAAAGAGCGTGACCGAATCCGACTCCTCTTCTGTCTCCTCCGTTTCAATCGGCACTGGCTCTTGATAGTCCGGCGCCAGAGTTGCCGCATGAAGGTGGCGCTCCTCTTCCATCGTGTAACTCTGTTCCAACTGCTCTAAGGTCGCAATCTCCCGTTTGGCGTTTTCGTCCTGCGGCCCCTTCAACAAGGCTTGGAGATGCTTGTCCCATTGATCCAACGCTTGGGCCACATGTTCCAACTTCTGTTGAGTGATGTCCTGGAACTGCATCGCCATCACAATCTGAGAGAGACGTGCCGATGTTTCTGTGGATCTCGATGTTGCCTCCTGCAATGTCAATGCGCTAATGTGCGTCATCAAATCCATCGCTGCCCGTTGCGTCTGTTGCGTTACGGCTTCCATTTGTTTCTTCAAGACTGGAATCATGGATACGGCGCAGGTGGCAAAGGTCTCCCATGCTTGCTGATGCGCTTTAAGGCCGACAAGATCGCTTACCTCGCTGCCGGCTATCGTGGGCCGCAGCAGAACGTGAAGCGTATCTCGTGAAGCGTCGTTCGTTCCAGGATTCGGATGCTTCACGCTTCACGCCTCTTCCGCATCTCGTCTGGCGCTTTACGCTTCACGAGATACGCTTCACGTACAGTTATTCGCTGAGCGGTTCGGAGAACCCAAGCTGAGTCAACTTCATCTGTACCTCTTGTGGAATCCCGGTTACCAGAATGCGACCCAGCTTTCGCGCCGCCCACATCAGTTGGATTGCCGCCGTATCCACACGCGTGACCTTCCCCAGGTCCATACAGACAAGCCCGTCGTGTGAAATCAATTGGATCAACGCCTCTTTGAATGAGGCCGCTTCAAAGATCGTCAATTCTCCGACCGGCACATATTGTCTGGAGTTGGCATCCATATTTGGTACACATTCCTTCCGCGATGACTGCCCATGTGTTCCGTTTTCCCGAGCGAATGCATCTGCGTCTATTATCGGTTGTTCTTCGGGCTACTTGAGCATACAGGGTTACTCCGTTCGGGTCGGTGTCACGGTCACGGGAGGACGATCGGCGGCACGAGCGCGGGAGAAAGACCCTTCGGCGTCCCAGCGCCGGTTTCTGTTTTACGCTCCGGAGGGTGTGCAAATAATTCCAGCGCCGTGCGTTCCTCGTCCGGTTTCGACGGATATAACTCCGGCTTGCGCTCGAGCACAACGATTTCTACTCGCCGGTTCTTCGCCCGATGTTCGGGTGTGAGGTTGTCCGTCTGAGGACGGGAATCTGCGTGTCCCACGGCCGATAGATTCTGAGAAGGCACCTCGTACCGCTCGCTCAACGTTCGTACAACCGTCACAGCGCGGGTGGCGGAGAGTTCCCAATTCGAGGGAAATTGCGCGGTGGCAATCGGCACATTGTCGGTATGCCCTTCGATCCGCACATGCCGATTCAGCTCTACCAGCACTTCACCCATCACCTGCACAAATGGAAACGCCTCGGGCCGAAGAACGGCTTCCCCCGGGCGAAACAACACCGCGTCCGGGAGCGTCAAGACGATGTCACCGTTCGTCAGTTCCTTCACCTGAATAATTTCCAAATGCGTTTCATTCTTGAGAGAGCGCATGAGCTGACGGAGGCGTCGCACTGCCGGTTCTTTTGCATTTTCAATCGTCGGCTTCAGCATCAACGCTTTGTTTTGCCCGATGGTGAAGGGTGTCAGCGCATTGGAGGGACTCACCACAGGATTGAGCGCAGCCTTAATCGAATCGCTCACCGTTCGGAACTTGCCCTCGTTCACTGACGAGATCGAATACATCACGACAAAAAAGGCAAAGAGCAACGTGATGAAATCCGCATAGGATACGAGCCACCGTTCGTGATTTTCATGCTCCTCGTGTTTTTTCTTCGCCATAGATCACAGACCGTCGCTCGTGAAGCGTGAAGCGTGAAGCGTGAGGAATAGGCGTGAAACGTCCAAGTCCGGGAACGAACGACTCTTCACGAGATACGCTTCACTCTTCACTTTTTCTCTTCTTTCGTTCGTTGAGACTCCGGCAGATAACCCTCGAGTTTTTCCTGCAAGAGGCGCGGGTTCTCGCCTTGCGCCAACCCCACGAGGCCCATGATGATCATCGTGCGTGAAGCCGCTTCTTCCTTCAGCTTGAATTTGATCTTGCTCGCAAGCGGTAGAAAAAACAGATTGGCCGCACCGACACCATAGACGGTTGCCACAAACGCGACGGCGATACCGCCGCCGAGCTTGGATGGATCGGCTAGATTCTCCATGACATGAATCAGACCGAGCACCGCGCCGATAATCCCAACGGTCGGTGCATACCCGCCGGCAGCCTCCCAGACCTTCGCCGCGCTGATCCCTTCCTCCTCATGATGCTCGACATCGATCTCCATAATCTCGTGCACCACCTTCGGGTCTGTCCCATCTACGATTAATTGCACACCCTTCCTGAAAAACGGATCATGGATATCTTTCAGCTTGCCCTCGAGTGCGAGCAACCCTTGCTTGCGGGATACATTGGCGAGATCAATGATCGTCGTGATGATCCCCTTATTGTCGTGCTTCGGGTCCATGATGCCAAGCTTCAACATGGAGACCCCTTTCAGCACAACCGACAGCGGATTCTGAACACAGATCGCGCCGATGGTTCCGCCCATCACGATGATGAAGGCGGTGAGCTGCATGATCGATCCGACATGGCCGCCTTCAAGGATCTGCCCGCCAATAATCGACCCGAGCGCGAGGGAAATTCCAATAATTGTTGCGATATCCAAGTTGTTCTAGCTCCGGTTCAGATGTTGCGAGTTTCGAATGTCACGTGTCTGGCTTTGCGCGTTGGGAGGTCGCCATCTGACTGCATGAAACCTGAAAGAAAACACTCGGCGCGTCCCACCTCGCCCTCATCAGGATGAAATGCGTCGCTATTTGAACCCGAACTCCGACAACAATTCGTCCGCCAGATCCTGCTTGATCGCCGTAGACTTGGATGCTTCCAGCTGCTTGAGCATTTCTCCGGCTTTTCCTTGGGCCTCAGGTGGGGTACCTCCCTGTTTAAGACCAAACACGACGACCAGTTCCACGAGCTTGCACTGGACGTCCTCAATGATGGTGACAAGCTTCTTCACTCGTTGCGCAACGAGGTCCTGGAACGATAGAGCCGTCATAATGTCCATCAAATGTTTGTCGTCTTGCGCCAGCTCGTTAACGGTCTTTCCCAGACGCGACGCGAGCTTTTGACAATCGACTGCTTCCAATGTCGAAACCACCGCGGCCAGTTCCTTGGCGGCGCGGGCGCGGTTATCCTGAATGATCTCGGTCAGGCGCATGACCTCCAGCGTGCCCTCTTCCGTCATCTTATTGAGATCGAGCAGATGGGCCGACGCTTGAGGCAACTGCGCACTGTTGGCCAGCATCGGGGCTCCGATCTCGGACATCTTCCGCATCGCCGTTTCGAGATAGCGGGCCAACTCACCGAGTTCTTCGTACAGTTTGACATTGCCATTCAGCACGATACCCTCCTGCATAAAATGATCGTTATTTGGTTTCTTTGGTTTGTCTTGTTCGTTTGGTTGAACAAAATCGACCGGACAACCTACCGAACGAAACAAACCAACAAAACCCGATCAACCGTCGCGACCCGGCTATTTGAAAATCTTGTTCATTTTTTCCTGTAAGACTTCGGCGGTAAACGGCTTAACAATGTAATTGCTCACGCCCGCTTGAATCGCTTCTACAAGGTTTTCCTTCTGAGCCTCCGCCGTGACCATTAAGACAGGGATCGGTTTCAACTTGTCATCGGCACGAATGGCCCGCAACAGATCAATGCCGGTCATGACAGGCATGTTCCAATCAGAAATGACAAACCCAAATGATTCTGCCTTGAGTTTGTCGAGCGCGTCTTGGCCGTTCTCTGCCTCTTCGACATTCGCAAACCCAAGCTGCTTCATGATGTTCTTCACGATCCTTCGCATGGTTGACATGTCGTCCACAACGAGGATCTTCATGTTCGGATCGGCCGGCATGGTCTAAACCTCCTCTTCTTCTGGAACGTGAAGCGTATCTCGTGAAGCGTGAAGCGCAAGACATACGGGAATCGGAAACATCTGATTCCGAATCTAAAACGCTTCGCGCTTCACGAACGACGTTTTACGCATCGGGGACGCTTCACACATCGGGCGCGCACCTCGCCGCTCTTTCCAAACAGGCGGCCACCTCGGACAGAGAGGGGATCGTCAACCCTGTTGGGAGCGGCTGTGCATCCATTCATGGATGTCACGACGGAGGAAACGCCAGTGTTTCCCAATTTTCGACGCCGGCAATTCCCCAACTCGAGCGAGCTTATACACGGTGGACTTCGGCACACGAAGAAATTGCGCCACGTCGGTGACCGTCAGAATCTCGCCGTCCGTTGATGGCCCACTGCTCGGCTGAAACATCGTTGATGTAGAAACCGCGTTGTTCATAGTGGATGTGATATCGGTGCTGTGATTGGAAAACTTGAGTGGCTGATACGCCTCATTGCGATACATGATGGTCTGTCCTGCACCCCTCCTGATCAATAAGACCGGTTCCACTCATGTTTTCTCTCGGATCATCCGAAGAAGGCGCACCGACCAACACCAACCACGAGGAAACTGTCCCAATGGCCACCATCATCTCTATCGCTTCGGGTAAGGGAGGGGTCGGGAAAAGTGTGATTGCCGCCAATCTTGCCGTCCTGCTTGCAAAAAAAGGGAAGCGGGTGACCTTGGCTGACCTGGATATAGGCGGAGCCGATATCCATATCTTGTTTGGATTGATGAATCCGCCGCTCACGCTGACGGATTTTCTGAATCGTCGGGTCGAGCGCCTTGAAGACATCGCGTACGCCCTGCCCGTTCATTCCAGCCTGACGCTGATTCCCGGCACAGGGGATACACTCGCAACCGCCAACATGCCCTATGCCAAAAAGAAACGACTCATCCGCCATCTGAAAAATCTTCAGTCTGATGTCGTCATCGTGGACATCGGAGCCGGAACGAGCTACCACGCGCTGGATTTCTTCTTGATGGCCGACCATCATGTGACCGTCGCCACACCCGATCCCACTTCGGTATTGGACCTGTACCGGTTCATCAAGCTGGCCGCGATCCGCCGCGTCCTGGCGTCGTTTCTCGCGAGAGGCGCCATGGCCGACGCTTTGTCGGACCGGGATTTTTGCAGTGTGGAAGAGGTGCTCGAGGTGGCGGGTCATACCGACGAAGCAAGCCGTGTCGTTGCCGAAACCGCACTCCGGACATTCCACCCGGCGCTCATCCTGAACCGGCTGTCCGGACGCGCCCATGTGAATGTCGCGGCGCTCAAAAAACTTCTGACCGAATATATTGGCGGAGATCTCACACTGTTGGGAGAAGTTCCCGACGATCCTGCAATGGAACGAGCTGTGCGCGGCTATCTGCCCGTCGCCGATCGTGAGCCGGCCGCTCCCGCCGCCGTGGCACTCGCCGCCATCGCTGACGCCCTGCTCACCCGCATGGCTTCCCCTGCCAGCTGAGCCTCACCGGCCCGATTGGTTGCGCCGACCGCGCAATCGTTCTGCTTGGGTTTGAATAATGTGACGGATCAGATGTTCCTGATCGTCCGGACTGATCTCGGTATATTCCGACGCAATGTCGTACTGTACTCCATCCTTGGCCAGAGAGGATCGAATGACACGGGCAGTCGTGTGAATCGGTGTAAAAGGTGGCAGAATCATTTTTATCCTCAGCAGGTCCCCGACGGCGAACGTCCGCGGTGAGAGGAACCCGATGCCTCCCCCGCTCAACGTCACATCGACGATTGCCGCAATCGCGATGCCTTCCGGCTGCATCTTGGCTAGCTGCTTGACGATCACTTCCAGCAACCAATCGACTTTCATGATCCAGGGAAGCAGCGGCGATTGCGCCAATTGTTCACCGCTACGGAGCAACAAGTCGGCTGTCGGTTTGGCAACGGTAGCCGCAATAGCCTCCTGGCTTATCGGCAAGGTCCCCGGGATAGGCCCTTCCGGCGGATCGCTCAACAGCCGGTACTCCAGGAGCACTCGGTCGTCGATTCGAACCCATTCACGCCGCTCGTCCGACAAGTCTGCGGTTGTTCTGGTTGAGGGAGGGGACATTGTTGTACTCATGAGAACTTTCTGGCCATCATGGCGTCGCGAGCGTCAAGGCGGCAGCTTCAACCGATACCCGCTGATCCGGCCCATCCACTACCACACGGTTTCTTCCGAGGGCCTTGGCGTCATACAACGCCGTGTCGGCCGCCGTAATCCAGTCCGACACGGACCGAATGCTCGCATCAGGGATGTGGGCGATCCCAATGCTGGCGGTCAGACGCACAGATCCTCCGCCCGCTTCAAATTCATGATGCTCGATCTGCCGACGTAACCGCTCTGCCAGCACTCGTGCGCTTGCAAGATCGGTATGGGGAAGCACGATCCCGAATTCTTCACCCCCGTATCGTCCCACCATATCAATGTCCCGGACCAGCGTTCGCATCAACACGGCCAAACTCCTGAGCACTTGATCTCCTGCAGGATGACCCCACTGGTCATTGACCACTTTGAAATAGTCCACGTCCACAAGAAGAAAGCAAGCCGATGTGCGGTAGCGAGACCCTCTCTTACACTCTCGCGCAAGGATTTCTTCAAGCGCTCGGCGATTCAGCAATTCGGTTACACTGTCTCGCGAAGCCAGCTGCTGAATCTGCTTATGGGTATCGGCATTCCTGAATGCCACTGCAAGCGACGTCCCCACGGTTGACAAGACATGGAATTCAACCTCCGTAAACACGTCCAGCCGGCGTTCGACATGAAGCACTCCTTGTGTAGACGAACCAATGTTCAATGGAATCGTCATCGTGTGACGATTATCGCCTAACGTGGGGGCTGATACCGACAGCGCGCACTCTTCGCCCAACACAGCTTCAGCCTGACTCCGACGGTGGGAACGCTGGACAGGCATTCTAGCCTTGGCGCCTATGGCAACACGACGGAGCAACCGCTCTCGAACCTGCATTTCTTCACGATTGAACAATGCCGAGCGAGACCAGGTCATAACCTGCTGCGGTTCCGTACGGGCCAGCCCGATGATATCCAACGGGATAAGGGTCGCGAGCCCCGTAAACAGAGACTGGACGATGGTCCGGCTATCCAGCGAACCGGTCAATACTTGGGTCAGGTGATTCAAGGCTAACAAGTTCTGCTTCCAATGCTTGAGCGCGTTGCGTTCACCGGCCAGTAGATCGTTTGAATGGGCGAGCTCCCGTGACAGGCTGCGCACGGCACGGAAGGCTTGCCGATTGGCAAGACCGCTTTGAATTGATGTCATCAATCGAGCGGCCGTAACTGGAACCGTCAGGTAATCGAACGCCCCATATCGTAGACAATGGGCGACCAACTCTGCCCCAATCTCAGGGCCGACTACGAGCACACAGGCATCGTGCTTCAGTTCGGTCACCCGGGTGAGGAACTGCATCACTGCCTCACGTTCGGCGGGAACTTCGTACACAATTGCGGAAGGTGCATCGGCGTTAACGGCATCGAGTAGTGCGCCGTCATCCGTAAATCGACTCAACGTATGGCCGGCCTTTTCAATATGATGCCACAGTGCTTGACGGTGAAACGCAGCGCTACCTGAGACATACACATGCGTTACGCAATCTTCTCTGGAGGTTCGCCTCCTGGGGTGTTCGAGATTGGGAGCCTTGAACCCAGACGTCCTGTCATCGTATATCTTGGACATTCCTTGTCCTCTCAAGATTGTATATCTAGGACCTCATCTTAAATATGAATGAGTTTTGCTCGCACGCATCGTGAGAGATCAAGACCTGACCCCATCCCTGGCCTCCTCTGTAGGCTGTTGCATCGATCAAGGAAGAAAATCGCCCACTGGTAGCTGCGTACCACATTGTTGGATCTGTGTGACGTCGATCGCCATGGGCAATTCGTATCAGCCGATTATGCCAGTTGGTCCATACGGGGATACTCAGCTTCACTCAACCCTTGCCAGGACCGTATCCCTTGCAAGTTCCGACGAGTTTTCGCTGTCTCAATCAGCTGCGATTGGACGGCTAACCGCGCATTCACAATTCGGGTTGTGACTTCTCGGTCTACGACAGCCAGATCCATGGCGAGCGCTGCCGGCATTGGATAGTCTAAGAGATGCTCCCCGCGTCGTTCATAATATTCCTCAACTTGATCCCACAGTCCGAGTTCTGCAGCGTGACCGGCCTGCGTCGTCAAGGTACGAAGATCCTCTTCCCAGGCTCTCGCATTCAAGAGACTCATACTATCCTCGCGATAGGGACATCGGCTGGTCTTGCTGCTGAGCCACCGTGTGCCACGCGTCACGCAATTCTTTTAGACATCGAAGCGGGCCGTTGAGGCGAGCGGCATCGTTATGTAAGTTGGCTTGTGTAAACTCTGACAGCATGTACTCATAGAGACGGTATAACGATTTCGCGAGCTCCCCACCCTGCTCGTGGTCAAGGACGTTGGATAATTCACTGACAATTCCCACGGCCCGGCCAAGAAATCGAGCCTTGTCGGGCTGATGCCGGCGGGCAATTCCATCACCCGCAAGTTCGATCGCCTGAATGGCGGAATCGTACAGAAGAACGACAAGCTGAACCCTTGAGGTGGTCAGCACTTCCGTTTGACGATACCGTGAGGCGGCGGCTGTGTTGGGAAAGGTATTCATCATCGTCATCCCTGTGATTGTTGTGATTGCAAGAACGTGGTCTGGCCTTTCAGTCGGCTCAGAAGGCCATCGAGCGCTGCGTACTGTCTCTTGAGCGCCTCCTCATAGGCTGAGAGGGCATCTTCTTTTCTGTCGATTTCGGATGTCAGGGTGCTGACCTGCTTGGTCAATGCGTTTTTTCGAACCGTGAGCGCGCCTGTGCTGATGTCATCGATCGCATCGATGGCCGCATTGATGCGCTGGGCGACGCCGGTCACGGTCGCCTGGTTGATAAACAGTGATTTGACCTCGCCATAATTGGTGCTGAGTACACTGTCCAACTTGGCATCGTTCACGGTGATGACGCCGTCGCGTTCCGTCTTAAACCCAATTTCTCCTACGGACGAATAGGTCGTCAGCCCGCTGACAGGAGCGGAGAGGGCCTGACGTAGTTGTGAGAGGAAGCCTTTCGCCGTAGGCTCCGCGAAGAAGAGCGCGCCTTTTTTCGTGGCGACGTCGTAGGTCGTGCGTTCGTTTACAAATTTCACGATGTCGTTATAGGCCTCGGCAAACTTCTTAATGTTCTCTTTCACCACGCCGTTGTCACGTATGACATTGACGGAGACCGTGTCGGATCCGGTTGTCTTGAGGAGCGAAAGCGTCACGCCTGGAATCGCGTCGGTCACGGTATTACTGCTTCGCTGCAGGGTTATGGGATTCAGCGACGGATCACCGACGATGGCAATGGCGTCCTGCGCGGCCTGCAATGTATCGACGCCTCCTGTGCCACCGCCATTCATGAAATCCAATGTCGTGCCGTCAGCCACGATCGTCACCGCATTGCCCGCCCCTGATGCAGTGGACGTCAGGATTACACGATAGGCCGGCGTGGTCTCGCTGCCGGCATTCACAATCGAGGCGGTGACGCCAGCACCCAAATCGTTAATGCCGTTCTGCAAGTCTTCGAGCGTAGCGGTACCGCTCAACGCCACGGTCTGATCGGTCCCCGTTCCGACGCGGAAGGTAAACGAGGCCGAACCGCCGCTGACAATATCGGAGGTCACGCTCGATACGGCTGTGGCTCCTTTGTTGGTCACTTGATGCGACTGTGCCAATTGTGTCACCCTGACGAGGTAGGATCCGGACGTCGCCGTCGATGACGCCGAGGCCGTTACCGCAGTCTCATCTGAGACCGTCGTGCTGGTTCGATCGAAGGCGGTCGGCAAACGCAGGGCATCTCCAGCCGATTGCAACGCCTGAAGTTTGCCCCCGAGCAAGGCGTAGTCTGTCAATTTCGATTGCGCCGTCGCCTTTTTCTGACTCAGTTGATCGATGGGTAAACGCTGGACTTTAACCAGCTGATCGACGACCTGGCCAAAGTCCAGTCCGTTTCCCAATCCCCCAAATGAAATCAATGCCATAGCGGTCACATCCCTGTATTACGCGCGTTCCCGAACCAAGAGACCTTTCGGTTCATCGAGATGCTTGGCGAGATCGAGCAATTCCTGTGCGGGAATTTGACGGATAATCTCTCCAGATTCCCCGCTAAACACCTTGATCACCGCCTTGTGCAGATCATGATCGATCTCGATTTCTAGACGGGACGTCGTTCCACGAAGCACTTCCTTGACGCGAACTGCAGCTCGCTCTAGATCCTCCTTTGCCGGCGGCGAAGCAGGAGCCGTGAGTTCTGTTTCCACCTTGCTGTCCCTGCCGTGAGCCGGTCTTGCATTGCTCTCGGTCGGGCCCTGATGGATATAGGGGCTTTGAGGCGGTCGAATGTTTTGGACCATAATTGCCTCCCTGAAGACTGGCCTCCCTCATGCTCCGCCGAAGGCCCAGCCGCCGATGCGACGGCTGGGCGACGACTTCAGCGGAACGATGGATAGGCTTACCGCAGCAACGCGAGTGCCTGCTGTGGAAGCGCATTGGCTTGCGCCAACACTGCAATACCCGATTGCACGAGCACCTGATTCTTCGTAAATTGCGACGTCTCGAAGGCGATGTCTGCGTCGCGAATCCGAGACTCAGCAGCCGTGAAGCTCTCACTCGTGACTTGAAGATTCGCGATGGCGGCCTCGAAGCGGTTTTGAATCGAGCCGTATTCCGCTCGCGCGGTGGCAATCGAACTGATCGCGCTGTCGATATTGCTCAACGCGCTCTGCGCGTTTGCCGACGTCGAGATGTTCACGGATGCCAAGCCGATGCTCGTCAGGTCCAAATCGTTCAGACTGGCTGTGAGCGAATTGCCCGTTCCACTCTTGAAGCCGATGAAGACTTCGAACGAGTTGGTGGACCCGCTCAACAACGGTTGGCCATTGAACTCGGTCACGGTCGCGATCCGGTCGATTTCAGACCGAAGTGAGACAAACTCTTGATCCAAGTACGATCGTTCCGTGGCCCCGACCGTACCGCTGGCGGACTGTGAAGACAGCTCGCGAAGACGGGAGAGCAAGTTCCCGATTACGGCAGCGGCTCCGTCGGCGACCTGCGTCAAGCTGATACCGTCGTTCGCATTACGCGTCGCTTGATTGATGCTGCGAATCTGCGCACGCAAGGTTTCTGACACGCCGAGTCCGGCGGCATCGTCAGCCGCGCGAGTAATACGAAGCCCTGAAGACAACCGCTCAACCGACCGTTGCAACTGGTTCGTATTGACGGTCAAATTACGCTGAGCCGCGATCGAAGCCGGATTGTTATTCACGATTAAAGACATGGACCTATTCCTCCTTGAACTGCGAACGAATCAACCACTCGTATGTCTCGGCATCCGTGCCGGGATTGTTTTGACCTAAGACCCAGCCGATAGCATGCATACCGGCGAGCTCCATTGATCGTGCATCCCTTATCGGTCCCAACCCGGCCACACTTGAGCGGGTTCGAAGGGGAGAACACAGAACGGACATAGTGGTCGATAACCGGCAATATTCGACAAGGAGGCTCATCGGGAAGCCAAATAAGGGAGGACCTCGAATTCCAGAATATCAGCCAGGCGAACGGGATCTTGAACGGACCGAGCATCAAGAAGCTCCTGAACCCAGGAGGACAAGGCCTGTAGATCCTTACAGACTTGACCGTCCCGCTCAGCAGCCTGAAGCAGTTCCATATAATCGGCTAACTGTCCAAACCATCGGTCCAATGCTGAAGGAATGACCCCGCTCATACGCAATGGCGCGATGAATCCCTGAGCCTCGACTGTCAACGTCGAAGCAAACCTGGCAATGGCCGGCGCCGCGCCTGCCATGATCTCAGGAATATTCTGCGAGCAGGCGTCGATCGGTCCGACATCTTTGAGTCGCTTGCCCAACAACAAAGGCTGGAGGTCGCGATCGGTAATTAGGCGCCCCCCGAGACTCAGCGAAGTGACCAGACGATGCTGCGCATGGGCACGATCGCTGACCTGCATGAGCGCCTCGCTGATAAGTTGATCGTCACCGACATCCCATTGATCCTGATCGAGTGTGATACGCATAGCTCAACTCCTTGTGATAGATACCGAAGTGACTTACACGGCGCGTTGTATCATCGGCAAAGGACGCGGACGTCTCCCGACCTGGACCGATGTGTGTGACAAGAGTGTTCTGACTCGAGCGATTCGCTGCTGCCATCGTCGATAGGCCTTTACGTGGCGATCGGCCAACATCGTCAGACCTACCGCATCGTCGTTATGAATGTCTCTGATCATGGCGACCGTAGCCGGGCCAGTCGCCGAATGGGCCATCATCCGTGGCAGAAGTCGCTCTCGCTCTTGACGGAGCAGCGCCTGTTCCCCTTGCAGCGTTGAAATTGGTATTGGATGGCGTCTCGTGAGCGCGGCGATATGGCGGGCCCGCTCTTCCAGGCGGCGCAACGGCCGATCGGCTTCTTTCATCCACGCGATCGCAGATTCTTGATCCGGCGCGCGTTCGGAGATCGAGGCCAATTCGCTCGGCTTGCCGGTGAAATCCTCGTACCAGAACCTTCTCCAAAACTCCCCATACCACGCCACAGCCGCATCCACATGCCCCGCTCGCAGAGTAAAGCAGCCAAGTCCGTCGGCATCGGCGCTGGATTGATACACTCGCACACCTGAACTCCATGAAGGAAACGGAGCGAGTCCTAGAGCATGAAGACACAACATCGCCACTTCATCGGGAAGTAATCGGTCTTTGCAGGCCTGGTGGGCGCAGATCTGGTCGAACCCGCAAGGCGAGCACGCAAGGTCAGGTTGAACCGCCCAATGACCTGGCCCATAGGGACCTGTTTCCTGGTGATCGACATGGCCGACCGACAGATCGAGCACCGTGGTTCCTACGCCGACTGCGAGATGCATCGGTCCCGTATCGTTGGTCAGGAGCAGTTGACAGCGTGAGAGCAAGCCGACAAGTTGGCTGAGTGTCGTGTGCCCGCTTGTATCAAAAATCGGCGCCGCGCCTCCGCCGGCCCGATAGGTCGCCTTGGCCAGCTCGATGGACTGCGTCTCGACAGCCGTGCCAATCATGACAAAACCCAGACCTGGATGACGGCTGAGCCGTGCCATCGTCAGACCGAACGACTCTGGTCGCCACGCTTTCATGGCATCACTGGCTCCAGCCTGCACAGCAATCCACTGCTTGACGGTTCGGTCCTGAGACCGAAGATACCTGTCGGCCCAGTCCCCGCCCTCGGCTGGAACGGTGATCGACAAGGGGGAGAAGGCGCCGGGGCCGCTCCCACCCATCGCGTAGAGATCCACCAAGTTAAATCGGTTCAACCGCCGATGCCTATGCAGATCCGTGAAATAGGACAGCCACGAATTCTGCACGATAGGACCGCCGTCCGGCCCTGCAGTAATCCCTCGTAAATCGGGTGCGCCGATGTACGACGCGAGCAAGCCGGTCTGCCGATTGAAGGTCAAATTGACAATGCGATCGTACCGCGCAGCTCGCAGCGGCGCAGCCCAGGCTGTCATCTCATGCATGAGCGCCACAAGGCTCTTGGATTGCGTCCGGCACTCGTCGAGTAGTCGAGTGAAGTCGCAACTGATGACCGCTCGAATTCCAGTCAGGAGCGCGGCTGTCGATGCGAAACTGCGATCGACGACCAAATCGATCTCAACATCAGGCCATTCCTCGCGCAACCGGGACAACAGGGGACCGGTCTGGATCAGATCTCCCATACGAGTCACGTTGATGATGAGCGCCTGTTTCATCACACCAAATCTTTCGTCTCGGAACGATATTCATCCAACATCAGCACCATCAGGTCTTCCCGTGACAGGGTGCTCATTGGACCACGCGAACGGATCTGGGCCGCAACCTGCTTCAGTTCCACCCGTTGAGTGGGGGGAAACATTCCCAGCGTCGAAGCCACCGATGGAAATGCATCAGCGGCTGCTGACGCGAGCGCTCCCGCCTGGCGGGTTCCTCGCAAAATCGACCCAATACGGTCCGGACTGGCAACACCGATCTGGGACAGCAAATCGCGCATACGGTGAGGATAGGTATGTTCGGCCAGCACGCGTCGGCGAGCTTGTGCCGCCATGGCCACGCGTCCCTCAGGCTCGCGAAGCCAGCGGGTAATTTCAACAGGCAGATCATCGGGAGAGGACACCGTGGTGACTTCGCTCTCAGTGAAGAGAGCCGGCATCAGAGCACGGCGATCCGTAAGCTGAAACGCTCCGCATGCCGCCAGCTCGAACGTGCGAGGATTCACGAAATCCCCGTCAGGATCGAACCCGGCCCCACCCCAAGAATGCAAGTTCAGGTTCACTGCGCTCGCGTTAAATACTTTCTGACAGGTATCCGTATCGATCCGTGCGCCGTGGCGTTGAAGTACGGAGGTCAGATCGGTTGCGCCGCCCCATTCATTGCCCCACAGCTTGAATATCCACTCATGACCGAGTAGCCGGGGAAAGATCTCGCGGCGGTTGGCATAGCCTGCGCCGACAAATGACACATCCGACCCGTATTCATCTCGCTCGGCCTGAGTCAAGTCCACGGGACAGTGGACGGATGGGTCGGCCGCCATCGGAAGATAGCGCACATCCTTCGCGCCAGCCTGTTTGATCGCCGAGATACATGACTCTTGCTGAATCACGAACCAAAAATCGTAGCCTGCCGCTAACTGTTGCCAGTAGGTGAGGTGCCGGTAGTTCTCGACAAACCACATCGCCGTCAGAAACTTTTTACGCCGGAGATGCTCCAGCGCCGGAAGAATCAATGGAGACTGTGCGAGCGAGAGGACCAAGTCGGGTGGATCTTCTGCCAACTGAGCCATCGTGATTCGGCTCAGCATCTCCGCATATTTACTCTGCAAGGCCAACCGATGTTGGGAATTCTTCAGTAACTCCAGCTGATGGTAGCTCGTGGCATGGACACTATGATCGAGCCAGCGGACGCGATGTCCAAGTGATTCGAGCGCGCTGACCGCATAACGGGCAATAGGGAGAGACCCTCCGTAGATCGGCCCGACAACGGCAATGCTGAGCTGCCCACCGGCCTTGGATGCAACCCCCCGCTGCAAGACCGTTTCAATGGCACGATGACTATCCGTATAGAACACAGCAGCCGGCGCATAGGTGACAAGCCGCAGTGGTTGGCCGGCAGCGGCAACCTGTTCACCGATTGCCTCCGCGGTCCCCCAAGCCCAAGACACACGATCCATCCAATCGCCCCACACGCGAGCCGCCGCCGCATCGACGACGACATTCAGGTCGGGAGCGACCACGACAATCGATGCCGTTCGAGGCAGTCGCGCACACAAGGCCTCGACGTGATAGAGCAGGCCGACGCCGAATACCACTATCGTTTCTCCATCCTGATAACTCTGCCCTTCGGCCCAGGCCTGCGCTTCTTTTATGGGATCATAGGCGCTATGAATCCATCGCCCGTTGGCGCGCGCCGACATCACCCCGGTGCGCGCCGGCACGATCTCCAGCGCGCCCCCGTTGCGTTGGCGAAGCGCCACCGCCAGAGCAGAATCGCGCCGCGTCAATCGAGCGATATTCGCCTCGAAGGAGTTCATCTCACACCTTGCAGCGGCCGGCGCTGTTCCGATAACTGCCGCCAGATTGCAGCTCGCTGATCTTCGACTGGATCGTTCTCGTCCACGCGTCGAAAAATAGCCCCCCACTCGTCGTGGTATGACCGCCATAAAGACCAGCCTGCGATCGGTTCCTGTTGCGGGGTTGTGCTAGGCTCTCTAATCATCTTCACACTGGCTTGGATCGGCCACATCACCGGCGAGGCGCAATCGGCTTGCCACACCCAGTGGCCCTCTCCGTAAGGCCCCGTTTCATGCACGCGCGCGCGAGAGAAATACAACCCCATTGCACAGGTACCGACAGCCGCTGCCAGATGGAGCGGGCCGGTATCGGCGCCAACAGCCCAATGGCACCGCTTCAAGAGGGTGGCTAGTTGCGGAAGGGTCGTCCGCCCCGTGGCATCCCACACACGCCCTGCAATCATCGGAGAGAGCCGATCCTGAATCGAAAAGGCGGCGCTCTGATCACGTTCAGTTCCAATCAACACGACCGCGCACGGCGAATGGTGAGCGAGCATTGTGGAGATCCATTCTGTCCAAACCGCAACGGGAATCGAGCGATCCGCGTCGCCGGCTCCCACTACCACCGCGATCCATCGCCCTTCCGCCATACCGACCTCAGCCAAGTCACCAGGAAGATTGTCCGAGGGTGGTACGAGGACGGGCGGAGAGGACGGAGGGGTTACCCCGCACAACCCACAAAATGTATCGGAGAGATGAATACGATTGGATCCTCGCTCGTGTGCGACGCGGTGCAGGTATGAAGCCCAAGGCGACAGCGCATCGTCCAACGGCCCACGCAGGCACGGGCCCTGAACCGCGCTGGCCAATAAGGCGCCAGCCAGAATCGCTCGTGGATGGTGATTCAGCACGTACGCCACCGCATAGGGCTCAGCCGTCAAATCGGTGAGGTATCGCTCGACTTCACGCAACCGTGGGGGCTGAATCTCCCCGACATAGGAGTCAGCCCACGCATGCCACTGCGCTCCGTTCCACTGGAGAACCTGCCCCACGTCCGGGAACAACCGGGCGAGGTGAGCCAGTGTCGCAGGACAGAGCAGATCGAGAGGCCGGTGTGGATAGCGAGTCGTCAGTGAGACGAATGCCGGCACGCTTTGAACCAGATCGCCCAACCTGGCGAGTTGGATCAAGAGCCTCCGCGCCGTCGTGCCATCATCATGCGGCATGATGATGTGTCAGAGCCGGATCGCTCTCATCGATCGCGTGAGCCAATTCACTGAGGCCATCAAAGGCCGGGTCCAGCATGCGGATTGAATCATGTTCGCGCCGGGCATCCGCCCAACGAGTCAGGCGGAGAAATACACCGGCCAGCGCGAATCGAAGACTGAGGTCTCCAGGGTTTCTCGATACGTACCGACTAAGGACAGGTTCCAGGTACTCCCACCGTTGGAGCACCGTACCGGCCCTCAACAACCAGTGCAGCGTTTCCGCATCGTCGGGATGCTCAGTCGCCACCGCGAGAAACAGTTCCCAGGCATCGGCGGATTCGGTCAACCCCATCGCAGCCATGCCACGCCCTAATTGTGCTTTACGGCTATCCGCCCCATAGGTGACTGCCCGTTCGAAGGCCGCCTTGGCCTCGGAAAACCGATTGCGCTGCATGGCCAGGATGCCGGACACCAGCCACCCCTCTCCGTGCTCCGGACTGAAACTCCGCAGCTCGGCGAGATGGTGTTCCGCCTCATCAAGCCGGCCTTCTTCAAGGGCGTGCTTCGCTAATGCATGATAGCCGTCCGCATCCGGTTCAATCGCCAATATGCGTTTCCAAAACGAAAGCGCCTGAGTCGGTACACCGTTGAATAGGCACACCGCGGCTCCCCATCGCAGCACCCACACATCGTTCGGCCACCGATCGACGTCATGCAGAAGCGTATTGATTAATGCAACATCCTGCTTCTGTGCGGCAGACTGGGTATCTGCCACAAGTTGCCACGCGGTCCGATCAGCGGCCGACGTCAGCGCCTCTAGGTGATGATAGAGTAATCCCTGCTCTGTACGGACTTGGCAGGCGAGCCCATCCGACAGGTACAGCAGGTCTTCGTCCGGAATCCACCATTTCTTGGACCACCGTTCAAGCAGCCGCCGCGCATTATCCGTATCGTGCGTTTTCCGTCCAGGCGTTTGACTCTCCAGATGGTAGACGACACTGTCCGGGCGATACACGATGCGCCATCCTCGCTCACGGATTTTCAAACACAGATCGACGTCCTCAAATCCATTTTTGAAACCTTCGTCGAATCGGCCGGCCTGCTCGAACACGTCGCGCCGCACCAGCATGCATGCTCCGGTGACGCATTGAAATTCGCGCCGCCGATTGACCACGGGCGAGTCTGCCGGGAACTTCCGATAGATATGATAGGGCGTAAACATGATTCGGGAGAAGGCGACGCCCGCATGTTGAATGGTGCCGTCTTCATACAGCAACTTGCTGCCGACGACCGCGACATCGGGGTGCCGTTCCACCTCATCCACGAGGACAGTCAACCACCCCTCGGTCGGTATGGTGTCGTTGTTCAGGAACACGAGAAATTCCCCGCGCGCCGCGCCGGCTCCTTGGTTACAGGCAATGGCAAACCCGTAGTTTTCAGGATTCCGGATGACCTGAACATCTCCCCCTAACCCGGCAAGGAATTCGGCTGTGCCGTCGGTTGAGGCATTGTCCACGATGATGACTTCATAGTCAGGCATCGTGGTAAGGGAAGCCAACGCGGTAAGGCATTGGCGCGTCAGATCCAGCTTGTTAAATACGGGAATGATGATCGACGCCTTAAAACGAAGGGGCGACGGCTTGCATGTTGTGGCGGGCGGGACGGACCCCGCACCCTGCTCAACAGCTTCGCAGATACCCCAGGCATAGGCAGACTGCAAGAGCGTCTGATACACGGGGTACAGCACGCGTTGGAGATACGTTCGGTCGAACCGTTCCGCGCCGGACCGAATCAGCGCCAATTGCTGGAGATTGGGCTTTTCCAGCTCACGCGCAACGTGGAGCAATCGTGTGATCTGATCTTCTCCAAGGGTGTCGCGGACTTTGAGAGCGCCGTCAATATTGAGATGGGTACGGGCCAACTCAGGGTGTTTACGCGCCAGGACGAGAGCCATATGCCCGGCCTTTCGCTGCCGTTGGACGAACCCCGCCGGGGTGATCTCATGGTGGTGACAGGTCACCGCCATGGCGTTGTAGTGCAATGCCAGACCTTGCGCACTCAAACGGTATCCAAGCTCGATATCGTCATAGGCGGGATAGGTAAAGTCTTGGTCGAAGAGAACCGGCTGTTTGAGCAGCAGATCACGCTTCACCGACAGGTTACTCGTGTAAAAAAGCCGAAAGTCTGCCTTCCCCTCTCGCACTTCATGAAACGCAAACTGCTGGCCGCCTTCCGGCGACACAATGAACCTCATGAACGGCGTGACTGTCAGTTCGGGAGACCAATCGATGAAGCCCAGCATGGCATCCAATTCACTTGGATGGCGTTCGTGGAACGTCGCATGTGCATCGAGAAACGACGGCTCCGGAATCATGTCGTCGCCCGTGATGACGACGACACGTCCTTGAGCGGCTCGAATCCCCAGATTGCGGGCCGCATTCGCGCCGGCATGCGCTGCCACAATGATACGGAGGGCAAAGGGAGCGTTGAACTGTCGGACCATCGCCACGGTATCGTCCGTAGATCCGTCATCCACGACGATCACCTCGAATGTTTCAGGCGCACAGGTCTGAGACATAAAAGCCAACAGTGTCTTCCGTACTATGGCGCGGCGATTATAGGTTGGAATAATGACCGACAAGGCAAACCGCGCAGGAGAAGACGCGTCCCGTGGGCTGGAGGCCGGAGATGGTTGTGGCTTAACCGGTTTCGTCAATCCGGGCGCCAACGCGAGAACATCCCGCAGTTGGGCGACTGGTCCGTCGAGACGATACGCCCACCGTAACAGCCGTTCATAATGCTGCTGTGCCATAGCCTCCAATGGTTGGGAATGCCCGCCGACTTGCCGCTTCTGTAACAGCGCGAAGCCTTCTTCCAGGAACCGTTTGCCTGCCTCCATATCGGCCCTGGTGAGGTTGGGTGTATGCATGGGGATCTGGTGGCCACCGTAATCCTTCCATTGCTGTGAATCGATCCAGCCTTCACGAAGACCTTCCGTGTGAAGAGGCGTGCCGGGGTAAGGCGTAATGATCGTGACGCCGATTGTGTCCGGCTTGTATCGGTGAATCAGATCATACGTGGCGACAATGGATTCACGAGTCTCTTGCGGGAGTCCGACGATGAGCAGGAAATGAAGCCGGATGCCGAGCCGGAATGTATGCTCACGCAAATGGGCCAACATCGGGACCGTCAGGCCTTTCTTCCCCTCCCGCAAATGCATGACCTGCTCATCGCCCGTTTCCACGCCGACGAGAAGACCGACACAGCCGGCCGCGCGCATCTTTTCCAGCAAGGCATCGCCGAGACAATCGACTCGCGTTTCGCAGACCCATTCGAGCCGCCAACCAGCCCCAACAATGAGATCGCAGAGCCTGGCGACTCGCTCCTGATTGAGCGTAAAAGTCGCATCGCGAAAATAAATCTTGGTGATGCCCTGCCGTTCAACGACGTCCTTCAGTTCGGAAAATATCCGCTCAGGTGTTTGCGAACGCCATTTAACTCCTTCGACCAATGGGTACGGACAATAGTACCCGCAGGGATAGGGACAGCCCCTGCTGGTTTGTAACGTCGCGATGGGAGTGCCAAGCAACGGATAGATGTAGCGCGTATTGGGAAGAAGATCCCGGGCGGGAAACGGCAGCTGATTGAGATCCTCGACCGGCAACCCCTCATCGAAGCGGAACGAGGATCCGGCATCCGACGCACCGCCTTCAAGCCACGCCGTGCCGGCTGTGCTTCGTCCGTAGACAATGTCGGTGATCGTGAGGTCGGCTTCGCCATGAATCACCAGATCGGCTGCACTTCTCTCCAGCAGCGCCTTCAACACACCATGATCCCGTACCAGGGTCTTTCCAGCTATTTTTGCGGTCGGGTGTCTGCGGCGAAGTTCAGCAAGAAATTCGGCATCTTGCTCCAAAGTCGGAAGCGATACGGTTCCCACGACAAAATCCCACTGGTGGCCTTCCATTCTGGCGTAGACCGCGGCTGCATCCAATCCCAACGGGTCGGCGTCAATCACGTCGACAGTTTCGCCTGCCTGACGCAAGGTGGCGGCCATGATGGCCAGATCCAGGGGAGGCAACAACATGCCCTCGTTGCCGTCGAAGCCAAGGCCGCCTGCCATGCTGCGACTGACCGGTCGCGCTGAAAGAGACGGGCTGTTGATCAGAGCGATGCGCATGAGGCCTCCTGGGGCTTCGTGGGAAGCTGACCAAGCGCGATCAGCCGCTCTTCCGAACCACCATCGTACGCAAGGGCAATGGCTTTGGTCAGCCATTCGTAATCCGTGTTTTTCATTTTGGCTTCGTTCGGAGTTCGGTTGGAACCATTGAACGGGTCCACCATCGTCAACCCTTTCTTTCCCACTTCCTCCGCCATCCCACTTCCTGGGGTAGGAGTGAAATAGCTGCTGCTGAGATGGTTCGGCTTGATCTTCCACACCATACGAACAGTCTCCATCACTTCCTCGCGTGTTTCCGTCGGTGCGCCGAACATGACATTGGCCCAGACCTTGATGCCGTATTCTTTGCAAATGGCAGCCGCCTTCAGGTTTTCTTCGACCGTGGTTTCTTTCTCGAACAGATCGAGAATACGCTGGCTGCCGCTCTCAAACCCGATCATCGCCCATGCCAATCCTGACTCCGCCATCTGTTTGACGACGTCCGGATACCGGCACATCAGATCCGCGCGCATCTGGCAGATATAGGGTTCCGTAAAGCCTGCGGCCTTATACTGGACGCAGAATTCACGGCTCCAGCGGTGATTGATAAAGAACAAATCGTCATGCGCCATCCAACTCTTGAACTTGAATCGTTCTTTCAGATATCGCAGCTCCCCGATGACGTTTTCCTGGCTCCGCATCTTGACCCGATTGCCAAACACAGCCCGTTCAGCCGGCTGACAAAAGTTGCATTTGAACGGACAGCCACGTCCGGCATTGGTCGTCACAAACGGCGTGGGCATACCCGGGACCATCGGCGTGGCCAATTCGCCACGCATATCGAAGAGGTCGCGATCGACCCAGGGGATCTCATCCAACACCGGACCCTCGCCGACGATGAGGCGATCTGCCGGCTTCCCTGCTGCAAGCGTGTTGAGCAGTTTGACGAAACTGATCTCACCCTCTTGCGTAATGATGTGGTCGATGAGGCGGTTCGCTACGACCTGTGAGGTCTTGATGGTGGCATGGACACCGCCGAGCACGACAATGGCATCGTCCCGTTCTTCCTTGAGAATCCTGATCGCACGGACCACGTCAGGATAGTGGAGACTCCATGAGGTGAAGGCCCAGATTTTCGTGGTTCGCCGCCGAATCTCTTCTCGAAAATGGGTCCAGTCTCGCAACATGCGGAGATCGATGAGATCGACCGTATGGCCGCCGGCCTTGGCAGCTGCACTGAGTGAGGCCAGGCCATGGTCGATGAAATTGGCATCGATGGTTGGTTTCTTCCCGAAACTATCGAACCCCGGGAGCGCGATTCCCGGAAAAATCATCGTCACATGCATGTCATTGCTCCTGGTTGTCGACGCAGAGCCGCCAGGAGGGCCGGCAACTGACCGCTTGTGTCGTACCACCGCAGGGTGGCGGCGAGCCCGCGAGACAGGGACCAGCGTGTATACGGGCCGATCTCTGCGCGAAGCCTGCTGTTGTCGTAGGCCCGGTGGCACTGTTCCTGAGTACCCATCAACACATACGCAAAGTCTGGCGCGAGCGGCAGTGGTCGTCCGGAAGTCGCGGCGGGCGTCCGCATCAGTTGAACGCGGTCTGCCAATTGCGTCAGGCTTGCAAGAGTGGCCAGATATCCTTCGATCGTGACCTGCTCTTCCCCGGTAATGTTGTACGTGCCGGCAAGGCGGTGGTCGACGGCACGAAAAAGGCCTTCGACAAGGTCGTCGATAAAGAGCGGCTGAAACAGACGGTGCCGGAGCTGCGACCAAATCGCCCGAATCGGCGTGGCGCCCAGCAAAGCTAGCAGGGAGGGATGGAGAAACCACGCGCTCCCCGGCCCATAGATATTGCCGATGCGAAGCACAAGCGCTCGATGACCGGGCAGCGATCCCCACGCGGTCACGATCTCTTCGGCATGCACTTTCGATCGCCCATAGTCGGAAACAGGATGGCACTCCCTGTCTTCCCGAAGAGGAATCTCGGACTCTGATCCGAGGCCCTGCGCCTCGATGCTGCTCGCATACACGACGTAGGGAATCGCCAATGCGTCCGCCAAGGCTACGACGCGGCTGGTGCCGTCGACATTCGCAGCCTGGAGCGTAGGACTACTGACAGAGACGTCTGCCGCAAAGTGGAACAACATATCGGCAGGATCAAGCGCATCAGGGTGCGGGATGCCATGCGCATCGGCAAAATCGCAGGCCACGACTTTGCACCCCTGCCGAGCAAGCGCCGTCGCCCGTGACGCCGATACATTCCTAGTTAAAATTGTGACACGGGTCTTCTCCTTGAGCAGGCGCGCACTGATCTGTGAGCCGATGAAACCGGCTCCGCCGGTGATGATCACATGGCGCAGGAGCTTTCTTGAATGTTCATCCATCGATAGGTCCTCTTCTTACATCACAATACGACTCGAACCAGTGCAAGGCTTAGACCACCTGTTGAGGGATCGAGTGGGAGAGAGAAATACTTCGGCAGACAGCGGCTTGATTGGGAAATGCACGGATGAAAGAGAGATCCAGCCAGGCAGATATTGCCTGGTGCTCGGCAACTCCGTCATGGTTCTGACGCCGGCGTCAAGAATCCCCATTCCGTTTGCCGCTGCATCACGGAATACTCAATGGCCTTCTGGACACTCCCTCCCCAGCCTCGGTATTCAATCGTCTCTTTTCCATTAAAATGGAATTCAATTCCAAGTGAGAGGGCGCAGTCACGTTCTGCAATATTCTTGATTGTGCCGGCAAGATGGGTCACGTGACCGACCCCGATCAGTTCGAATTCTAAATAGATCGTGGCCCCCAGTGTGACGTCGGCACGCGACCTCTGCACAATAATGCGGCATCCAGAGGCGCTGAGATCCTGTATCAATCCGCCGATAGGAACAGCGCCATTCGGCAAGGCGAGCCTCACGTCTCCCTGCATACCGTGCATCAGGAGCAACGGTTCATTACTCACCACGCGCACCTCCTTACGGAGGAGGATTTCCTCGATCCTCAAGGGAAAAGCGAGATACAGCAAAGGAAGCGGAGACATCTGTGTCATGCAGACTTCGCTTTGATACGCGACGAGCTTGCCGGCTACCAGAGCGCGAACGAGACAGTGGGTTCCCGTTTGGCACGGGACGGGTTGCCCAAAATGGAACGGCCATTCACAAATGAGCCACGCCTGAGCTTTCCAACCCAGTAATGTGGACCCACAATTCACTTTGTTGTGATCAGACCCAATGACTAACTGAAGCGGCAATCCGACCGCGAGAATCGACGAATGGGAAAAGGTAGGCTCTTGTTCCATCAAGCCACGTCCTTATCAAGATAGATGCCAGGATCGATGCCCAACGCGATGGGATCCTGAATCGAGGCAATCTCCCGCTTTGATTGGCGGGGCTCCGCAGCAAGGTCGAGATCGACAGGAGTGGATCGCCGATTCCCAGATTCGTCCGTGACCAGCACGACCAGGGGCCGGATTGGCGCATGATGGTTGAATTGTTTCACGATCGCCGTTTCCATCGTATTTAGCAAGACACACGAGCCGACGGGATAGACACCCACAACCTGAACGAACTGTTGAACCAACGTTCCATCCACATGGCCCTGGCCCCCCAATCGATACAGCAGTTGCAGTGTGTCGTGCGGCGTCTTGCCCTTATGATAACAACGGTCGCTCGTCACAGCATCGTATATATCTACGACAGCAGCGATAAGGCCAAACTGACTGATGTCTGTCTTGGGTCGGTGATGAGGATACCCAGTCCCGTCAACGCGCTCATGATGTTCCAGTGTGGGCTTCAGAAACATATCGGTGAGGCCGGTGGTGTTGGATAGGATCTCCGCGCCGCGCATGACGTGTTGCTTCATGATCTCGAACTCATGGGCCTCGTAGCGCCCTGGTTTGTTCAGGAGATTGACCGGAATCTGTGTTTTTCCGATATCGTGCAATAACATGCCTGTTCCTAACTGAAGCAACGATGGGCGCGCATACCCGAGATGCCTCCCGACTGACAGCGCCAGGGTAGACGTATTGACGGAATGGAAGAACGTGTATTCGTCGAACTGTTTGAGGCGTGTCAGACTGGTGAGCGCGTCAGGGTTGCGAAGGATGCTGTCGACCATGCTCCCGACCACTTCACTCACCGCTTCCATGTTCAGCGCGCGACCCATCCGAACATCTTCCATAGCCTGCTGAATGATAAGTTTGGCGGCCTTGTACGCCTGTCGCGCTCCTGGCAGCTCTTCAGCGAACGGAATGGTCGACAGTTCGGTCTCCGGGAATGGGAGTATCGGCGGAGAGGCTTCAGCCTCCACCGGCATTGGCGGCGCCAACGAGCCCGATTCCTGGCGGTCATCATGCACATCGACATCGATCTGTTGGACACCGCTGGCGTGCAGTTGCTCGATCTGTTCTGCGGACGTAATCATGAATCGATGCCGCAAGAAGGGGGTAGCCAGCCAGGAACGGTCGAGTCTCTCGACCTTCATGCCGACTTTCAGTTGATCGATGGATATCCGTTTTCGCATCGTAACTACTCAGGGGTTCAGGCTGAAGGCTGTTAGGAGTTAAGCCGCCCACCGAGGATTCATTTCAACTTGAACCCAAGGTTGTAGAAACCAGCTTCAGCCTAAAAGCCTTCAGTCTATCTACCTGACTAAATACCATCGAACACCAACACACCCTGATGGCCTCTATCGGTGCCGAAGGGAGAATCTTGAGGGAGATGCGTGGTCGGCATGCTGGAAGTCGATATGGCGCGTTAGGCAGGATTTTCCTTCGCACGTATCAAGTTTGACTCGATGCATGCCGATAGTACAGTACACATGGCTCTCTCGTTCACGAGGGAGTTCGCGCTATCAGTCTATTCGACAAGCCTGTATGCCTGAATCACGGACATCCGAGATGAAGCACATTAAAACGATCTCGATCGATCAGCTCAAATTGGGAATGTTCATGGTCGGCATGGACCAGCCTTGGTATCGAACCCCCTTTCTCCTGCACAAACGCCTCATCCGCCATACGCATGACATCGACCTGCTCCGACAGTATGGGATCAGAGAAGTGCAGATCGATCCCGGCCGCGGCCTCGATGTGGAACCGGTTCCGGAAGGAAATCTGAATCCGGATTCGCACATACGCAAAACAGCCGCGTCCCTCGAGCCAATCATAGAAGTGCCGCAAACCTCGTCAAACACACCGTTTCAACCTGTCTCGGACGCAGAGAAGAATGTAGCCGAACCGCTGAGGACTGGCACACAGCAAGATTTGTCGCACGTGCTAGAAACAGTCGTCACCCCTCAGCCAAACCATCCTGAAAAGCCGGCCTCGCCGGAGAAGGTTCCTCTACCTGCGGCCTCCGGTGGAGAGACGAAAGCAGCCCAGCCGCTGGCGCCTTTCGTTCAGCACGATCCCCCGACTCCCTCCCCTCACGCGCAGGACCCCGTCTCCGCGTCACAGCCGAGCCCAGCTACGGAACCGGCATCGCTAGAGTCGGGTCCTCAGGCTACCTCCGATGGAGAGACAAAAGCAGCCCAGTCGCCTTCCATACAGCAGGACGCGACGACAGCTTCCCTTCACACACAGGACCTCGCCGCCGCGTCACAGCCTAGCCCGGCTATGGAGCAGGGCTCGCAAGAATCGGCTTCTCAGCCTGCCTCCAGCAAAGAGATGAACACAGCACTACCGACATCCGGCGTGCCGGAAGACAAGCCGAATCCGCTGTACACGCGGGAGCAGGCGGCAGCCGCCCAAGAAACCTATCGAGAAGCGAATATTTCAGTGGAACGTATGTTTGAAGAGTTGGAGGCTGGAATCGTTCCTCGGCCGGATACGCTGCGGGTGGTTGTCTCGAACGTCCTCACGCGTGTGCTGGATGATGGCGCCTCCATGCTCAGTCTCCTCTCTTTCCAAAAGATGAAACGGTTCGATCGCACGTTGGCTTCACACGCGCTTGATGTCTGTACCCTCTCGCTCATTGTGGCGCATGATTTTGGAGTTGCAGAAGGAGACCTGGAAATGCTCGGCGCCGGTGCGTTGCTGCACGACGTCGGCTACGTCAGGTTGCCCCGAAATCTGTATCGCAGAAGCCATGAGCTAACCGAGCAGGAACACACCATGATGCAGCAGCATCCTGCGCTTGGATTGGCGATGTTGCGAGATGCCAAAGAGAACAGGGACACCGTCGTCAGAATTGTCGTGGAACATCACGAGTGCCACAATGGGAGCGGGTTCCCGCACAAACTCAAGGGAGATACCATTTCAGTTTTAGCGCAACTGGTCGGCTTGGTAGACATCTATGACAGCATGGTCAGTCGCCGTGGAGGTCATCCGGCGATGCTGCCGCATGATGCCATTCGACAGTTATTTCGTCTTGGGGATACGGGGCAGTATGGAAAAGATTTGATCCAAACCATGATCGGGAGTCTAGGCGTGTATCCGATCGGCAGCCTCGTCCTGATGAATACGGGAGAACAGGCGGTGGTCGTGGGAATGAATTACACACAGCGGCTCAAGCCGGTTGTCAAAGTGATCACGGGGTCTCAGGGAGGATCTTATCTCACGCCGATTCGTGTCGATCTTGGAGCCCAGACATCGGGAGAATCAGCCAGGACCATTACGAAGGTCCTCGATCCCCTTCATGAACGAGTGAATGTGGCCATGTTTCTTGACGGTATTTACGAAGAGGCGGCCTAATGAAACAGTCACCAAAAAATGGCGCAAAAACTTCTCCTTCTTCGAGATCGTCCGATCCCTCTCACCTCATGAATCATCCAGCATTAGACACGCTCCCTATCGGCGTGGTACTGCTCGATAGCCGTCTTCGCATCTTGTCAGTGAATGCCGAGGCCGCTCGTCTTCTGGGGCACTCGGCTGATTTCTGTTCATCGAAACCTCTCCAAGAAGTATTGCGACAGCAATCAGACGCATCCGGAAGCAACATCACAACGCGCATTCAAGAGTCCTGCTCCGATCGTCACCCCATACACAAGTCGCAGACGACCCTCTTAGATGCCCTACACGAATTGCATCCGGTGGAATGGACCTATGCCCCACTGGACATCAATGCAACCGCCTGCGGAGTGTTGACGCTACGTGGCCTGGCCCACGAGAGGGAGCTGCAGCAAGATTACGACCGATTGGCGCGTGTGGCAGAAGAAAGTCCGTCCCCCATTATCGAGTTGGACTCCGATGCGAATCTTGTCTATGCCAATCCTGCGATGACGGTGTTGCTCCAGCGTTTTGGCTACGATGTGAGCGGATTTCCTGCCGTGTGCCCTGGTGAGCTTTCCCGGCTCGTTCGACGTTGTCTCGAATCGGGGCAGGAGATACGGCGAGAAGAGGTCTGCCTGCCCCAAGCCAGCTTTGCATGGATTTTCTGCCCTGTCCCCTCGCATCAACTGGTCCGAGGCTACGCCGTCGATATGACCGCCATCCAGGCAGCCCAAGCGAAGCTGCACCGGTCAGCTGAACATCTTCGCAACAGCAATTGTCAATTAGACAAAGCCCTCCAGGAAGCACAGGAGGCCGCTCGCGTAAAGGCCTCGTTCCTGGCGACTGTAAGCCACGAGTTACGAACGCCGATGAATGGTGTCATCGGGATGACGGACTTATTGCTGGATACGGAGCCTTCGGATGAACAACGATCCTACATAGAAACCATTCGACAATGCGGCGAAGCCTTACTCAACTTGATCAACGATATCCTTGAGTACGGCAAGATCGAAGCAGGCAAATTGGAATTGGAATGTATCGACTTCAACCTCCGTACAACGGTGGAAGATGTCTTGGGCCAATTCGCGGAACGGGCACAGACGAAAGGGCTGGAAATCACCGGCCTGGTGCATGCGGCCGTCCCGACCGGTCTACGCGGCGATCCGGGGCGACTCCGTCAGATTCTCACGAACTTCGTGGGCAATGCCATCAAGTTTACGGAACAGGGCGACGTGACGGTTCAAGCCTTCCTCGAGAAAGACCTTGTCGATACGGTGGTTGTCCGATTCGAAATCACTGATAGCGGAATTGGTATCTCCCCAGAGGCACAAGCTCGACTGTTCCAACCGTTTACCCAGGCCGACAGCTCCACCTCACGCAAATATGGGGGGACCGGGTTAGGGCTTGCGATTTCAAAGCAGCTCACCGAGCAAATGGGCGGCAGCGTCGGCATCGTCAGTCGACCTGGGCATGGCAGTACCTTCTGGTGTACCGCACATTTTGCCAAACAAACGATGTGCCCCCTGGCCATCATGCCTTCGGCCGAGTTGACTGGACGCCGCGTCCTGATCCTGGACGACAATGAATCGAACAGAGTCATTCTCCATCATTTAGTCACAGGATGGGGCATGGTCGCCGATCAAGCCCAAGATGCCGGCTCAGCCATCACACTACTCGAGCAGCAGGCAGAGAAGGGCCTCTCCTACGATGTAGCCATCGTCGATATGTTGATGCCGGGTAAGGATGGATTACAATTCGCCAAAGAGATGAAGGCTCATCCTGTCGGATCTCTCGTCCGTCTTGTCATTCTCACCTCACTCATCCAGCGAGGGCATGCAGAGCTGGCACGCCAAGCCGGGTTCGTCGCGTATCTCACCAAACCCGTCCGCCACGATCAACTCTCGAACTGTTTGAGGACCGTGTTGGGAGTGTCGGGAGTCGTGAATGAGCGGCAGCTTGCGATGGATACGGTGCCTGCACCGGCACTCATTACACGACACACCCTCGCAGAATTAGAATCGGCGCCACGCATCCTAGTGGCAGAAGACAACCTGATCAATCAGAAACTGACCGTTCGTATTCTGGAAAAGCTCGGCTATCAATCGGATGTCGTGGAAAACGGCCAAGAAGTCTTGGCGGCATTGGCCAGAGGCTCCTATGCCTTAGTCCTGATGGATTGTCAGATGCCCATCGTCGATGGATTCGAGGCAACCAAACTCCTTCGTCAGCGTGAAGCGGCTGAACAAGGGGCTGCGGCGCCCGATTCCCACACAACACCCCATATTCCAATCGTCGCCTTGACGGCCAATGCTATGCGTGGAGATCGAGAACGCTGTCTCGCGGCCGGTATGGACGACTACCTCACGAAGCCTATACGGAAAGACGATCTCAAGGGAGTGCTCGAGCGATGGATTCCTCCATCCGTTCATCCACAGGTTACATATCCCAGCGATGCAGAACGCTGTGAGAATGAAACGGACACTGAGGCGCTACCGGTCATCTTCGATGTGGCGGCAACGTTACGAAACATCGGAGGTGATAGGGCGCTATTAGAAGATCTGATTGAGTTGTTCCTTGAACGCTACGAAACCATGCTGGAGAGAATCCGCATGGCCTTGGCCGCGAAGGATCAAGACGCCGTCGAGCAGGCCGCGCATGCGCTGAAAGGGACTGCCAACAATCTTTCTGCATCGGAGGTTGTGTTATCCGCCGGACAATTGGAAGCGCTGGGGCGACTCGGTACGCTGGTCGAAGGCCCAATGATTTATACACAGCTTGAAAAAGCGGTGTTCCGCCTTGTTCAAGTCCTTGAAAAGCGGAGCCGGCGCCAACTCGACAGAAGGCCCGCTGCATAAAAGCTCGTGAAATGTGACGCGATAAATGTGAAAGGTTTCGGAGGAATCGCAGTCGGCAGTCCTACGTTTCACGCCTCACGCCTTACCTCTCCCGCTCCCCGAGCTAGGCCGGAATCGCCTCAGCACAGGCAGAAATCAGGCCACCTTCAGCATGTATTGAGGTAGAAAACACCGGATATCGAGTGGGATAGTCCTCAGTAAGAACAAGTTGCTTGCAGAGTCGCGTGCGAGGGTTCATGAGGAGCGGGCCACGAAGGTTCGCGGTCACGGCGGACGGATCATCCGATGGAATGGTGAGGATCACCACAAGGCTCAGTTCGTCGGTCTCATTGCCCGCCACTTCAAAGCGGGCCTCTTCCGAAATCGTCACGTGATAGTTCTGGTTGAACAACGCGGGATCGATGACCACAAACGCAAGGGACGCTTCTTCCGCACAGTGCAGCCATTTGAATGGGGCATCCGTATCATGATCAAGCATCACGTAACGGGTCCATTCTGGGAACCCTAATAGTCCTGACGGGAAGGCCAACAACTTCTCATCAGGGACAGTCATGACACCAAAGCGAGTTGACGAGACATTCATAACGACAGCTCCTTAGGTTCAAGCCATTTTCGAGCGCAACAGTCGCCGGAAGACATCCAACGGAACCACCGGCGAACGTGCTGCAAGTTGGTTTTCATCTTGAATCCTGATACAGACCTCATCACGATGCACCTCGATCGTGCGCGGCGCTTCGATGCCCAAGCGAACCTGTCCATTCTTAATTCCCAGCACCACGATCCGGATGTCAGGACCGATGACGACACCTTCACCGCGTCTGCGTGTCAGGACGAGCATCCGTGCAGTCCAATCCTTCCGAATTATTCCCTTGGTTATATCGGTATATGTGATCGAAACTTAACCCGGGTTAAGAGCAGCGTCAGCGGAGAAACTTCAGCAGCGAGAGATCGAACAACCGTGAGAACGTTTGACTGGTTGCTTCATAGGCTGTTTCTTGAAGCTTCAGCTCAGTCAGCGCTGTCGCCAGATCGATGCTGGTTTGATCCGAGAGTACTTTCTGAATAGCCTCTGAGACAACCGCTGCAGTCCCTTGGGCCGTCTCTAGACGGTTCTCGATAGCCCCGATCTGCCCTTGTGCCAAACCAATCTGTGCCGTTGCCTGATCGAGGGCTCCAATCGCGACCTCGATTCCGGCTCCGTTGTTACCTTCCAAGGCTACCAGTAGATTACTCAGGCTATTGAAGATATTCGTCGCCCCTCCGGTGAACACCTGATCTCCAGGAAGCACGATTTGCGTGGTTTGGTTCGGACCGACTGCGATGGATTGGCTTTCGCTATTTCCCTGATAGGAGACGGCGTCACCGACGCCTAAGACGAAGGGGGCCGCATCGGTCTTGGTCCCAGCAAACACTGGCTGTCCACTGACTTCGGTATTGGCAAGTTGGATCAATTGCCGATGCAGTTGACGGACTTCTTGAGCGATGGTCACCCGTCCTTGCGCAGACGTCGTGTCGCTTCTCGCTTGCACCGTCAATTCTCGAACCCGGGTGATAAGATTTTGAGCCTCCCCCAAAGCCTTGTCGGCCACTGTAACGCGCGCTGTCCCGAACTGAATATTCCTGATCCACTGCTCGTTGTCGGCAAGTGCGGACTTCTCAAGGATAGCCTGTCCAAAAATACTGGGATCATCGGAAGGTTTGGCGATGCGTTGCTGAGACGCAATCTGTTCGTGTACGCGGACAATACTGTCCTTGATGCGCGCCAAGCTCCCGGCTGTCGTGCCAAACAACTGGTGGTCGGACACTCGCATGATCAGGCTCCTTCTTCTAGCAGGATGCTGGGTACCCGTGGCACGTCAAACGTGAAGCGTATCTCGTGAACCGTCGTTCGTTTCAGGATTCGAACGTTTCACGCTTCACACTTCACGAATGACCCCGCTTAACGCTTGAGAGACAAGATGGTTTGAAACAGCTCGTCCGCTACGACAATCAACCGCGAAGCCGCATCAAAACTCCGTTGATATTGAAGGAGATTCGCCAGCTCTTCGTCCATCGATACTCCGGAGACGGCCGCACGATGGGAGGTCAATTGGCTATGAAGAGTTTCTTGCGCCTTAAGATTTCCGTCGGCGCCTTGTGCCGTCGAGCCAAAACTTCCGGCGATCGTGCTGTAATACTCTTGAAAGGTCACATTACCGAACGCGGCAATATCTCTGTTCCGGAGGCCTGCCAAGGCTAAAGCATTCGCACTATTGCCCGGCACACCTATCGCGGTCGATGACGCGGCAATCTGCCTGGCATTCGCCACCGAGACAGCGATGGTGCTCGCTGTCGTCCCCGTGGGCGCGAAAAAATCCTGATTGGTCGAGGCATCGAGTCCGAAACCCAGTCGATGTTGTTGATTGACCTGCGTGACGACTTCCGAGGCCAATGTGTCGAGGGATGTCCGCAATGTCGGAATGGTTTGATCCCGAACGTCAAGGAGCCCTTTGAGCCGCCCGCTTTGAATGACCGGCGCCACACTCGTCGTCGGCCCCGCTCCTGCATCATACTGCACATCGAGCAATCCATTATTGCTGAGATCCTGAACTGCAACCAATTGGTAGGTCCGCTCTTTGTCCACCAGGATATGTCCGCGCCCTGCAAAGACGGTCAATTGGCCTGTGGTGTCTTCTATCGATGAAATCTCAATTAACTCGCCCAGATTGGCAAGCACGACCCCTCGTGCATCGCGCAGGTCATTGGCCTGTTGCCCCGTGGACTCAGCGCGGGCAATCTCGGTATTCAAGTTCGCGATCTGAGAGGTCAGGCGGTTGACGTCCGTGATGGTCTGCCCGACCTGACGATCGAGAAACTCTTGCGCGGCAGTCAAGTCGGCAGCGGACTGATTGAATCGGCCCGCGAGCGCTGTGGCTTTGGCGAGGAGCACGGTCCTGGCAGACAAGTCGTTCGGGTTGGTCGCCACATCCTGAAACGCGCCAAAAAACTCATTGAGCCCCGCCCCGATGCCTTGATTATTGGCATCCCCAAACAGCGGCTCCAGCCGAGCCAGGGCGTTGCTTGAAGCGGTAAACTCTCCTAGACGCTCACGCGAGGCGAGGAGTTGACCTTCGATAAAGGAATCATAGGAACGGCGGACACTCTCGGCGTGCACACCTGTGCCAATCTGGCCCGGAGATCCGTTCTCAGGTCTATTCTCAGCCAGGCTGACCTGTTGTCGGGAAAACCCCGGCGTATTGACATTTGCGATGTTATGTCCCGCTACCGTAATAGCCTGCTGGGCAGTGAATAACGCGGATTTGCCAATGTCTACCAGCCTATTAATTCCCATTCGGCCCTCTACCAGGCTGCAAACGCAGGATGCTCAAAAAAGCCGTCCTCGTCGTTCGTGAAACGTAAAAGGTGAAAGGTAAAACGATTCGGATGAAGACCCCTCGGCATTCCTGCGTCTCACGTTTCACGCCTCATCTTTCACGGTTTTCGGCATCCCTGTCTAGCCTTTTTGGCGGAACATCAGCGCATCCATGCCACAATCGCGTGACCTTCCGGCTCCTGAATACAGTTCCAGAGGATTAGTCGTCTGGCGTACAACATTCAAGCCCTTTGCGATGAATGCTTGAAGGCTATTCAAGATGCCGGCATTGATCGAGATCTCATGACGGAGCCCCCGGATCTTCCCGGCCATCCTGGTATACAATGTCTCCAACCGCTGTGCCTCGGCCCTCTCAACCCGTTCCAGAATGACACTCAGCGAGATGGCTGAAGGGTTGAGATTCCAACGATCAGCGAGCCGCGTGACCCATGCCGCCCGTTCCGTTTCGAGCAGAAATAGACCATCCAACAATTCAGCTCGCTGATGAGTCACCTCAGCCATATCGGTCAATGTCATGGTCCGAAGGGCCTGTCGTTCTCGTTGAATATTCTCTGCCAGCGCATCGCAATGGACTTCCTCACGACGCAGGATGTGATCTAATTGCTGGAGGGCCGTGACGAAGTCCTGCATAGTTCTTGGTATCCATCTAAGCGTGAAGCGTATCTCGTGAAGCGTCGTTCGTTTCCGAATTCGGACGCTTCACGTTTCACGGATTGCCCCTAGAGAACCGCGTCGGTGAGTGTCTGGCGGATCAGTGCATCGGCAACATGCTTTCCGGACACCGTATAGGTGCCGGCGTCGACCGATCGGCTAATCTGTGCGATTCGCTCTTCTCGTGCAGCATCCGGCTGATCAGCCAACGCCTTAATCCGTTGGATCTCCTTCGCTCGATCTGAGATCTGCACCCGATCCTGGTGCCCACCCTGTGGTGGTAGCGGCTTCGTACTGACACCATCGGCTCCCTGAATCCCGAGCAGAATCTTCGCAAGATAATCTGGCTTACCGTGACCGGAGATCTGCATGATGATGACTCCTCTCAGTTCTGTCGTCTACGAATTCATTCCTGAAACTGCCAGCCGCTGGGGCGATGATCCTTGTCGACTATAGTATCGGCGACAGGCTCTGAAAACTTGAGGGAAGAGGCATTTCTTTCTGTGTATTCATGAATCATTTTTGCCAGGCCGATCCCTCCCGCTTCAGAAGCCAACCTGCCGATTTCTTGATCATAAAAGGAGTAAAAGTACGCCCCTCCCTTGTTCTCCAATGCCCCCTTAGGAACTGTTTCTCTCATTACTTTCAACAGATGAGAGATAAAATAGGCTTCAAATTCATGGGCTGCGTCCTTGAGGTCGGCCGGCTTCCCCTGCCGACCCTGGACGAGTGCCGGTTGTGCCGGCAACACACTCAGTTGAGCGTCAGCCATGTTACCGATCGAGCCGAGCATCGAGAAATCGTGATTCATATATGCATATTACTTAAATAGTTCATTGCTTTATCTACACAACATCAAGATTAGCCTGAAGGGCTCCGGCTGCTCTAAGCGCTGAGAGGATTGCAACCAAATCCCTGGGGGTCACCCCGACAGCGTTCAGTGCCCGTACCACTTCCCCGAGTGTAACCGTTTCATCCACTACCACGAGTCTGGATTCCTGCTCTTTTACTTCGGTTTGCACGTCTTCGGTGACAGTCGTCTGGCCACCAGTCGATCCAATCAATGGAGCGGGAGGCTGTGACACATTAATGGTATTTTTTACCGAGATCGTAAGATTGCCATGGGAAATGGCGCAGGTAGAGATACGAACATGTTCCCCCAACACCACGGTACCGGTCCGTTCATTCACAACGACTTTCGCAGGCATATCGACGTTGATATCCAACCCTTCGATCGTGGCAATGTATTCCACAACTCGCCCACGAAACGTTGCCGGAATCGACGCCCGAACAAGCCCGGAATTCACGGCCATTGCACTCCCCTTGCCAAATACCCCGTCGATCGCTTCCGTCGTCCGGATTGCCGTCGTAAAATCCGGGTGACGCAGCAGCACCGAGACGGTTTCCCACGATTCAATATCGATGCCGGCGTCTTTTTCAATGATCGCACCACCAGGTACGATCCCGGCGGATTGATGATTCTTGGTGGTGGTAGACCCGCCTGCTCCACCCGTTCCTCCCAAGAACCCCCCGATTGAAACCGGTCCTTGCGCCACAGCATACACTTGCTGATTTGCCGCTTTCAGCGGGGTAAGCAGCAAGGTGCCGCCTTGTAAACTCTTGGCATTCGCCATTGATGAAACCAGCACATCGAGCGTCAAGCCTGGCTTTGCGAAGGGCGGCAGTTTGGCCGTCACCATCACCGAGGCAATGTTGCGTGTCAGCAACTGGATCGGATCGATCACAAGGTTGATGCCCATCTTGTTGAGCATCGACATCATCGCCTGGATTGTGAACTGCCCGCCGATGACCTGATCACCGGTTCGATCTAACCCGACGACGAGGCCGTAGCCGATCAACTGGTTGTCGCGAACGCCTTCGAACGATCCGACGTCTTTGATGCGAACCGCATTCGCCGGCATCGCCCAGAGAAGGCTCCCCAATACCAACAGTCCAATGCCCATCTTTGCTCGTATCATGTCGCGTTTCTCGCATGCGTAAGAGGTAAATCGGCCGGCCGGCTAGAAAAACTGGCAAACCAACTGTGTTGATCAGGCGTGATGGCTGAGAGTGATGACAATGACGCCTCTGGATCCGCATCAAGATCGATGTACTTATCAAGATTTCGATGAGGGAATACCTCAGCCCGGCGTATGACTCCGTTGATCACCATCAACTGCAATGACCTCATTGTGGTCATGCGATTCCTACGAGCGGCTATCGTTCCCCTCATCGTGTATGGCATGAGTCGTACCTCCTTCACCGTTAGAATGGGGCGATCCAATCTAGCACCCGCACGAGCCATCCGGGCCGTTGAACGTCATCCAGAACACCGAGCCCTGAATACTCAATCTTGGCATCTGCAATCGCGGATGAGAGCACGGTATTCTTGGTATCGACATCGACTCGCCGCACGATCCCCGCGATTGTCATCAATTGCTTTTCACTGTTGACCGTCACCTCCCGGCGTCCTGCAATCCGAAGGTCGCCGTTGGGCAGCACCTCCGTGACGATGGAAGAAATGGTCCCCGTCAAGGTTCCTTCACGATTCGTGGTGCCCTTGCCTTCAAACTTGCTCGCGGCACTCGCATCGATACCAAGCCCTCGTCTCGCTTCACCGCCGAGACGAATTCCGGGAATACCGATGTATCCGATAGCACTGCCTGCCAGACTGTTTTGAATTGTGGAATCCCGCTGAACTCCAGTGTCGGCGGACTTCGATCCCTTATGCTTTTCAATAATTTTTATCGTGAGAATATCTCCAACACGCATGGCCCGCATATCTTCATAGAGGTAGGCACGACCATTCTCTTCTTGCCAGAGAGACCCCAGCGTTTTTGGCACCGGCAAAGAAGCAACCGTGGGCTTCGAGTCGGTTTTTTATGGCGATGACGAGCAGCCATAGCTCAGCAGCGCGACCGTCAATAGGCTCACCGTCACAGCCGCAAGATGCTCAAAAAGACCGTCCAGCGAGGCCGCAGCGAGCGAAGAGGCGAGGCGTACGCTTCGGTACGTTGAGCCTCTGAGCGATGCGAGAACGCCGCTGGCGGTTTTTTTCAGCATCTTGCTAGTATTCAACACGAACAGCTCCAGGCCCGACAATCTTCGCACGCAACTCTTTGCCTGAATCGACATTGGCCACCGTAGCGGTTTGTCCGAGTTCCCCGCTTGACTTGGCCAAGCCGACCACCTGAATCGAGAGCCCCCCATGCCTCGCCTCAATGGACACACGATCTCCCTTGCGCACGGCGTACGGTTTCTTCAGCATCCCTAAACGAATCGGGTTATTCGGCTGTAACGGCCGCGCCACGCTCTTCCCAATGACATCCTTGAGGTTCGTCAGCAGTTGATGGTCCAAATCCGTGAGTTTAATACGATGGACCGCCACATCCTCTGCGTCGATCACGCTGTCGATCTGCATGACTCGCGTCGGGACGACGGCATCGATGGACGCCGATACATCGGCAATGGCATCTATCGTCTGCCACGGCTTCCCATTCATGTTGATCTGAACAAGAAATCCACGGCGGCCGAGTCCTTCTTGGGCCCCGTTCGGAGAAACCCTCAAGCCAATCTCGCCTGAAGGAATGGTCATCGGATCAAGTGGGTCGATCACCACAGCATGAATGGATTGAACCTTCCCAGCCATCTCTTGCTCAAGTACCCGCAAAATACTCTGTTGGATTTGCTCTGGATGCAGCCGATGTATCGTCGGCCTTGATTCGCTACGCTTCACCCCTGAGCGATGCTCGGATCCACCAGCTTCCCCGGCGGATACTGGTTGTGCCGACGACAGTCCAACAGCCTCTGTCAGGATGGGGCCACAACACATGATGGCCACGAGTGCACGCTGCGTGAATGAACGGGGTATGGTCATAAGAAACACTCCTTCGTGCAACGCACTTACCGCTTCAGATTGTTCGCGATCGACATCATTTCATCGGAGGCTTGAATGGTTTTCGAGTTAATCTCATAGCTGCGTTGCGCAATGATCATGTTGACCATTTCCTCGGCCAGGTTCACGTTGGAGCTTTCGAGGAAACCCTGTTGGATCGTGCCAAATCCGGTTGAGAAGCCTCCGGTCCCTTGAAGCGGAGGGCCCGAGGCAAAACTGTCGAGAAATAGATTACTTCCCATCGCCACAAGCCCGGACGGGTTATCGAACTTTGTCAACTGGATCTGGCCCACTTGCGACGCCTGGGTCACGCCGGGGAGCAACACGGATACGGTGCCGTCTTGGCCGATGTCGAGCTTCAACGCCCCTGATGGGATCGTGATGACGGGATTCAGAAGATCGCCGTCTCCGGTGACGAGATTTCCAACGTTGTCACGCTTGAACGAGCCGTTGCGGGTATACATGACTGTCCCATCAGGCCGCGAAACCTGGAAAAACCCCGCACCATCGATCGCCAGGTCCAGTTCGTTATTCGTCTGCCTCATATTGCCCTGCATCCATTCCTTGGCCACTGTCACAGGACGCACTCCCGCCCCGATCTGGATCCCGACAGGAAACACTCCGACATTCGACGCATTGGTCCCCGGCATGCGTTGGACCTGATACAGTAAATCGGCAAACTCTGCTCGACTGCGTTTGAATGAGTTGGTATTGACGTTCGCCAGATTGTGGGCAATCGTGTCGACATTGATCTGTTGGGCGGTCATTCCAGTGGCCGCCGTCCACATCGCTCGAATCATAGAAACCTCCTGCGTCTCTCGTCGTTCGTGAAGCGTGAAGCGTCCAAATCCAAAACGAACGACGCTTCACGAAATACGCTTCACGGTTTTACTACACTCGTCCGACATCTTGGATCGCGACTTCTGCCATATGGTCCAGCGTCTGAATCAGCTTCTGCGACGACTCATAGTTCCGCATGCCTTGGATCATCTTGACCATCTCACCAATTGAGTTCACGTTCGACTCTTCAATGTGTCCCCCCTGAACTTGCGGGTTCTTCGCCGGTTGAGCGGAGTCCGATGCAAACAGCCCATCACTATGTTTCTGTGGCATATGATCCACGGGGAAATCCATCAACTTGAGTGTCGCGACCGGTTTTCCATCGACATCAATCCCCCCTTGCGAACCCACTTGAATTGCGCCAGGCGGAAGCTTGATTTCTCCCTTGGTGCCCATCACCGGATATCCTAAATTCGTGACCAAACGACGCTGAGAGTCCAGCGAGAACATGCCGCTCCTGGTATAGCGAGTGCCCTGAGGAGTCTTCACCTCGAAAAACCCACTTCCCTGGATCGCCGTATCAAGAGGATTCCCGGTGATCCTGATCCGTCCTGCCTCAAACGATGTGTGGAGTGCATGAGGGGCCACAAAGACTCGCTCGTCCGGGCCGAACGGGCGGACGCCGATCTGCTGGCCGAACCCAGTTGGATATGCGAAGGCCGGCATGGGAGCTTGCGCACGTGCCATCACGGACTTAAACGCCTGGTCGTCTTGCTTAAATCCAGCTGTATTTACATTCGCCATATTATTGGCAAAGACCTGCATCTCACGTTCCTGGACCAGTGCACCGGAAAGAATGGGATAGATGGCTCGATTCATATATGCGCTTCCAAGTGAGGCTGTTGACCACGTCACTTCGCAACATGCATGCCATGTCACGCGGGAATACCCAGCCACATAGGACGCTGCAAATACAACGCGATGGCACGGATACGCTACAGGTGACTCAGTTAGGATGGAGAGAACCGTGCCGAGTGGATACGCATGGCTAGGAAAAGATTGCCGGAATGGGAAAAATTTCTCGGGTTGGAAACGGCGATTGCTGCGCGACCCGCAAAAGCCCTGTACGGCTCCTTCACTTCAGGAGCGACGATACACTTACTTCGCTTGTAAGGAAGCCACAGGCGCTGATACAGGAGCAGCTGAAGAGACAATGGGCGAGGTAAACTGAACAGCTTGCCCGTCGGATTTCGCTTGCTTCACTGCCTGCACGGCCTGTGTGATTAACCCCTCGTGCCCCACAGCGTCTTGCGGATACAGTGCGATACCGATACGGCACGTGAGGAACAACTCCTGCCCCTCTAAGGTAAGAGGAAGCCCCACCGTCGCCTGCAGTTTTTCTGCAATAGCCGTGACTTCCTGAGGGGAGGTGAGATTGTCGAGAATCATCGCGAATTGATCTCGTGCCAGCCGGGCAACCGTCTCTGTGGAGCGCAACACACCCTTGACCCTGGCTGCCTGGACACGCACGAGCACATTCCCATTCGCTCGGCCCTGGGTCTCTGCCACCATCCGGAAATGTTCCAGCTCCACCACAAGCACGGCAAGGGATCGACCAGTTTTTGTGGCGCGCTCTACCGCCTGTTCAAGCAATGTCCCGAACAATCGCCTGGTAGGCAGGCCAGTCACATAATCATAGGTCGATGGTGGTCCTGGAAGCGTCTCCGTGTATCTGGCCCGGTGAAGTCCGGAATCGAGAAACCGGCTCTTCAGCCATAACCCTCCAAGGATGAGAAGACTGATGAGACAGAGCCCCATAATCCCCACGAGTGGGGACATGACAACGGCAGAAAATTCCCCGCCCCCCATCCCGCTACTCAGGGAAGAAATGAAGCTGTCACGGTACGCAGGCAGGGACATCGTATTGAACGTCATGGGTTGCAATGCCCGATCAAGGAAAGATTTACTGTAGAATATTTCGGTTGATTTCGGAGCAGACTTTAGACGCACCAGACGAACAGAAACCGACACCAGCAGCCTCGAATGAACACGTGATCCTGTCTGTCTCGTCGCAGGCGAGAGACGAGAGATGCGGGTTGGGCTAGCGTTATGACAACTCGTCATAAATCATGCGGACTCACTCGCCGGACAAATTTCGCAGCGGATGATCAACGCCTCCTCAGGAATGCGCAGCTGGAAACCAGGCAGTTTAGGATTGGTGACCACGCGCTCGACGCCGGCATGAGAGCCGCTCGGAATATTAGGAGAACGTATTGACAACGTCCATCAGCTCGCACACAATAGGCGTACAAGCATGAGGGGAGATGCTAAAATGGACAAAACTCAAGCAGTACTAGCGAAATCCGCGCGGTTTCACGTGCGCGCGACCAGCCGGCAAGCGCAGCTCATTCGCGCTGGGGCATCGCGCCGTGGCGTAAAGCTTACCGACTATATTCTCGATTCTCTCTGCGCACAAGCGGAGATGGATTTAGCGGATCAAAACCATTTTGTCCTGCCCAAGGAGAAGTGGGATGCGTTTTTGAAGGCACTCGATGGGCCACCGAAAATGCCTCCTGGCCTCAAGCGTCTTTTTTTACGGCCTTCGCGTGCCGCGAGCCGTTGATGGCCACAGACGCCGAGTATTGTATCGAAAAACTTTCGCAGGCGCATGACCTAAGCCGGTTTGACTGCGGAAATGACGCGCTCAATACATGGCTCACACGCTTCGCATGGACGAATGTCCGGAATGATTCCGCGCGCGTCTACGTCCTGCACCGGCATGATCGCTTGGTGCGTGGATACTATGCATTAACCGCAGGCAGCATTAATCGCGAAGACGCGCCGCAAAGAATATCCCAAGGTCTGGCCGGCCATCCGATCGGAGTTGCGGTGATGGGCCGGCTCGCGGTCGATGCATCGCAGCAAGGCGAGGGGTTGGGCACTACGCTCCTGCAAGATGCGCTGATGCGCCTCGAACAGGCAGGAGACATGATCGCCATTCGTGCCGTACTGGTTCAGGCAGTCAACGATACGGCGCGGGATTTCTACCTTCGCTTCGGCTTCAGTCCATCTCCCATAGACGAGTTACGGCTCATGCTGCTGATGAAAGACTTGCGGGCATTTCATCGCACCCGATAATAATACCCCTTAAGTTCTAACTCCAAGTGCAATACTGCAGGCCCTGATGGGCGAGGGTGTTGCCATGCCAACGACATGATATGCACACGTGAATACTGAAGAACGAGAAACCCTGAGCCTGGGGCAGGCTCAGGGCCACTCGCAGCGGACGATGGCGAGGGTGTCTACGGAATCGGGGGTAGCTCAGCCTATCCCTTTTTTTGTTGCCAAGACAATCGATCAGACGAGAGAAGCAACCAGCTCACGATGAGGAGTTGAGACAAGATTCGAGGGGTAATTGGCAGGCGAATTGATACAGAATCACTCATCGGACAGGCGGACGCGAAACCCTATTGCGTCAAAATATATTCCCGACACCTTTTTTCTCACTCCTTCATTTTTTCCCTTTTTCTCTTGTCATCACTTTCCTTCTCTTAGCTGATCGCACAACGTGCTTTATCACGATCTCTATTTGTAACTAGCAACAGCATGAAACCGACTCCTCCAATGACAGTTACCCAAAACAGGTACAGCTTAGGATCAACTTTGACTCCATTGATAAACCAGGCGTTCATATATAAACAGAGATTCCAGAGACCGTGGATTACAATGCCAGAAATCAATGATCGATACCCCTCCACCAAGTACGCACAAATGCCACCCAGCATAATAGACGACAGAGCTGGCTCACCATGCGCCAGAAAGAAATAGGTCGTACTGATAATCATTGCTGGCCATCTGGTCGTAAGCCGGAGCAACGCCCCGTATAACAGCCCTCGGTAGGCGATCTCCTCAATTAGGACCGAAAACCATGATTCCCAGAGCGACGTGAAAAAATAGACTGTGGCAATTAGCCAAACGCTAGATCCTGCAAGGATTCCCCATAACCCTAAGCCAGGTGTATTTTCAAACATTCGTTCAAGGCGATCCGAAGATATGAGCAACAACATCACGCCGTTTATTACAAGAATTCCAAGGGCCCACTGAGTTCCTATCGCAAACAAAGAAAAAGCGCGAACTGTCGATATTCCCACCGCAGTGATTGGTTGCTGACGGTAGCGAAAAAAGAACCATATCAACAGAAGGGGAGAGATGGGCATGAACAACTTCAAGGAAAGCTGAGTCCCGGGGGATCCCTCAAACAGATGCAATGCCCAAAGTAATGAGAACAAGGTCATCTCAATCAGTATGAGGCATATCGCTACTTCTCGCAGAGCCCATGACTGATTGGAAAAATACTGGGAAAAATTGAAAATTGGGGTCAGATCTTGAAATCATACATATGCCCCTACCCGCCGATGGTGCGGGGCAGCTCGATAGTCGATTCTACAGCGTCCCACATAGGACGCAACGAAAATGCCGTCAGTCATCCTGCGCGCAGGATCAGAGCGCCCCGAGCTTGTAGGGAAACCCTTCCCGAGAAACTGCCCTTTGAACGATTCGCGGCGAGCCGTCATGAAGCAGGCAGGGCAATGCAGCTCATTCCACCGATTCGAGCGTCCCCTTGAGATGAAGAACTGCCTTGGTATGGATCTGACAGACGCGAGACTCCGTGACTTTGAGAATCCGCCCGATTTCCTTCATTGTCAATTCTTCATAGTAATACAGTGTCAGCACGAGCCGCTCCTTCTCCGGCAATTGCTGAATCGCGTCGGCCACGCGCTCCCGCTCCCGATCGTTGAGGATACTCGTCAGCGGGTCTGGGTGCTGCCGGTCGGCAAGCATGTCGAGAATTTTTGGACCGTCCGGCTCATGCAGATTGAAATCGTCCAAGCTCACCAGGACAGCCCCCTGAGATCGCACAAGGAACTCATCCAACTCGACCGAAGACAACTTCATCTCCGCCGCGACTTCTTCATCTGTCGGAGGGCGCCCAAGTCTGTTCAACAGCTTTGCGTGCGTACGCTGCAACAATGAGACGCGTTCGTGAACCGACCGAGGAATCCAATCCATTGTACGAATTTCATCCAACATGGCGCCTCGAATACGGAATTCCGCATAGGTCTTGAATTTCGCTTCGCGGCTTGGATCGTACTTGTCCATGGCATCCATCAGTCCAATAATGCCGACCGATACGAGATCGTCTGCATCCATGTAGGCTGGAAGGCGGTAGGCCAGCCGATAGGCCATTGCCTTCACAACATGGGCAAACTCTTTGATCATCTGTTCGCGGTGCGAGTCAGATACAGAATCTGTCTGTCGGCTTCGCTGCGTCGCTAAATTGCCCATAGTTGGTGTGCTTTCTGTATCCGTATAAACAGTTGCTGGTTTCTTGTTTCAGGTTTCATGTTGCCAGGAAACAACCTCCGAAAACTTGAAACGCCCGAACAAGCCGCGGGCTACGACATGGGAATCAGTTGCTGCCACAGAAACTGCACGGTACTCTTCGGGAGTTCAGGATTCGGCCACTGCGCAATCTTTTTCGCCAACCGGACACACGCCCGGCTGGCGGGAGCACAAGGAAAGAGCTCAATCACTGCCTTTTGCTCAATGACGGCCATCGGCAGGTAATCATCGAGAGGGATAAACCCCAGATACTCAAGTTTGATATTCAGAAACCGTTCAGCCGCTCGATCGAGCTTGCAAAATGTCTGAGTCGCTTCGCGCTGACTCTTGACCAGGTTCACCAACACCTTAAATCCCCGTTCGCGATGTTGCCGGCATAACACCTTCATCAGCGCGTAGGCGTCGGTCAGGGACGTAGGCTCCGGCGAGATGAGTACGATCGTCTCCTGCGCTGCTGAAGCAAAATAGGTGACGTTGGGAGACACACCGGCCCCGGTATCGATCAACAGCACATCGACGGTGTCGGCGATATGCTCCAACTCAGTCTGTAAGATTAATTGCTGTGAGTCGGTCAAAGAGGTGAGCTGAGGAAGGCCGGAGCCAGCCGGCAGCACCTGGATTCCAGCCGGCCCCTGGACGATAATGTCGGAGAGGCGACATGAACCGCACAGCACATGCTCCAATGTATAACGAGGCACCAATCCCAACAGCACATCAATGTTGCCTAATCCCAAGTCCGCATCTAATACCAGAACTCGTTTACCGGCCCGTGCCAACGCTACAGCCAGGTTCACGACCACATTCGTTTTCCCCACCCCGCCCTTACCGCTGGTCACGGCAATGACCCGGGTACATGGGCCCCGTTGAGTCACCGTCGGCATCGTCATGGCCTGCTCGCTGATGATATTGTTCATACGCCCCCCTACTGCGTGTGTTGTGGCATCGTGCTGCCCATGGACACAATCGGGTCACGTCCAACGGATGACGAGAGGCCCGATGGTGTGAAACGGGCGGAGCCCCTGTCGAGCAACAGGTCCGCCAACCGAGCCGAATCCGCTTGCTCGAAATCTTCCGGTACCCGCTGACCATTGCTCCAATACGAGAGGGGCAGTGATGTCTGGTGCGCCAGCTCGAGGAGATTGCCGTATTCTTCCGTCTCATCCAGCTTAGTAAAGAGCAGGCGTGACGGAGCGCACACCTCGTACCGCGTCATCGTACGCCGGAGGTCCTGCATCCGCGTGGTGGCAGACAAGACCAGATGCGTCTCGATCGACCCGTACGAATCTTTGAGACCGCCAAGGGTCGTGAGCTGCGCTGTCTCATGGGGGCCAAACCCCGGCGTGTCGATCATGATCAAGTTTGCCTGGCGATGACGGCGTATGGCTTCAAGTACGTCAGACGTGCTCTGCGCCGTTTCGAGAGGAACGCCAAGCACCTTCGCATACAGACGAAGGTGCTCGACGGCCGCCAAACGGCAGGTGTCGAGCGTGATCAGCGCGACCGATCGGTTTTCCTGAAGCCGGTAGTGCGCCACAAGCTTGACGATGGCCGTAGTCTTGCCCACCCCGCTCGGCCCGACAAACATGGCGACCTTGTAATCCGTCTCGGCATCCAACAAAGGGCCACTGACTCGAATCAGCTCACGACAGAGATGATGCAAGGCATCCTGAATCTCGCGATCCGATTGAAGCGCCCCCACAGAGAGACGACAGCGAAGCGCGACGCAGAGTCGTTCGGCAGTTGAAGGGCGCAAACCCTGTGCAATCAGAAAACGGCAGGCGCGCCCCAACGGTGCAGAGAAGTCCAATCCTGCCTGGTGCGATTCAGAAGGCAACCAGGATACAAGACGCGCCTGCAGATCCAGGCATTCGTTCATGAGATGGAGGAAACGACCGGAGGAAACCGGTTCGGGTCCTGACTGCGTGGCCGGTGGTGGAATTCGAACGTGTGCGCCCCCCAACTCTTCCGGCGTATTGGCTTGGAGTGCTGCGTTCAAGGTGTCCTGAAACGCAAGAGCGGACGCACGTTGATTCAACGTAGAGGGGCCAATGTCCTGTGCAACCAGCGACGGCGCCTGCCGGTCCTGGGCGGCATGATCGGCAATCGAATCGACCGCAGCGGTCACTTCTAACAGCGATCGCCCGAACAACGAGAACGGTAAGCTCCCTCGCCTAACTCGCTTCGTGGAAAGGATGAGGGCATCCGGCCCCAACTCTTCCTTGATGGAGCGGATCGCCTCATGCATCGTGTCGGCATGAAATACTTTCATCTTCATCGTTCACCTCACGGTAGAAGACCTTCTCCGTCCAGCCGAATGGTATCCAGCGGTTGGAGCCTGACCATCGAATCAAGTTCATTGACTCCCACGACCGGCACCGCATGGAGGATCCGATCCGTCAGGCGTCGAATATGGCGCCGGAGCATCGGTGAGCACAGCAACACCGGTTGATGCCCACGCGCTGCCACACGTTCCACGGCTTGTTTCAACGCCGCCAATAATGTGTGACTCAAGCCGGGATCCAGATTCAGCATGCCTCCTTGAGGGACCGCGGCCGCCTGATCACTCAACGCTCGATCGAGCCTGGGGTCAAGTGTGATCACAGGTAGCGTCCCGTCCGGAGCTTGGTACTGACGCATAATCGTCCGCCCCAATGCCTGACGGGCCATTTCTGTGAGCAGCTCAGGATCTTTCGTCGTCCCTGCATGGTCGGCCAGGGCTTCGATGATCGATCGAAGATCGCGAATTGGAATACCTTCACGCAGCAAGTTGCCAAGGACGCGGACCACGGTTCCAAGCGGTAATAAGCCAGGAATCAGTTCTTCGACCAGTTTCGGATGAACTTTCGCCAATTCATCGAGCAACAATTGGACTTCCTGCCGGCCTAATAATTCATGCCCATGACGCTTAATGATTTCAGACAAATGTGTCGCGATAGCCGAACTGGCATCCACGACAGTATAGCCGGCCAATTGTGCTTGCTCACGCGTGGCCTCCGGCACCCACAATGCCGGTAATCCAAACGCCGGCTCCTTGGTGGCCACACCATGAATGAGCCCCCGTTGAGCGGTTCCAGGATCGATGGCCAGCACATGCGACGGCAACACGTCGGCCTTCGTCAGCTCTACGCCTTTGAGCATGACGGCATACTCGTTGGGGCGCAGTTGGAGGTTGTCTCGAATATGAATGGGCGGCAGGAGAAAACCCATCGTATCCGCGAACTGCTTCCTGAGGCCTTTAATCCGATCCAGCAACGCGGTGCCATGCTTGCCTTCCACTAACCCAATGAGTCCATACCCGACTTGTACTTCCATCAAATCGAGTGGAACGAGTTGGGGGGCCGTGCTTTCAGCTTGTGGCGCAGCAGAAACGGGCGCCGGCTCGGGAGGCGCCTTCGCCTCCTGCGATAATCGATAGGCAAACCAGGCGGCCACGCCCCCCAGCCCAAGAAACGCCAGGTGTGGCAAGCCAGGGACGATTCCGAGAGCCAACAAGATCCCGGCGGCGGTACCAACGGCTTTTGGTGACAGCAACATTTGCCGCGTGACCTGGAGCCCAAGATCGGCGTCCGCCGCAGCCCGTGTCACGACGATGCCGGCCGCCGTTGAAATAAATAACGCGGGAATCTGTGCGACCAGTCCTTCTCCGACCGTCAAGAGCGTATAGGTTTGCGCGGCCAATCCAGGGCTCATGCCCTGCTGTAAGATGCCGATCGTCAACCCTCCGATGATGTTCACAAGCACGATGATGATCGCCGCCATGGCGTCACCCCGAACAAACTTGCTGGCACCGTCCATCGAACCGTAGAAATCGGCCTCTTCTGCAATCTCGCGCCGCCACCGTCTCGCTTCCGTCTCGTTGATCAGTCCGGCATTCAAGTCGGCGTCGATGCTCATCTGTTTACCCGGCATCGCATCCAACGTGAACCGAGCCGCGACTTCGGCGACTCGACCGGCGCCTTTGGTCACCACCACGAAGTTGATGACGACCAGGATGGAGAACACGACGAGCCCGACGGTGTAGTTCCCGCCCACGACAAAATTGCCGAATGCCCGAATCACCTCGCCTGCTGCGGCGGCGCCTTCATTGCCGTGAAGCAGAATCAGGCGTGTCGACGCAATGTTGAGCGCCAAGCGGAATAGCGTCACGATGAGAAGAATGGACGGAAAGGCCGAGAACTCGATCGGCCGTCGAACTTGCAGCCCCACGAGTAAGATGATCACGGACAGCGTAATATTGAACGCGAGCAAGAGATCGAGCAAAAACCGGGGAAGCGGCAGGATCATCAACATGATGATGCCCACCACGCCGAGCGAGAGGAGAATGTCCGGATGCTTAATGAACGACGATGGGGATAATTCTTTGGTGTCGGATGCCATGCGCCTCTTGCCCTTTACCGTGTGACTCGCTCAGACGTGACCCCTCGCGCACGAAACACAAACGCAAGAATCTCCGCCACGGCACGGTACAGATCGGCGGGGATCTCCTTGCCGATATCGACCAGCTTGTAGAGGGTCCTGGCCACGAATTTGTTCTCGACGACCACGACCCCGTGCTGCCTGGCCACCGCACGAATCCGCTCCGCAAGATGCCCGGCGCCCTTCGCCACCACAATAGGGGCAGACATGCGTGCCGTGTCGTATTTCAGCGCGACAGCAAGATGTGTGGGGTTGGTCACTACCACATCGGCCTTCGGGACGGCTGCCATCATGCGTTTTCTCATCATGTCCCGCTGAACGCTTCGTACCCGACTCTTGATCATCGGGTCGCCTTCTTGGTCACGATGTTCTTCTTTTACCTCTTGAAGCGTCATCCGCAGGGAACGTTCCCACTCATACCGCTGATAAAAAAAATCCGCCGCCGCCACGACGGTAATCGCTCCTGCGATGATGACTGCGGTTTTCAACGTCAGCCCCCCCATCACGGTCAGAAGCCCCCAAATGTCATAGTGCACCAGTTCGGAAAGACGAGGGAGATCCTGCCAGAGGACGACGGCGCCGATGCCACCGATGATGGCAATTTTCATCAACGCTTTGATCAACTCCGACACAGACCGGAGGGAAAACAGACGGCCCAGACCCTTGATCGGATTTAACCGCTCAATATCGAATGGAAGGGAGGGCTTCCAGAGCAACCCGGTCTGTACGAGGGACGCGCCGATCCCCACAAGCGCCAGCCCCCCCATGAAGGGCAGCATCAGCAGCAGGCTCGTCAGACCGACCTCAGTAAATAATGAGTGAATCTGCTTGATCGTCAGGCTGGTATGAACCACATGCTCGAACGACATCGTCAGACCCCGACGCATGACATCCGTCAGTTGATGAACGCCAGGACTGGCAAAAAACGCCAGAAGTCCAATGCCGCCGAAGAGAAGGGCGGCAGTGGTCACATCGCGACTCACTGCAACGTTGCCTTCCCGGCGGGCATCCGCTTTCCGTTTCTCTGTTGCCGGTTCTGTCTTGCTGTCTTGACCTTCAGCCATGTCCCAGCGCCCTCAACAGCCTTTCGATCGTATCGCGTAATCCCGTAAATTCCTGTTCAAACAACGAAACGGTATAAGGCAATGCCAGGCCTAAGACCAGGAGTCCTCCCGCTATCGTCAGGGGAAAACTCAACACAAAGACATTGATCTGCGCGACAGCTCGGCCCAGCATGGCCAGCAGAAGATTCAAGAGGATCATGGCGACGAGCACCGGCGCCGACAGCTTCAAGGCGACGATAAACATATGCTGAGAGAGCTGGAGCACTTCTTCGCCGAGCGCCGAAGAGAGCCTCGCGCCGAATGGCGGGATGGCCTCATAGCTCGTTACAATGGCCGCCACGACCACCATATGCGCATTGATCGACAGGAACACCAGCGAGGCAATGATCCGAAAATACTCACTGAGCAGCGACGAATGTTGCGCGGTCATGGGATCCAGCAGCTGAACGGCGCCGAACCCAATCTGCGTTCCAAGCAGATCGCCGGCCACTTCAAGCGCTCCAAACAGCAATCGCACGCCCAAACCGATGACCAGGCCGATGAGCGATTCGCTCACAAGCCCAGCCGTCATTTCGATGGCGTCCTGTGATAGCGGCGGAAGGTGAATCAGCGGTGAGAGAACGATCCCCAGCATCACTACAAGGGCGATTTTTATTTGAACCGGAACCGTCCGCCCGCCTAACATCGGAAATGCCGCAACGATGCCCCCGATACGGGACACCAAGACCAGAAAGGACTGGAACTCTGGCAAGAGAAGATGAAGTGACGGTGCCGTAGTCATAGTTCCCCCGCAGTCGATCTCACCAATGCCGGCTCACTGCACATAATTTGGGATACTCAGAAATAGCTGCGCCATAAACGATGTGAGCACGCCCAACATCCAGGGTAGAAAGATAATCACCGCGCCGAAGACGGCCAACACTTTCGGCACGAAGGTCAGCGTCGCTTCGTTCAATTGCGTCATCGCCTGCAGCACACTGACCAAGAGCCCCACAACGAGGGCGAGTCCCAGAATGGGGCTAGACACGAGCAGCGTGGTTTCAATCGCTTGACGGCCGATTTCTGTCACCATCTCAGGGGTCATCTCGATTGTTCCCTTCGAATCTTGCTCATTGGAAACTTTTCACGAGTGACCCGACGACCAAATTCCACCCGTCGGCCAACACAAAGAGAATGAGTTTGAACGGAAGGGAAATCACGGCAGGGGGCAACAGCATCATGCCCATAGACATCAAGACGCTCGCGACCACCATGTCGACGATCAGGAAAGGAATATAGATAAGAAACCCGATCTGAAACGCGACTCGTAGTTCACTCAGAATATAGGCGGGAATCACCACATGGATGGGGACCTGATCCACCGTGTCAGGCTTCGGCCGCTTACTCAGCTCGATAAAGAGTTCGAGATCTTTGTCGCGCACCTGCTTGAGCATAAAGGTACGAATCGGCTGAATACCTTTGGTCCACGCCTCCTCGTATGAGATCTGCTCTGCCAGCAAAGGCTGAACGGCTTGGCTATAGACGGCCTCCCCTACTGGAGCCATCACAAAGATCGTAATGAACAAGGCGATGCTGATCAGAATCTGGTTGGGTGGGACAGCCTGCGTCCCTAGCGCCTGGCGGAGGAATGAAAGGACGATCACCACTCTCGTGAAGGACGTCACCATGATGAAGAATGCGGGCGCCAGGGAGAGCACTGTCAGTAATGCAAGAATTTGGAGAACGACGGCGGTCCCTTTGGGGCCCGGCTGGCCGAGATCGATCGTGACAGACGGATTCGCGCCGCCCATGGCATCCTGGGTTATTCCGAGAAACAGACCGATCAGGGCCATAAGCAGGACACCAGTGCGAACGCCTTGTAGTCGTCGCAGGGGCTGGGTCATCGACGGTGAGGCGCCAGCATCAACTGACATAGTCACCTCTGGCCTCTGCCGCTCCTCCAACCAGGGTCTGGGCGTCGTGGTGCGCTGAAGAGTTCCCCGGCTTGACCGATCGACCGGCGGTCGCCGTGGACAGAAACCTTTGGACTTGTTCTCGATCCGTGATATGGCCGAGCGACACCAGATCTGTCGGCGTCATGCCGACGATGAGGAATTCGCCTGCAACCGACACCAGAGAAATCGTCTTGCGAGGACCGATATATCCGCTGCCGAGCACCTGAACGATCGGCGTGGACACAGGAGCGCATAACCGCGTACCCGAAAATCGGCGAACCAAAAAGACGAGTCCACCCATCAGTGCGAGCACGAGGGCCAACGCTGACACCATGCGAATCAAACTATCCCAAAATTCGAACACGTTGTCTCCGTTCCTTCGGTCTTGTTTGTTTGGTTTATTTGGTTTGTCTTGTTTGTTTGGTTAAACCAAATAGGCCAAACAAACCAGATCAACCAGACAACCCCTTACCCGAGTTGCTGAACGCGCTCGGCCGCGCTGATCACATCGGTGAGGCGGATACCGAATTTTTCGTTCACCACGACGACTTCGCCCCGTGCCACCAGCTTATTGTTGACCAACACTTCCATCGGTTCCCCAGCAAGCTTTTCGAGCTCAATCACCGACCCTTGCCCGAGCTGCAATAGCTCTCGAATCACCATCCTGGTCGACCCAACCTGCACCGTCACCTGCATCGGAATGTCCAGGATAAAGTCTATGTTCTTAGGGGCAGGGGTCGCTCCTCCTCCGTCGAGTGAAGGAAATGACGCCGGAGTAGGCGAAGGAGAAGAAGCGGGTGAAGGGCTGGGAGCATTCGCTCCAACATTCGCTACTTCGTTGTCAGCCATAGAATATTCTCCTCAGATATGCGAGCCACTTACGACAGCACCTTCTCAATGCGGCAAGCGTGATTTCCCTTTGACACGCCGGGGCTCCCTTGAAACTTTAAGTATCCTTCGACAAAGCAATCGAGTGGATCGCCAGGCCGTTGATCCAACAGGATCAGGTCTCCCGGAGCGAAATCCACCACGTCCCGCACTTTGACTGAGGCGGTTCCGAGCCGGACGGTCACAGCAAGAGAGCATTCTTGTAGCTTTTCCTGAAATCGGATCGGCCAGCTTCCGTCTTGCTCCACTTGATCCGAGACGATGCCTGAATAGAGCTTCTCTTTAATGGGCTCGAGCATCGAATAGGGATACACGAGGAAAAAGTCGCTGGTGGTCTCACCGAATTGCACTTGAAGGGTGGTGACGAAGACAATTTCTGATGCGGAAACCACCATGGCAAACTGCGGGTTGACTTCCGAACGGACTAGTTCAATCTTGACGGCGAGCGCAGCGCGCCACGCTTTCTCCATATCCTCAAACGCCGACTGCACAAGCTTTTTGATGATCCGTAACTGAATCGGCGTAAAATCTCGGCCCTCCGGCTTAACATGCGTTTGCGCCTTTCCCCCATAGAAATAGTCCACGATGAGGTAAACTAAGAATGCGTTCAGGACTAAGAGACCATTTCCCCGTAGCGGGTCCATTCGAAACACGTTCAGTGAAGAAGGAATCGGAACGGTTTTCATGAACGCGCCGAACTTCATAATTTGCGTCCCGACAATATTGAACTCCACCTTCGCATTCAGCAGCGCGCTCCAGGATAAGGATTGGTGCCTGGTAAACCGGTCGGTAATCAACTCGAGCGTCGGCATGCGGCCACGGACAATGCGCTCCTGATTGTGCAGATCGTACGACCTGACTCCTCCGGCTGGTTGCGCCTCTTCCTCGGCTTGGGTTTCAACCTCCCCGGAGACGACCCCCTTCAACAAGGCATCGATTTCGTCTTGTGACAGTATTTTTTCCATAGTGACGACGTGGTCCAGATTATTGCACGACGAAGTCCGTGAAGTAGGCGGCCCGCACAGCCGGTTTGGGAAGCAGACTGTTGACGCGTTGAGTAATCTCATCGCGCAACTGGAACTTGCCCTGGGGAGTTCGGATCGATGCCGCATCCTTACTCGTCAGGAGGACAAGAATCGTGTCGCGCAACTGAGGAACACGGCTGGCGAGTTCGGCTGATGCATCTGGATTTTCGAGTTCCAACTTCACGGTCAGTTTCAAATAGCGCACCTCCGGCGTATCTGCCAAGTTCACGATGAAAGGGTCGACATCGTATATCGCGCCGGGACCACTGCCCTTTGCGGCACTTGGTTTCGCTTCCGCGTCACCATGCCCTGCCGCCTTCGCAACCGGCTCCTCGGCTTTGTGCTCATCCCCGCTGTGTCCTCCCGCCATGAGCTTAAAGAGCGCGAACGCCCCTCCCATGCCAAGCACGAGTGTTCCGGCAACGATGATGATGACCATTTTCATCGACATTCCCGCCGCAACCGGCACTGGCTCCGGTGGCTTGTTCTCTGGCTCTGCCATTGGACCCTCCTCTAGTCGAAACAGTGACGACTCACTGGAAGTTTGCAATGGCTATGCCATCGCTCTAACCGTGACAAGGAGGCCGCATCAACCAGAACAGCCCATCTGGCGTAGCAATGCCCTCACGTATAGCAGCGAAGCGATGTGCGATCCTGCCAGAGACTTGACGATGTCAAATAAATGACGCCGAACACCGGGTGTGCAGGGGGAAATGGAACGATGATCGGAGTGCCACAACACGGCACTCCGATCATCCCCGAGGAGAGGACTCGCGGACGTGACTACCGTTTCAGATTCACCAATTCCTGTAACATCTCATCACTCGTGGTAATCGCGCGGGAGTTCGCTTGAAACGCGCGTTGCGTGATGATCATATCGACGAATTCTTTGCCGAGGTCTACATTGGACTGCTCAATTGTTTTGGAAAGGAGCCGCCCCAACCCGTTGTTCGTCGGAGCCCCGGCCAATGGCGCGCCAGAGTCTACCGTTTCAGCGAACCCATTCTCACCGGAGCGTGTCAGTCCATTCGGATTCGTGAACCGATTCAGCACCACCTGAGCAAGGGTTCTGGTTTGACCGTTGCTAAACTGCGCCACAACTCGTCCTCCCGAATCGACCGACAGGCTCTGAAAAGATCCGGACGCAAACCCATCTTGAGTCTGGTCGGTCAAGTTCGACGCAGACCCAAATTGCGTGATGGCTGAGAAATCCATCGCGACACTCTGTGGCGTGGCCGCGCCGCCGGTGATGGCCAACGAGAATGTCTGCGCGCCGCCACTTGTCAGTACGCCGCTCGAATTGAAGACTAAGTCGGTTCGTGCTGTCGTGGCGCCGCCGTCAATTTGAGAATGGAGGTCCCACGTGTTAGCCGTCGCAGTTTTCACATAATACAACCGAAGCTGGTGCTGCGCTCCAAGCGAGTCGTAGAGAGTCATACCATTTGAGAAGTTGTACGTTGTCGCATCGGTCACATCGAACGCAGCCGCTGGAACGGTCGCAGCTGCATTGAGATTGGCCTCCACATCTGCCGTGCTGGTCGCCTGGGGAGCGATCGTGGCTGTAGACAACGTAATATTTCCGACTGTTCCCAAGATGACTCCTGTCGCCGACGCTTGATAGCCCTGCAAGAATCGACCGCTCGGGTCCACAATCTCTCCAAGGCTGTTCACTTCAAATTGGCCTGCGCGAGAATAGGACGCCGTTCCCGTGTTATCGGCCAACTGGAAAAACCCATCCCCGTCGATCGCTAAGTCCAAGGTGTTCCCCGTATTCGAGAGGGAGCCCTGGGTAAAACTCGTCTGTATGTCGTTCAGAAACACCCCCAATCCAACCTGGCCGGTACTTGACCCACCGCCAAGCGAGGCCGAAACCAGATCGGCAAACGACGCGCGGCTCGACTTGAACCCCGCGGTCCCCACGTTCGCGATATTGTTCCCAATCACGGACATGGCGTTCCCATAGGTATTGAGTCCGCTGACAGCCGAGAAGAGCGAGGTCAAAATTCCCATGATTCGTCTCCTTTACGCATGGTGATGCCGCAACAACCAACTCATGAATATCTGTCTTCTACTCGATACCGATCGGGCCTGAACCTCTAAACCTGTTGCACACTGGGCTTCTGGCTTGACGTAAGAGCTTGCTCTTGTAATTCAACGCTCCGCTTCATCAATTTGACGAGGTCGGTCATCTGGTTTAGTTGACTAAACTGCGCCGTCTGCGCAATGAAATCCTGGTTTTCGAGAGGTTTGAGCGGGTCCTGATACTGGAGCTGGGTGACGAGAAGTTTCAAGAACTCGTCCTGGCCGAGTTCTTTTGGGCCGGTTGTCGGCGTGAGGGTCTTCGTCGTTGAATTGTTTATCGCCGCGAAGTCTATCATGACTCTGTCCTTTCGTTACATACGATATCTGTGAACATCTCCATAGCTATGCAAACAAACTCAACGCACGTGAGGGTCGATGAGCGGGCCGATCCCGATCTTGGGCTTGCTGATTATGGTCCTGTGGTGCCGGCTGCTGCTCAAACCCTCCGCCATTTCGTCGAGACTGCCGATCCGGCAACGCCTCTTGCCTGCCCTGTTGATCGATATGTACCTGAAACTGACCGAGCTCAAGCCCAGACTTAGCCAGGTTGTGCTGAAGCTGATCCTGTCGTGTAAACAGGAGTGCGCCCAGCTCGGTTCGATCGGTGGTGAACTGTGTGTGCACCGTCTGATCCGTCATGGAGATCCGCATGCTCAGAGGGCCTGAGCCATGAGATGGAAGCTCCACATGAACAGTCTGAGCCTTTCCAGATGCCGAAGTGACATTTTCAGCATGCGCTTCCCCAAGGAGTGCCCGCGCCGTCTTGAGCTGATCCACCGGTGACGTCAGACCAGAGGCTCTCTCTCCATCTATCGACGACTGTGCCTGCCGCGCTGATGCAAATTGGCCGTTGAAGAAAGAGGACTGGTTGTCATGCGTTGCCAATTCCAAAGCCCCACTGTCCGTTTCATGAAAGAAGGCCCCTCCTTCTGCTCCCTGTGCATCCGCCCAGAATGGATCTTGCCGCCTCCCTTCACTGGCTCCAACCACAGGGATCGTGAGCGGTTGCCCTAGCAATGTCTTCGCTTCAGCCTCCTGTTCTTGGATAACCGCCGATGGCTGAATACCTGTCCCCGGCCGCTCAAGTGACTGCCCCCCTCCATTCGTATACACAGCGGCAAGGACATTCCTCGCCTCGTGGTGTTCCATGAGAGGAATTGTCCCTTGATCGGAAATCGGGGAGTCCTGTGGCAATGTCCTGGGAGCAAGCGAGTGACTGGACGGCTGATTGAGGGGGTCAGAAGAACGGTCGGCTTCAACGACACGACCATTCCAGACACGTGACTCGCCCGTGGTACGTGAGACCGTTTGATTCGGCGTCATCGCAGATGCGTCACCCGACTGCCCAGGAACGATAGTAGGCTGCAGTGCCGAACCACTACGCCCATCCGTACTCGTAGACAATACCGCCTCGGACGCCGCACCTGCTTGCCCCTCGGCTCCAGTTCCTTGAATCTCCACTTGACTCACACTCTGGGGCAGAGATAGGCCTGACTCAATACCAGGCAAAGAGGAACGTTGGGCATTCTGCGTGCGCTCGACATGGCCGTCCTCTGGAGGAGACACCACCTGAAGGTCCTGTGCGAGAAAAGTAGGTACCAGCGTGCCCCCTATCTCTACGGCGATGACGGGCTGCTTCTCGGCGTCGGATGATGGGGTTGGCTCAATCGGATCGTCTGATTCGGAGTCTTCGGAAGCCTTCTCCCTGGAAATATTCTGCGCTGCATCCTTGAGAGTCGCAGAAAATGTTCCGCTCTGCACCGATTGTTGGAGCGGGCCTTTCTCACTTAATGCGTTCGAATGTAGCGACGCGCCGGAACGGTCGACCGATGGAGTCTGTATCTGAATATCCATAATGAAGAACAGCCCGTGACTGTTGTGCGAACAAGATCTGATACTGGTCACGGCATGTTCAAGCTCCATGCCAACTCACAATTCGCGAGACCTATCATCCGGCGTAGGGTTAGCAAGGGGATCGAGAGTTGATGGACAAAAATTGGGAAGAAAATGCAGCGTGGGCAGGAAAAATTTTCCTTGTCTGCGGAAGGAATCGGCCTGAACCCTATTCAGTATTGACTTCCAGACGAGACGACGGCGGCGGTTCATTCGCCGTAAGAGAACCGTCTCGAACGGCAGGCTTCTATGGAGTCGTGAGAAATTCTTCGCTCAATTTAGCCGCGCGATCGACTTTGACCTGTGCCAAAATTGCTCCCGCCGACTTGCTCTTCAGGAGACGGAGAATCTCCAAGGCTTTCCGGTTGGTCATTCGCTCGATGCGCTCAGCGGCCTCCTCTGCAGGCATACTTTCATACATCTTAACGAGCTGTCCTAGTTGCTGCGTGCGTGTATCGACGGTGGGGTTCTGTTGAGCCAGAGCGGCTTTCTCTTTCGCAAGACGGCGCTGCTCTGCGGCCTCAACCTGGCTCAAGATCTTCTCCACTTCAGCCTTGAGAATCGCAAGCTTCGCCTCTGCCTCCCGAACCGAGTTTTCGCGTCGTTCCAAGTCCTGTTTACGTTGCTGGAACATGGCAACCATTTCCTCTGGCACAGTGAGCGCTGGCCCTTGGACCGGTTCGGCTCCCGTCGTGGATGATTCGCCTCCCGCTTCCTTGATGTGATCGGCTGCCATCGACCCCGGCGAACCAGCTTCGAAAGCCGTAGAAACCGGCAAGCCCGTCGAGGACCGCTGAGGATCCTGTCCTTGCTCAGCCGAGACCTGGGGAACAAACACCATCGTCCAGGACAGCGCGATAATCACACCAAGCGCGACACCGGCAGCCGACAATCGACCGCTCCACCCAGAAAAATCCGCTCCCTTACTCTCATGACCCCAGGGACCGGTGCGATAATCTTGACGCTTATGAGCGCCATGCCTGTGCCCTGCAGGCTGCGGGAAAAATATATGTCTACCCCGGAATTTCATAGATCTTCCCGTCTGAGACAATAGGAGCGCTCCACGCAGGATGATCAAAAAGGCCGTCCAGCAAGGCCGCCGGTGAATCGAAACCGGAGGCGTACCCTCAGGGGTACGTTGAGGATTTCGATGAACCGAGAACGATGCTGGCGGGCTTTTTCAGCATCCTACTAGAAGTTTGTGTATTCACATCACACTCCTACGATGTGCGGCCTCATCCATTTCCATTTGCTCGACTCTGCCCTGGAGACCACGCTGTTGCTGCCGTATGCGTTCAGCCAGACGATCGAGGGTGCGCCGATCTTGCATGGCTTCTCGCAATTCATCCTGCTTCCGATCCCCTGCCTCACGGAGATGCCGTTCCATTTGCATTGCCGCCGACAGATTCGATACCTCGGCAGTCAGCATAGACTGCCGCACCAGGAATTCTTCCAACACGACCCCTCTACCATCCTTCGGCAGATACGCATCTGCCGTGTGTTTCATCTGCGCTTCCAGGAGACGAGTGCGCGCTTCTGCATCCTGGAGCTCCTGCCGCAGACGAAACAGGTCCATCCGCACGACCTCTTCTATCTGTGCTCGGTATCGCCGCAACACATCAAGCTTCATCCTATCGACTTCATCAAAGCGAGCAAGTCTTGAACCGAGGCGCCCATGGACACGGATTGCTCAATATCCTGACGAAGAAACGCATTGATCCCATCTTGAGCCCTTACGGCTTTGTCGAGGTCGCCATTGGTGCCGGCCTTATAGGCTCCAAGCAGAATGAGATCCTCAGATTGTTGGTACCGTGCTTGGAGCTCGATCATGGACCTGATCGCGGCATAGTGGTCCCGCCCCACGATATCTCTCATGACGCGGCTGGTGCTGTTCAGGAGATCGATTGCCGGGAAATGGTTGCGCGCGGCCAACTGCTTCGAGAGCACAATGTGGCCATCCAGGATCGACCGGACCGATTCCGCGATGGGATCGGAGAGTTCTTCACTCTCCATGAGCACAGTATAGAGCCCCGTAATCGCGCCAGAACCGGAACTGGTCCCGACTCGTTCCAACAGCTTGGGCAACATGGTAAAGACGGAAGGAGTATACCCCTTCGTGGTCGGCGGCTCCCCGATCGCGAGCCCGACTTCGCGTTGGCTATGGGCCAAGCGGGTGAGAGAGTCCATCATTAGAAGCACCTGCTTGCCGCAGTCACGAAAGTACTCTGCAATCGTCGTCGCAATGAAGGCACCGCGTAATCGTACTAAGGGTGGCTGGTCCGACGTCGCCACAATGACCACCGAGCGGCTGAGCGCCTCAGGGGTCAAATCGCGCTCGAGGAATTCGTTGACTTCACGTCCTCGTTCGCCAATGAGGGCAATGACGTTCACGTCGGCTTTGGTGTAGCGGCTGATCATCCCAAGTAACACACTTTTCCCGACACCGGAGCTGGCAAAAATGCCGACCTTCTGCCCACGACCGCATGTCAGGCAGGCATTGATCGCCCGGATACCCAGATCGAGCGGCTGCGCGATGCGCGCTCGTTTCAAAGGATTGATCGGCGCGGCATGCAACGGATATCGCTGTTCGGTCATGAGAGAACCGCGCCCATCCAATGGCTCACCAAGTCCATTGAGCACACGACCGAGCAGCTGCGCGCCGACCGAGACCGACGCGCAATGCCCCCGCATAAGCAGCCGGCTGCCGGGACCGATCCCCCGCATTTCACCGAGCGGCATCAACAGCACACGATCCCCACGAAACCCCACTACTTCCGCAGGGACAGTCCCCTCTCCATCCTCACGCGTGACGTCGCACAGCTCCCCGACCGATGTCATCGGGCCATAGCCTTCGATCACAATCCCCACGGCCTGCGCCACACGGCCTGAGACCACCAGCGGATCTGTCCGTTCAATGAGATCAACGAGATTCACGGCGCCCTCGCTTTTGTAACACCTCTCCGAGCCGCAGCAATTGCTGGTCTAGCGAGGCATCAATCAGTCGGTTCGTGGTTTGAACGATACAACTCCCCCGGGAGAGCGAGGAATCGCCTTCGACATGCACCGTAAAATCTGGAGGCCGGTCTCGGCACAACTCCGCACGAGCCGATTCGAGGACCTGGACATCGGAGGGATGTGTTCGCACGGTGACAACCCCCGCTTCACGAACCGTCGCCAAAGCCGACTTCAACAAGGTGATTACCGCATCCTGCCGTTCCATCACCGTCTCGCGTAGAATACGAGTCGCTAAACTGAAGGCCAGCGCCGTCACATCATTTTCGACGGTCTGATACAATGATGTCCGCGTGTCATCGAAACGCCGAACCGCGTTGGCCAACAAGCTCTGCTCCTGCAGCCTGGCTGTTGCGACTCGTGCATCGGCTCGACGCTCACCTTCCGCAATGCCTTGATCGTAGTCTGAGGGGCCCTGGTCACCGATAAACCGATCACCAGTGCCAAAGTCGGTCAACGCCAGACTGCGGCAGCGAACCCCAGAGGCGCGAATCACTGCCTGCTTGAGGACCGTATTCTCCGAGCGCAGGTGGTAGAGATCAAGAAGACGATTCACAATCAACTGTAACGCATCGTTTTCAAACGGCTTCATCAGAAACTCTGCCGCCCCTGCCTTCATCGCCTGAACTGCGAGATCAACCGTGCCGTACCCGGTCATCACCAGGCCCATCATACGGTGATCGAGCTCACAGGCTTGTTGGAGCAATGCAAGACCGTCTTGATCCGGCAATTTGACGTCGGTGATCAGAAGCGAAACAGGAGACGCTTTGAGTGCCGCACGGGCTTCCCGTGCCGACCCAACCGCACGCACGCGATGTCCTGCCGACTGCAGCAGCTTCACCAATAGTTCCCGGATCGCCTCCTCATCGTCAACGACAAGAATTGAACTATCTCGTTGACCGCTGCGACTGACGGATGGCTGGGCGAGTGCTGTATGACCGGTCGAAGCCCGTTCCATTTACAGTACCGCCTCCGCTCCACCGGCAATGACGATCCGCCCTTCCTCTTCCAGCTTTCGGCAGACTTTGAGGATATTTTGTTGTGCCTTCTCGACTTCTGCCACCTTCACCGGGCCTCTCGATTCCATGTCGTCTTTCAACATTTCCGCCGCCCGACTCGACATATTTTTAAGGAACTTGTCTCTGGTTTCAGGACTCGCTCCTCGCAATGCCACGGGAAGATCCTCTTTACTGACTTCTTTCATCAGCTCTTGCATCCCACGGTCATCCAGTTTGATCAGGTCATCGAAGACGAACATCAACCCACGGATCGTATCGGCCAATTGTTGATCGCGTTCGGCAATTTTCGACATGATGTTCCCCTCCGTGGCTTTATTGAGGGTCGTCAGAATATTGGCGACCGCCTCAGCACCTCCTACGCTTGTTGCGCGAGCGCCGGTACTGGCGATGAGTGAATTCTGCAATGCGTCACTGAGTTCTTCGAGTACGCTTGGCTGCAAATCCTCCATGGTCGCAAGACGCAAGGCGACATCAGATCGAAGCGTGTCGGGTAAGTCTGCCATGACCATGCCGGCCTGATCTGGTTCCATGTGCGCCAGGATCACGGAAATCGTCTGGGGATGCTCGGTCCTAATCATGGCTGAGACGGCCTTGGCGTCGACCCATTTCATCGCGTCAAGTCCCGGATACACCTTGCTGGTCATGGACTCGAGCATACGGTTGGCTTTTTCAGGACCGAGCGCCTTGGATAGAATGGTTTTGATGTATTCGCTTCCGCGAAACGTCACCTGACCGGTGGCACTGGCCTTCTCAAATTCATCGATGACGATCGATTCCTCTTCTCTGGTAAAATTTGCCGTCGCATGCATGGAGGCTCCCAATCGGCGGATCTCCTTCGGGTCAAGGCCCTTCATCACCAACGCAGCAGCCTCTTCTCCAATAGCTTTCAGGAGAATGGCCGCCTTTTGCTCGCCGCTCAGTTGGGTGGCCATCGCTACATACGCCTTACTAGCTGGTCTTCAACCATTGCTTGACGACCATCGTCGCGGCATCAGGATTACCACGCGCCATATCGACGATCTGTGCGCGAGGCTTTCCTCCCGCTATTGACGCTTCGACCTGACTCACCGAAGCGGGCAGCTGCGGCGAGGTGACCCCTTCAGCCGGTTGCCCCGTCGTCCCCAGCATAGCCATCAGTGGACGTACCACCATGAAGAGGATGAGAAGGAAGAGCCCTCCTCCAACCGCATAACGGATATAGGGAGTAAAGGAATTGACCGGCTCTGCCACGGCCTCGACGCCTTGCGCGGGAGGTTCTTCCGTCGCAATGTCGAATTGCACGTTGGTCACTTGGACTTGATCCTGCCGGTCCGCTGAATAACCCATGGCTTTTTTGACGATTTCTTCGATACGCTTCATGTCCTCTTCAGATCGTGCCACATATTTCTTCGCCACGCTGGTTGAAGTTTTCTCACCCTCGGAGGCCTTGCCGCCTTCGTACATCCCATCCACCAACACCGCCACGGAAAGTTGCTTGATGCTGCCGGTAGATTCAACGACTCGAGAGACGGTCCGGCTGATTTCATAATTCACGGTTTCGTTCTTGGTCTGATTCGCACTCGAACTCGTTTGAGCCGGCTCTTGGGCCGCCCCTTCCGGGACATTCGACTGGACACCCGGCACGCCGCCGGATACACCGTTGACCCCAGTAGCCTTTTCCTGACCGCGCTGTTCGCTTCGAACGACTTGACTATTCGGATCGTACTTCTCTTCAGTCGTTTCTACTTTGCGAAAATCCAGAATACTCGACACCCGCACTACGGCTTTATTCACCCCGACGATTCGCTCCAACATCGTTTGGATGCGGGTTTCGATATCTTTTTCAACCGTTCGCTGGTACTCCAGCTGGGAACCGGTCAACCCCGCAGCATCGTCGCCTCCAGCGGCCGATGAAAGGAGCCGTCCATGTCCATCCACCACCGTGACATCCTTGACTTGGAGACCCTCGACGCTGCTCGACACCAGATGAACGATCCCATTTACTTGGGTCTTCGCGAGTGCTTGCCCGTTCCGCAACGACACGACAACCGAAGCCCGCGCCCGATTTTCTTCATTGGAGAACAAGCGCCGCTCCGGAGTGGCGAGGTGAACGCGGGCTCGTTCAATCTCCGGCATTTGGGCAATCGTCCGAGCCAATTCGCCTTGCAGTGCGCGACGATAATTGAGTTTCTGAACGAAATCGGACATGCCGATCGATGATCGATCGAAGATTTCAAAACCGACGCCACCCCCATGAGGAAGGCCCTGGGTCGCCAACTGCAACCGCAACTCATGAACTTGTGCACTAGGAACAAGCACCGTGGCGCCGCCGCCGGTCGTCTCATATGGGACTTTCGTTTCTTTCAGTTTATCCACGATCCCCGCCGCATCCTCAGGATTGAGGTTCGTGAACAGCACCTGCATATCGGGCTGTTGCGTCCATAACGCAAGCGCGATAAGGCCGGCAACAGACCCGGCAAGCGCAATCAGAATGATCATGCGCTGATTGATGGAAAACTTAGACAGCATGGGCGATCCTCTTCCTCGCTAGGAGCGTTCTCGACACCCGTGAAGCGTATCTCGTGAAGCGTCGTTCGTCTCCGGGTTCGGACGTTTCACGCTTCACGCTTCACGAACGACGAGGATGGACTTTTTCAGCATCCTGCTATATCTGCATCCGTTGAATTTCTTCATAGGCCGACACCAGCTTGTTCCTGATTTGCATCATCAGTTGGAACGACACATCGGCTTCCTGCAACGCCACCATCGTCTGATGGATGTTCTGTGTCTGGCCGGTCATCAGCGCCTGGGTCGCCTGTCCTGCTTCCAGTTGAATGTCGTTGACCTTACTGATCGCCTGCTGCAGCGTATTCATAAACCCGCTTGAGGACGCGCCACCAGCCACATGGGAGGCTCCTGCATTATCCACCGACGGCACGGTTGGGAATGTGATTGCCTTAATCTGATCCACGACTACCTCCCGATCTCCAGCGCCTTATTCCACATGGTACGTGTCGCATTGATCGCTTGCACATTGGCTGCGTAGGAGCGGGATGCTCCCATCATGTTCACCATTTCTTCCATGACGTTGATGTTCGGCATCTTGACGAAGCCTTTCTTATCGGCGTCCGGATGGCGCGGATCGTAGATCACCTGCCCGGGCCTTCTATCTTCCTGCACGCGCAGCACCTTGACACCATCAAGCGCGTGAGCCCCTGGCCCCGTCGACACCTGACGAAACGCTTTTTGGAATGGGCTGGCGACCGGTGTGGATTGGAACACCACATCTCGACGCTTATACGGACCGCCTCCTGGCGTATGCGTGGACTGTGCGTTCGCCAGATTACTGGAGATCACGTTGAGCCGCTGACGTTGTGCATCTAAGGCAGTAACGGACACCGCCATGCTGTCGGTCATTTCCATACGTAACCTCCTTCATGGGCAAACGGTGAAAGGCCAGAGGTAGGGGACGGAGAGTCCGGAACTCCCAGCCTCTTCACGTTACCGCCCCTCGCGGATGGCATTGAGTAACCCTCGAAACTTCCTCGCGAGCAAGTCTGCGGCAGCATTGTACTGCATAGCGTTATCCGACATTTTTGCCATCTCCAGCTCGATGTTGACCGAGTTGGCATCCAAGGGCAGGTCCCCCGCGGGCACGGGGCCGAGCTTACCCATTACCTGTTGCACCGAGTCTCCGCGTGGACCGATGTGAAGGCCCTGAGTCACCGAGAGTGTGACAAGACCTTTCCCTCGCTGCGCGGCCTGCAAGGAATCCTGAAAATTGAGATCGGCGGCTCGATAGCCCGGTGTTTCTTCGTTCGCGATATTGGAGGCAATCACCCGCTGTCTGGCTTCGCGCAAATCCAGCGTGCGATGGAGCAATTGCATGGTGCGATCAAAAATCGTCATGTGATGCCTCCTCTGGTTGTCGGGCTAGCGATACCACTGCAATCGTAATGCCATTGCCGACAGTCATCGAGACGCTGTGCAATAAAGACTGCCGACGACCTCGTATGACTCATCTCTGCCCATCGGCAATACATGCCGGATACTTTCTCCCCACGCCGGGATGAATGGCCGGATCATGCAGAAGCCCGGCAATTGGTCTCCCGATACTCTCGAAGCTTGTTCCGCAGCGTGCGAATACTGATGCCTAATTCCTTCGCCGCATGAGTGCGATTCTCCCTTACTCGCGCCAGAGTTTGAAATATCAAGTCCCGTTCCATTTCCCACAGCGACCCATTGCCGGACGGTTGTGACACCGTTGAGATTGCAGCGGGGATCACCGGCTGGCTACCGGACTCCAGTAACACGTGGCCTGGAAGGATCGGGCCATTTCCGGCCAACAGCACAGCACGCTCCACGACGTTCTCCAGTTCGCGCACGTTTCCTTTCCATCGTCTGTCCTGAAGCATCGCATATGTCTCCGCCGACACCATCGGTATCGGGAGCCCATTGCGTGCTGCAGAGGCTGTCACGAAATGTCTTGCGAGCAACGAAATATCGGCGGGCCTCTCCCGCAACGGAGGCACGGTGATAGGAAACACATTCAAACGATAATACAAGTCTTCCCGAAACCGCCCCTGTTCCACTTCGTGGTAGAGCGACCGGTTTGTCGTGGCAATGACCCGAATGTTGACTGAGACAGGTTCTCGGCCTCCTACTCGATCCACTTCTCGCTCCTGAATCACACGGAGCAACTTGGCCTGTAAACCCATGTTCATTTCGCTAATTTCATCCAGAAGCAACGTGCCGGTATGGGCCATCTCGAACTTGCCGATTTTCTTCATGATGGCTCCGGTAAACGCTCCCCGTTCATGACCAAACAATTCGCTTTCCAGAAGCCCGTCCGGCAACGCCGCGCAATTCACCGCGATAAAGGGACGGTGGGCACGAGGGCTTCTGCTATGGATGAAACGGGCCAGCAATTCTTTTCCGGTGCCGCTTTCTCCATTGATGAGAACAGTCGCCTGGCTTGCGGCAACCCCCTCAACCGTACTGAGCAGGCGGACCATGCCCGGGTCTTGCGTCAGAATGGACCGCTGATCGATCGGCTCAGATGGCAGCGGTGAGGCATCCACGTTACGAGCCTTCAGATTGGCAATCACCCGCTCAAGCAGATCGGTGGAAAATGGTTTGAGAATATAGTCGCTCGCGCCGTATTTCATCGCCTCCACGGCTGTCTCCACGGTCCCGTATGCGGTCATCAACACAATCAGTGTGTGCGGCGAACGGCTTTTGATCTCTTTGATCAGATCCAGCCCGCCAAGACGCGGCATCTTCAGATCAGTCACCACCAACCAGGGCTTGTAGCGACCGACACGGTCCACGGCCTCGACGCCATCGATCGCACCTTGCACATCAAAGCCCAAACGACGGACAGACTCCATAAGGGCGGTCCTCATGGATGCATCGTCATCGACGATCAACACTCGCTCGGCTTGCTCAGGAATATCCGACGCATGACCTCCTGTGTCCTGTTCGCTCATGCAGAGGTCTCCTCTTCAATAAAGTGGTGCGCGTCGATCATGATGGGGTTGTCGGCCTCACCTCCACAATCACGCGCAGTCAATGTTCGCCTATCGGTGCGATTCTCTTCGCAAGGATGCGGGAACACCATCGTAAATGTCGTACCGCGCCCTTCCACGCTCTCCACGTCGATCCGTCCCCGATGCCCTTCAATAATCGCGTGGACGATGGCCAACCCGAGCCCCGTTCCTTCGTCCCGTGTGGTGAAAAATGGATCGAATATTCTTGATCGCTGTGCAGCTGGAATGCCGACTCCGGTATCTGAGACCGAAAGACGAAACGCCGCCCTTCCTGGCGTCTGCTCCTCTGTAAGGGTTGCCGATAGGGTCAGCGTTCCGCCACCTGACATGGCATGGATACTGTTGAGAATTAGGTTCAGGAGCACTTGTTTCATTTGCCCCGCGTCACACCACATCCGAGATGCATGAGGATTCACATCCAGACGAATGTCGATTTTGGTCTGTGCAACAGCATGGGCCGCCAGCGTCAATGCATCGACCATCAGTCCTTCCGTCTCATGCCACTCCCCATGTGAGCAATCGGGTTTGGTATAGAGCAAGAGATTGGTCAAGAGACGATTCATCATGTGAACAGACGATGAGATATGTTCCGCGTATCCACGCAGTGAAGGAAAGCCGTGCAAATCACGGCGCAACATCGATGCAAACAGTTCGATACTGCCAAGGGGATTCCGAATTTCGTGAGCAATCCGCCCGACCATCTCACCCATGGCCGCCAACCGATTACGGCGCTGCAGCCGATCCTCCAGTTCTCGAACCGCCGTCACATCCTGAATCAGGAGCACACTTCCGGCATGACGTCCTTCGCTCGTGTGCAAGGCACGTTGGCAGAGCGCCACGGCCGCGCCCTGTCGCGTCGTCAGGGGATACACATCACCGTCCAGTTGGGCGTCCTTGAGGCAGGCGACTAAGGAGCAGCCGACAATCTGCTCACGCGGCAGCCCGAGGAATTGCTCACCCGCTTGGTTACACCGTGTAATTATTCCTTCGGTATCCATCACCAGTAAACCCGTCGAAAGGGACTCGACAATCGCCGTCAAATGCTCACGCAGTTCTTCATTTACGCGCAAATTTTTTCCAAGCGCCTCGTTGCGATCAGCCAGTTCGACATCAAGCTGCTCCAATCGAGTGGTCAACGTCTGATAGGACTGTTGCAAGGTCACGGCGGCATCGTCGAAACTCTGAAACGCCTGGTGCAATAAATCGCTATCAGTGGTCACTACGGCATGGTGTGCATTCATGAGGTTATCTCCCTTTATCCCCAATGGCCGACTTGAGACCTATCTGCATGGCGCCAGCAGCACGTTGGAATAGCGGGTCTTGAAATGCCGCGTCCGCACGCTCGCCCGTCGGGCGGCCATCTGTACGGGTCTTGCCCCCTGGATTGAGCATGATCTGCACCTGCGCCCACTCGGCCTCCATGGGATCGGGCCTGGACTTCAAGACCTGTCGGTAAAGATCCGTGGCGCGTTCAGGCTTGTTCAGTTGCAACAGTAGGTCGGCATACCGTAGAAGATCCTGAGGCCTATTGAGTGCGTTGTGTTTGAATGCTTCCTCGAATGCCGCGGCGGCCTCCTCTTGTTTCTGATCTTCGGCCAACGCCCGCGCAAGGGCCACATACATCCAACGATATGCGGGATCATGAGGATGCGCCCACGTCCAGCGCCGCATGATACGGATGGCACTTCGACGGTCTCCCTGCTCCAACAATGCCGTCGTCAATTCGCGCGAGACTCGCGTAGAACGCGAACTCTTGGGATAGTGAAGCCGGAAACTTTCAAATACGTTCCTGGCGGCCTCAGGGTCAGACTGGTCCAAATAACTTTCTCCCAAGCCGGCAAGCGCCGCCTCGTGGAGCGAAGACACCTTCCGATTGCGAACCAATGTTTGATAGAGTCGTACGGCTTCAGGTGAAAAACCAAGCCGGCGATGCGTGTCGGCCACCTCTAACAATGTCTGTGTCCCGGCATAATGTTGTCCCGGATCCCGCCCGTGACTATGAAAGAGCATGAGCACCTGAACATCGTTCTTGTTCTTGATGGCCCTTTCCAACTGGGGTTTTAAGATCGCGGCCAGATGGAGCCCCGCCGCAGACGGCCAGGGATCATGCGCAACGACACCCGCCCGGCGGGTGACGTCTTGATACACCTGGATAGCGCGTGGTGGGTCACCGCGCAATTCATAGTGCTCCGCTAAGCGGACGAGCGCCTCGCTGCCGAGCATGTCACCCTGGTGATTGAGAGCGATGGCCTTATAAAGTTCTTCGCCTTCTGATGACTCCAAATAGGATAGGCCGCTCCCTCGAATCATGCCTTCCACCTTTTTACGCAAAAAGCTTTCTCCTGCCGACGCCGCAATTTCCTGTTCATTCCGTGCTAGGCGCATGCGGGCAACGGCCGCTGCCGCCGTATCTCGATACTCTGTCTGAGCGAATGTATAAAAAAGCTCTGCCGCTGTTCGCAGGCCAAGTCGGCTATGACTATCTCCAAGACGGACGAGCACTGTTCCCGCATGTCGGTGCGACGGGAATAGGTTAAACAGGAGCAGATCGATCTCGCAGCCTCTTTTCAGCTGCTGATTATCAAAAAGGGCATCGCCATACTGCTGCAACACATCTGGATTGTATTTCAGTATATTCGGCCAACGCCGATACAAGAAATCGTACAGTGGTAATGCATCTCGCTTGCGTTGCTGAGCATACAGGACGTTGGCCTGGTCCAACGTGGCCCTCACGACAAGACGATCGTCAATCGCGCGTTCCCGAACCACACCGAATGCCCGCTCAGCTTCTGCCAATCGTCCTAGCTCCCCAAGTACGCCGCCCAACGCGAGCAACGTCCGATCCGCATCATGACGAGGCAGCTCGCGGGAAAGCGCATATTCATACGCGGCAACGGCGTCCTGGAGCCATCCCATGTCCGCATACAAGTCACCGACCCGCCAGTGTGCCCGGAACGCATTGGGATTCTTCGGATATGAGCCAATGATGCCGCGATAGAGCGTAACCGCCTCTCCTCGCGCATGGTCTGAAGGGTGATCAAGCAGGGTAAGTTCGGCTAAGAACGCCTTCATAGGAGGGATCAGCGGACTGGAGGAATCAAGTGTGTCAAGCGCTGAAAATCCTGCGCGAGCCGCCACATACTGCCCACGGGTAAAGGCCTTCACCGCTTCTTGGAATTGTGCGACACCAGGCCCCTCCATGGTTCGATCATAGATGGGCCCATCATCAGGCAATGCGATCCGTGGAGAGACTGTTCGCGAACTCCCTTCTGGAGATGTCGCCTCCGACGAGTACGGCGCAGCTGCACAGGCGACATGCCAGGCAGCACTCTGCGCGCACACATACAGGGCCAACAAAATATATGTCACGCTTCTTCTCATAGACACAATCAAGTTCAGCAATTTCCATGCCCTTCGAATCAAGTGAATAACTGTGTGCCAGATGAGAGAACTTTCTACAGACGCGCGATATCGTACTCAAACTAGTCAAACATCCGACGCATCGCCGTTGAGTCCGTCAATCGATTGACGGAGGGGAAGGTGACATTCACATGATTCATGACGGTTCGTGGGAAAATCGTCTGAACTGCGGGCAAGGAGCGAGCTGCACGGTGGGAGCGAGAAGATAGTCCGCGCTTTGTCTCTCGCCTGAAAATCGGGGAGTGAGGCGCGTCCAGACTATACGGCTAGAAGGCAGGGCATCCCTGATTCTTCGGAGCGAACCCTTTTCGTTTCATCTTCTCAACTAAGGTTGTGCGGTTTACTTGGAGCAACTGCGCCGCCTTGCTCGTAATCCCATTGGCTTGTCGAAGCGCGCCGACGATTAATCGATTTTCAAACTGTTCGATCTCTTGGGACAAGTTCACCCCTTGATCGCTAAAGCTGATCAGATGGGGTGTCATCTGTTCCGCCGCGACCGAACGGCGCTGGAGACGCTCTGGCAGATCCGATACTTCGATCATCCCTGATTGACTCAGCACTGCGAGGCGTTCAATCATATTCTCCAGCTCTCGAATATTTCCTGGCCAATGATAGTCCATCAACCGGGCCATGGCATCCGTGGAACAGCCGGTCGAAGCCACCTGCTTACCGTGATTCAATCGCTCCAAGAAATGGCGTACGAGCTCGGGAATATCGCTTCGTCGTTCTCTCAGCGGTGGAACGGTAACCGGGATGACATTCAGGCGATAATACAGATCCTCCCGAAAACGCTTCTGCTGCACGGCCAACTCGAGATCCTGATTCGTCGCCGCAATGACGCGAACATCCACATCAATCGTTCTCGTGCCTCCCACTCGTTCAAACGACCTCTCTTGCAGCACTCGAAGCAACTTCACTTGCAACCCGAGACTTAACTCACCAATTTCATCGAGAAAGATTGTCCCGCCATGCGCCAACTCGAAACGGCCAATTCGCGCATGTGCGGCACCGGTAAACGCCCCCTTCTCATGTCCGAACAGCTCAGACTCGAGCAAATTCTCAGGAATTGCGCCACAATTGACCGGAACAAGCGGGCGGTCTTTCGTCTCACCATGGAAATGCAGCATCCGCGCGACTAACTCCTTCCCCGTTCCACTCTCTCCTTGGATCAGGACGGTGCTGTCGCAGTCTGCGACCTTCGTCACAAACTCGATGACACGCCGGATCGGTTCACTCGTGCCGACAAACTGCTTTAGCCGATAGTGCTCCCGGACGGCCTTCCGTGATAATTGTGCGGAATTCCGACAACGCTGCACCTCCAAGGCTTTGTTGATCGAGGCGACGACGCCTTCGTTCTCAAATGGTTTTGTCAGAAAGTCGACGGCTCCGGCCTTCATGGCCTTGACGGCACAGTCAATTGAGCCATACCCGCTCATCATAATCCCGAGCACCTTGGAGTCGATCTGGAGAACACGCTCGAGGACCGCCACGCCATCGATATCAGGCAGTTTCAGATCCACCATCATCACATGCACGGGAATTTGTTGGACCACACGAAGAGCCTCCTGCCCACTTCCAACAACCGTGACCCGATGGCCTTCCCGAGTCAGCAGTCGCCGAAGCAGGTTCTGTAGGCCTTCGTCGTCTTCGACCACAAGAATAGACAACACATTCATGCTGCATCCCCTCTATAAAGTTCTGGAATATGAGTCCGAAACAAGACGAGATGATAGACTCCGCACGATTGCACGATCGCTATAGCCGTTCGCATCACATCCCGCCGTCGTGAACATACGCATCGCTACTAAGCGTATAAGAGATTCCTATATCGGAAAGTGCCTAATGGCCCTCATGATGCATGACATTTCAGCTCTCTATATATAGAGCACTAGTGCCCTACAATATTGGACCATCAGACTCTATTCAGGCCTATTATGAGGACTACGCGTTTTAGGCAATAGCCTGACTTCACTCATGAGCACGTTTGCATCGATGCTCCTTTACGACAACCAAGAGTGCTCTGCCAATGCGACAGACCATCGTGCGGACAATACGAGACCAGCGGGGCAAGCAAGAGGAATGAAGGTTCGAGGCTAGAAGTTCGAGGTTTCAGGAATTTTCGATTGTGGCGGTTACAAGACTTTACTAATCCTTACGGTAGCCAACTGATCGTTTCACTGATTCGGAATCGCGAATGAAAAGGGCCGCAGCCTGACCGCGCCGGGTCACCTTCATCTTCTGAAAAATGAACCGGACATAGTTTTTGACAGTCTTATCACTCAGTTCAAGCGATGACCCGATCTCCTTATTCGTTTTACCCTCGGCGATAAGCGCAAGGACACGCTGTTGCTGAGCAGAGAGGGTCGTCCGTTGAGGCTCTAATGCCTGTTCTTTCTGCAATTGCATACGGGTCAAGGCAGGTTGAGTAATGGCCGGATCGAGAATCGACTGCCCTTGGGCCACAGCATGAATGGCGAGCATTAGTCCCTCGGCGTTTATTTGTTTCAATAGATAGCCAGACGCCCCACCAAAGACCGCGGCGAGGACCGCTTCATCGTCTTCATAGGAAGAGAGAAACAGGACACGGGTGGCAGGACAGCACTCTCTGATCGCGCGGCAGGCATCCACTCCGCTCCCACCGGACAATCGGACGTCCATCAAGACCACATCCGGCTTCAGGCGGCAGGATTCTGCTATCGCATCTTTCATGGTCGCTGCTTCACCGACCACAGCGATATCATCATATCGACCCAGTATCGTTCGCAATCCTTCTCGAGCGATTTCATGATCGTCTACGATTACGATGCTAATTGTTTTCCCATTACTCTTGCGCATGAACTTCCTCCCTAACCACTATTATCAGACCGTACAGACATCTCGATCTATCGCGTCAGTGCATCACCACACGACCGACTGGTCAACTACACAGCACCTGTTTGAGCCGGGCAACCAGACGAGGAGACAACACACAGCGAAACGGGTGAGAGCGGAAGGAGCGAAGAGCTATCAAACGACACACCTCATAATCAGACCCGCACACAATTGTTCGGAACCATACTATTTTCCCCTGTCGTTTTCAATGACCCAGGTGGCTCTATGTGTGACTGTAGGCAATACAGGCAGAGAAACAGGTCGAGTCATGTCTGAGAACCGGACGCATCGTGCCTTACGTAGATAGACTTACTATGAGCCGCACTGAAGAGTCCGGCGAATCTAGGCTTCGTCTCACTGAGGTGACCTTTCAAACCATGGGTACTCTTTTCGTTCGTCGTTCGACAAGAATTCCTGAACCCCTTGAATAGGTGAAGCCCATCAACGCGTCGGACCCATGCATATCTTCCATTACCCGATTCACCGCTCATGATCAATGGCCATAGATCGCTGAACGCCTCAGAAGTGTTGATGAGTCATGCGGGTAAAGGTTTCTCAACATCCTACCGACAAGAGAGTGTACTGACCTCCCGTGAACACCAATCGGCATCAGGGATCGACTCCAATATGGACACCGCGATACATGCCCCTCACAACGTGGAAATGCCTGAACAGATCGAACAGGCCTTAGTCGAGCGGATCGATAAGGATCGAATCGAGCTTCCGGTCCTGCCGCAAGTCGCTGGCCGGGTTATGGCCCTGGCCCATGATCCCTCAGCGGATGCAGCCCGTTTGTCTGCCTTGATCCACCAAGACCAAGCCCTGGCTGCACATGTGTTACGGATAGCCAACTCGCCCGCCTATATGCCTCGGACTCCGATTGCCTCGCTCCAACATGCCGTGGCCATGCTCGGCGTGAATCAGCTGTCGGAGATCGCCGTCACGGTCTCTCTGAAGAGCGCGGCCGTCAAGATTCCAGGACATGAAGCGGACATCCGGCAGCTCTGGCGGCACGCGCTGGCCAGCGGAGCCTACGCGAAAGAGATCGCGCGCATGCGCCGCTATAACGTAGAAAGCGCCTACCTCTGCGGACTCCTGCATGCGGTGGGAAAGCCGGTCGTGCTCAAGACCGTCACGGCCATTGCCGCAGACCTCCATGTCCCCCTTGGGCCAGATGGCATCCACGCATTCCTTGACGGCTATCATGCTCGCGTAGGCAGCGTGATTGCAGTTGAATGGGCCTTACCCCCACAGGTGGCTGAGGCCATCGCCTACTATGGGGTCTATGAACACACACCTACACACCGCCAGGAGGCGATGATGACCTGTCTGGCCGACCGGTTGGCCACCTACCTACTCGTTCCCGATTCCTACGATGACAGCACGCTTCGTGACCATAGCGTCTTTGCCGATCTCAATCTTTACCCCAATGACGTCGACACCTTGCTCAGCTTGAAAGAGAAAATCCTCTGTCTCGTGGACACTATGGCACAATGAGTACAGTGCTTCACTATGACATTGTCGTGATCGGAAGTGGTCCAGCCGGCCAAAAGGCTGCCATCCAAGGCGCCAAAGCAGGCAAGCACGTTGCGGTGATCGAACGTGAGATAGGTGTCGGCGGAGGCTGTGTCTACCGGGGAACGATCCCGAGCAAAACGCTTCGCGAGAGTGCACTGCAACTGGGCCGGATGAAACGATCTGCAACTACGCCGAACGCTGCAATCCCTTCGAACATCTTGGTCGCCACACTGATGCAACGCTTGGACGAGGTCGTCACATCACATGGCGACTATATGATGAACCAGTTGACACGCAATGGCGTCACGTTGTTCCATGGCCGCGCCCAGTTCCGCTCCGATAGCCTGATTGAAATGCTCACGATCGACGGCATGAAACAAACCCTCAGCGCTGACACGATCATCATTGCCACAGGATCGCGGCCTCGCGCTCCGGTCGACATTCCAATCGACCATGAACATATTCTCGACAGTGATTCAATTCTTTCTATGATTTACTTGCCACGTTCCCTGATGGTATTGGGCGGGGGCATCATTGCGTTGGAATATGCATCAATCTTTGCCGCGCTCGGCGTACAGGTCACGATCATCGATCGGGCTGATCGTCCCCTTCAATTTTTCGATGCAGAACTCGTTCGCATGTTTGTGCAAAGCTTTGAGCAAGCTGGCGGCCGCTACAGCGGGAAACAGGCCATCAAAGACGTCCGGTGGGATGGAATCTCTCAGGTCGTGACGACACTCCAGGACGGGCAGGTATTCACAGGCGATAAAATGCTCGTGGCCTTGGGGCGACAGGCAAATATTGAAGATCTCAATCTCAGCACGACCGGCTTGATCGTCACTGAAAAGGGAACGCTGGCCGTCAATGAACATTGCCAGACGGCCATTCCCAACATTTACGGTGTCGGCGATCTCATCGGTCCCCCCGGTCTAGCTTCCTCGGCCATGGAACAAGGCCGCCGGGCTGTATGCCATGCCCTGGGTCTCCCTGTGGGGCAATCAGCCGACATCATTCCGACCGGAGTGTATACCATTCCAGAGATGGCCAGTATCGGACTGGATGAAGCAGCAGGCCTAAAACGATATCGAGAGCTCATGATTGGCCGAGCAAAATTTAACGAGATCGCCCGGGGCCAGATCTCAGATATTCGCGACGGCTTACTGAAGATGGTGGCCGACCCCACAGGCGAATACCTCCTTGGAGTCCAGATTGTCGGGGAAGGGGCGACGGAACTGATTCATCTCGGCCAGATGGCGCTTCAGCATGCGGCCACGGTCGACTCATTTGTTGAGAGCATATTTAACTTCCCGACACTGGCTGAGACCTATCGCGTCGCAGCGCTCGATATCGGGGGCCAGCGTAAAAAGCGTCTGGCCGCGACCGCGGCATAGCCATTCATCATCACACCCAACCTGCTCAACCGCACGTTCCATCATTGTTTTCTCAGGATGGCGCAATCAACGACAACCCGCATCTTTCTTGTGTCCTCCTGCACGCCAGACTCGTTCCTACCGGCCGCTCTCGCGATGTGCTTGAAGAGATAGGCGCGAAGAAATCACGATTCGCTCCAAGTCTCCCCAAGAACGTCCCTCGTCATATTTCGATCTTATCCCCT
>JBGTMB010000219.1:0-5905 GCA_041743755.1 Nitrospiraceae bacterium | reverse complement strand
ATTCTCAAAGCCCTTCGCGAGTCGGAATGGACCATCGGTGGTCCTTCCGGAGCCGCGGCCAAACTTGGCATGAAGCGGACCACTCTCCAATCCAAAATGCAGAAGCTGGGCATTTTTCGACCATCTTAGTCTGCTTTTTCCTCTAGCCTCCTTGAATGCTCAAGGCTCGCGCCGACATGTCGGCACCGTGCCGTCGAGTCGGCAGATTATCTTCGGCACTTCATTTTTCCACGAGAGACATTCCTGAACGAGTTCACTCAATCTCTTTTAGTTTCAGCAACATCGATCATTCAGATTGGGTGGAACTCTCTGGAACGCGAGTTGCGATTCACTCTTGCTATGAATGGTGTGATGGAAAATCGATGGATCGCTGAAGGGAGGCATCAAATGGAGACGGCACGAGCGATGACACTCCAGCAATCGATTGATATGGCGACTCGAAACTGGGCAAGCATCCACAACACGGGTCGCTGTCCACGCTGCAGCGGACTCATGGTCGACGTGTGGCGCCAAGATCTGTCGGACTACCGCGCTCAGCGCTGCGTGCAATGTGGAGAGATGATCGATCCGGTCATTCTGCGCAACCGAGGGGCACTGGATGGACCGATGGCCACGCATCTTGCCGGGAACATGTTGGCGAACAATTGCCTGACGAAAAATCAAGAGGTGGCGCCGCAAACTCCCTACGGCGTTTCCCGCTGAGGTAGACAGGCCCCTCTTAACACCCCGGAGGGGCCTGTCTGCTCGGTGAGCCATCGCGATGGGTGATGAGAATGAATGAAGGGGACTGTCGGCAGCGACAAAGGAGGATAGCATGGACCAGATAATCGTGGGAGTACTGGCACTCGGGGCGCTCTGGTGGGCCGTCCGTGGCCGGCCAGGAAAACCGGTGCCGGCACGTGTGCCTGTCGCCCAGCGCGTCGTGGTGCGTCGCAGACGGAACCGTTTCTGACTGAGTCGTTGAACGGAAGAGGCCGATGAGGAGGGTTTGACCATGATGACACACATGAGAGGGATCGGCGCGCTGGGGCTCCTTCTGGTTGCCGTACTGTCCCACCCTGACGTGGCCGTGGCCCATGGCGCGGTGAATGGGGAAGACGACCCCTGTCTGCGTCGAATCGGGGAGCAGGTGGTCCATTTTAACGCCTATCAGCCCCAATATCAGGTGAAAGATCAATACTGCACGGATATTCCCCAGTCCGGCGACACTTTTCTGGTCGTGGACCTCGTGGACCCGGCGCTGCGCAACGAACTGGTTGGGATGCGGGTCGTGAAGGGGAGCGGGAGCAAAGAGACGGACGATCAGATTGTGGCAGATATTCGGCCAAGCCTCCACCCGGATGGCATATTGAGAGGCGAAGTCCGGCTGGATGAGGGCTTGTATACCGTCACCATATCGGCGGAGAAACAGAATCTGATGAAGCGCCCGCAGTATCTCTTGCGGGTACACATGACTAATTACGAGCAGCTGGTTCGTACGATTACCATCCCGCTCCTCGGGGTGCTGCTTGCGGCCTGGCTGGGATACAAGCTGCTTCGCTCGACGTGGCTGCGGAATTGGTGGGCGGTCCTCCGTTCGTAGGAAACCGGGTATTCCGACACGCGATCAGATGGTTTACAAAGGAGAGAAGGCGCAGGCGCGTAATTCTGATATTTACTTTCCAACAAAGGACAAAACCGATGACAACTCCGAATCGTTACCTGACATCCTGGGAAAGTTTTTGGAGCACCTCGACCGGAGCACCAGGCGAAATCTTTTGGGATGCCGACCCCGCTCATGCGGCCCAACAAGATTTGGCGCTGTTCCAAGACTATGCCGACCCACGGCTTCCGTTAATCGATCTGGGGTGTGGCAACGGGACGCAAACGCGCTTTCTTGCGAATCATTTCTCCCGGGTGATAGGCACTGAAATTTCACCCGCAGCCGTTCGGATTGCGCAAACCAAGAATGCGGCACCCAATGCGTCGTACCGGGTTCTTGATGTGCTGTGTCCTGATGACGCCCAGGCCTTGCATGAGGAAATTGGCGACGCGAATGTCTATATGCGGGCGGTGTTACACCAACTGTCTCCGGCGGACCATGCGACGGCGATACAGAGTATCGGTCGGCTGCTTGGGACAAAAGGAACTCTGTATCTGATCGAGCTGTCGTCAGCGGCTGAGCCGTTCTTTGCACGGCTGATTGAGCAGTATGGACCACCCCCCGGTCTTGCGCGGGTCTTCCAGCATCAGATTACGCCCGGCATGTTGCAGGAAAATAACCTAGAATTCTTGTTCCCATCGGATCGATTTACGCTGCTTGAAACCGGCCAGAGCCATATTCGAACAGTCCATACCATCCCGACGGGCGAAGTGGTACAGGTCCCGGCCTTCTACGCCATCTTCCGGCAGCTGCAGAGCTAAGCTCCATTGCGGCCAACTGAGAGTCTATTGTTAACGATCGAAGCCAGACTGATTGGGGCCAGATATTGTCGCGCAGCTCACTTTGGGCGTAGAGTTGAAAATGTTTCTGGGACTATAAATTGGTCCGTGATCGACTGTGAAGCGGGAGAGGACGTGAGAGTGTGAGAAAAATTAATCGGTTCCGACCTGATTGTGGCAGAAATATTACTCGATGGTATGGACGTATGTGACAGGAAACAAACGGTCACGCAGGATGCTCAAAATGGCCGTCCAGCGCGGCCGCAGCGAGCGAAGAGGCGAGGCGTACCCTCAGGGGTACGTTGAGTCTCTGAGCGATGCGAGAACAAAGCTGGCGGACATTTTCAGCATCCTGCCAAGGAGGTTTCGATGGAACTGAAAATGCCAAGCCCAGAACAAGCCTATTGGGGGTTGCGGGCGATGAAGTCCGTCGCACTGGGGGATGGGATGCTCGACGATGCGGAGCGGCATATGATGGCAGCGCTTCAGCGGACCTTCGGCACAACCTATTCGCTGGAAGAGCTTGCTCCAATCACATCCGACGAGCTGGCCCGGGCGTTTTCCGATCCGCAGCTCAGACAGCAACTGGTGCAGGGACTTATCGTGATGTCCCTCATCGACGGGAAAGCCAATCCACAGGAGAAGAACCTGGTTGAACAATTCGCGCAGGCACTCGAGGTCAGCGCTCCCGAGGTGAAGGGCCTGCGACATGTTCTCAAGGGAGAGATTCTCCAACTGCGCCTTGATCTGGTGCGCCGATTCTGGCTGAGAGACAAGGTCAAAGAGATCTGGAACACGGAGGGTATACGGGGCCTCTACACGTTTATGCGCGGGATGCTCGGCGCGAACGAAGATACGGCGCTTGCGGCCCGCTACAAGGCGTTGGAGCATTATCCATCCGGATCTTTGGCGCGCGCGTATTGGGAGTACTGTCGCAAGAACGGGTTCGCGCTACCGGGGGAAAAGGGTGGCGCACCAGAACAAATTTTGTTTCACGATTGCGCGCACCTTCTATCCGGTTATGGAACGGCTCCGGAGGAAGAGGTCCAGGTGGCCTGTTTCAGCGCCGGTTTCTAGCGGCGCGACCCGTGGCTCTTCGTCTTCTTCGTCCTCCTACAATTTCACGTGGGCATTCGTATGACGCCGATCACTGAGGCCAGAACGGGATTCTTCGACCCGACAAAGGCGCTGATCGCGATTCGACGGGGGGCTGCGATGAACGTGGATCTGAACAATGGCTGGGACTACTGGCCTGTGATGGGTGAACAAGTCGAAGAACTTCGAAGGCGGTACAACATTCTTCCGGCGGAAGCGTTCTCTCCGGCGAATTTTTCGAATATACCAGAGAGACCCCAGCTGTAGCTCCACAAACAGACTCGCAAGGACTCCTAGAGCGAGATCCGCCTCACGATTTGCTACTAGCAGCCCTGGCCCGCGCCGATCTATCGTCATCTGCCGAGATGTCGGCAGCGGTGATGTCGTCACGGCGCCACTTGGATCCTCCAAGAACCCACATATCGATCACCGATCAATTACATTTCAATCACTTACGCATGTTACGCGAGTCGTCATCCGTTGGGAACAGTCTGTGCGATATCTCGGTCGAGAAGGCAACGTGAATACGAACTCGTGCCATACGAGAATCCCATAGGAGGGAGACATGAGATCGGATATGGAGCCACTCAACTCAGTCGCACTCGACGTATTGCAACGGAACAATCAGGATCGCGTGCCGGCACTGTTACGACACTGTCATGGGTGGAAGGGGGAACTTAATTGGAACGAAGGCGTGCGCAGGCCGGAGGGCATAAACAGACCGACTGGACGGTTGACATCAGACCGACCGGACGGTACTCTTCGCCCATGAAACGAACAACCTCGAAGCTGCAAGACATGCTCCTCGATGCCACCGAAGCCGTGGTCGCCCGCCAGGGCATCGCGAATCTGACGCTCGACGCCGTCGCCGCCGAGGCACGGATGAGCAAAGGCGGCCTGCTGCATTATTTTCCGTCGAAGGACCGGCTCGTCGAAGCGCTGGTCATCCGCACAGCCGAAGGTTGGCGATCCTGCTACACCGAAGCGTACGCGCGTACGCCGGAAGGACCGGGGCGTATGGCGCGCGCTCTCTTGGACCACTGCCTTTCAGACGCCGAGTGCTGGACGGAGGAACTGCGGCGCAGTTCCTCCGCGGTATTTGCGGCGCTCGCTCAGAACCCCGCGTTGATCCAGCCCATGCGCGCGGTCTACGCCGACCTCCACCGGCGCATCGCGCAGGATGGCCTGCCGCCAGGGGTTGGTGAAGCGGTCGCTGCCGCGATCGATGGACTCTGGCTCGACTGGGTGCTGGGAATCGTTCCGCTCGAACAAGTCCGCGTCGTTCGGGTGCGCCGCGCGCTGGAGGACATGCTTGCCCGCGTGACACCAGTTCGCCGTTCACCCAAGGTCAAGGGTTCATCGGGAAGGCGTTCTGGAGGGCGTCGCGTATGAGTCGTCGGAGTTGGATCGGATCTTTTCTATTGCTCGTCGCGGTTATCTCGGTGGGCGTAGGCCTGGCGGTTTGGAAGTATACGTCCATACAGGCAGCCGTGGCTGCCTCCGCAAACCAACCGGAGCCGATGGAGTCGGTGACCGTCGCGTTCGCGAAAGAAATTGAGCACCGCCACACTGCCACGTCCATCGGGACGGTTCTGGCGCTGCGGTCGATCACCTTGCGTAACGAGCTCCCCGGCACTGTCCGTTATGTCAGTCTCACACCCGGGCAAATCGTCGACATCGGCATGGTGCTCGTCGCGCTCGATGTGTCCGTCGAGGAAGCTGAGCTGAAAGCGCAGGAAGCGCAGTCTGCCCTGGCGCGATCGGTGCTCAACCGCAGAAAGAATCTGAGTCATGACCGTGCCACGACCCAGGAGGAAGTGGATCGCGCGCGCGCAGACCTCGATGTCGCGCTGGCGCAGATTGCGCGCACCAAGGCGATCATCGCCCGCAAGACCATTCGGGCGCCGTTCCGCGCGCGCGTAGGCATGGCGGACTTGCACCCCGGCCAGTATCTGAACGAGGGCACCGAGCTCACGACGTTGCAGGGTATCGACGACGCTGTGCATGTGGACTTCACAGTCGCGCAGCAGGTCGCCGCCGGCCTGCGGGAAAGCGACAGCGTCGAGGTAACCGTTGCTGGCCAATCGTCTCCGATCTCAGCCAGAATCGTCGCGGTGGACGCGCGGATCGACCCCACGACTCGCAACGCCACGGTGCGCGCGAGAATTGAGGGCGCGGCCAACGCGCCGTCTCCCGGCTCTTCGGTGCGCGTCCGGGTTCCAGTCGGCCTGCCACGCAAGGCCGTCGCGGTCCCTGCGAGTGCCATGCGCAAGGGTCCGGGCGGCGATCAGGTGTTCGTGATCGAGCTGGACAAAAATGGTAAGACCCGCGCGCACGTGCGGCCGGTCGAGAGCGGTGCGATGCTCGGCGACGAGGTTGTGATTCACTC
>JBGTMB010000218.1:0-20110 GCA_041743755.1 Nitrospiraceae bacterium | reverse complement strand
CGGCAAGGGGGCCGCACAAGTCGCTCACAGAGATGGAGGAATATGCAGAACCGGCTTGAGAGGCTCATGCAAAGCAGACTATTTCGACTCGCGAACAGGAAGGAGCCGTCGTTCAGGGCCGCCCGGCCTGTTTTGATACCGTGCGATGAACATCTCGCCTGCAGTGCGGGCATGATCCTCGGCTGCTTCTCGTGTCGCAAAGCGAGCCTCTCCTACCTGCCACCATTGCTGTGCACTGGTGCTTTCACCCAGTAGCTCCGTCACCGAGACTCTCAGCGCCTTTGCCACTCGCACCAGCGTGCTCAATGAAGGGTCGTGCTGTCCCAACTCCAACCTAGTCAGAAACGTACGCGACAAGCCGGCAGTCACGGCAAGCTGCTCCTGAGTCAGACCACGGCTGGTTCTCAGTCGCTGAAGCTGTTTACCAAAACGCTGAATCGCACGCATCGCACCTCCGATACGGGGAAGGGGGCCACGATTGGAAGAATCACTTCAGAATGACGGGATGTCCTGAGCCAGACGGAACCCCACACTGCTGCCTCGGTCGTCGGCGGGGCTCCCGGACCGGTTCGAAACACGCAAGATCTCCCGTTCGTTGTCCCAAGAGCCGCCACGGACCACACGCTGGTCTGCGACCGACACCTCCGTGCCCACCGATTTGAACGTCTCAGGTTGTTCATACCTGTTCTGGCACCATTCCCAGATATTTCCCGCCAGATCGAGAAGCCCGTGACGCGATGTTCCGCTTGCATACAATCCTACGGCAGTCGTCTGGCCCAGTCGGCTTTCCCAGCTATTGCACCGAGCCGCATCCCAGCCGCCAGGCCATGGGTACTCGCTCGTTGAATCACCTCCTGTGGCAGCCTGCTGCCATTCCCACTCGGTGGGTAAGCGAATCCTCGACTCCGTTCTATGGCCCAACCAGCGACAAAAGGCCACGGCTTCATACCAGGAGACCGTTTCCCTGGGGGCATTGGCGTCCTTCCATCTCGGTTCAGCCGCCGCGTCGATCTTCTCGAGGCCTTCCCACCAGGCGTCGTTCCCATAGCCACCGTCGTCGATGAATACCTGAAACTGACTATTCGTGACCGGGTATGTGGCCATCCGGAACGGCTTGACCTCGAAGATATGATCAATCGCCTGAAGCGTGAGACGACCCTGCGGAATCTCAATCCATGCAATATCCGGCAGACCGTCCTGACGCAAGCCGACACCAGACCGTGGATCGCCGAACTCCGCGAGCTTGTGACCGATCAAGAGGCGCTCTTGGTGAGAAAGTGTCTCGCTGGTGAGCTTCTCAATGAGCATCCGCTGTGGATGCAGCAGCCTGTCGAGTTGAACAGACGGCGACTTCTTGAATCGAGCCAAGGCCTGTTGAATCGACCGCGCGCGCTCATAGCGCCACAGCTCATGGAGATACCCTCCAAGATCATGCCAGCGCGTCGCCGCTTCCTCGGCATAATCGATGAGTCGTAAGTCGACTCCGCTGCTCTCGATCCAGTCTTTGAGCTTTTGCCATGCGACAAACAGTTTTTCATGCGCGACTTCGACAACTGAGTCCCGTTCATTGCCGCTCTTCACCAACACCCGGCAGTCTGACCCTGCCAGCGCATCGATCAGATGATTCGCAGCCTTGTTAGGAATAAAGCGCGCAAACGACGCGCGTTTTCTAGTCGGTGGACGCTCGCGTTCGAGGTGCACCAGCTCTGCAAACACGTTGTCGAAGGCGGCGCGCACATCGGCAGCTAATCCAGCCATGACCTGATCGGCCTGCGTGCCGATGGCGCCGGCCACCCCACCAATGGCTTTATAGGCGTCGCACGTAAAAGTTCGCTCATGCCGACGCTCAAATAGTTGTTTTAAGACATAAGCTATAAGCGGAAGACTCCCAGGTTCTTGAGCCGATTCGCGTAAAATCTCATCAATTACTTGAGGCTCAAAAATGTGGCCTGTGACATAGGCCGGCTGTTCAATCATGTCCTGCAAAGCCCTCGGCGATACCGGGCCCAGGTGATAATGGTACCCGGCGTTGAGAACCCGGAGTATCGACTCTGACTCTTCCAGCCGCGCGATAAATTCACTGCGCACCGTGGCAACCACGCGCAGTCGATTGGGCATGTGGTGGGCTGTCCCCACAAGCTGCACCAGAACATTCTGAATATCCTCGTTGTGAAAGCCGCGCGTGAATAGCTCTTCCAGTTGATCGACAAACAGGACCAATTCCTGCCCCTGAGCTAGGTGTGGAGCGAGAAGTTCCCCGATTGTCGTCTGGCACCCAGCCAGATTATTGGCAAGTTCAGGTACGGACCTTGAGATTCCCCGGAAGGCCTGTTTCAAGCCCTGCGCGAGCGAACGAAATGGGGTCTCGCCATCGCTCGGCTGGATGCGCTGCCAGACCCAGCGCTCGCTCCCCGGGAGCCGCCCTTCGTTGATGACGGCTTGCCACAGCCCGGCTGCCACCAGAGAGGACTTGCCTGACCCGGACGCCCCACTCACGAGAAGCACACGGCCATCGGGCTCGGTCATCTTGCCGATCAGGTCGTCGACTTCCCGGTCGCGCCCGAAGAACAGCGGGGCATAGTCCTCGTCGAACCACAGTAGGCCTGGATAGGGAGACTTGCCGGCAGGCCAGGCAATGCGTTCATGGTTCTGCGGCTCGGCCTGGGCCGACTTGTTCTGTATCAACCAGCGGCCCAACGTCCCCGTGAGATCGATTGAGCGTGGCTCTAAGCCAAACGATTCGACACCATGATTCTTCTTCAGCAGCTCACGCCAGGTTCTGACCTCAGGATCCTTGTCCAGCTCATCGAATTTCCGAGGCCAGGGCGCATCCTCTATAAGCATGAACGGAACAATATCGACACCTTGCTTCACCGCTGCATCGTATTCCAGCTGCGTGATGCTTCGAGTATCACCCTCTGGTACATAGCCTCGGCGAAACGCGACGAGCAACACACACAGATCGCACCCATGAAGCCGATCCTGAGAAAATCTTTTTGGCTCCTCGCTGTCCGCAGGCCACTCTTCCATGGGGTCTACGAAGAAGCCTGCTCGACGCAAGGAACGGATCACATGCGCACGGTGATCCTTGAGATCCTCAAATGTGGAAGAGACAAACGCTTTGTACATAATCTGCCCTGATGGGGGAATCATCCACGGTTACGAGCACGAGCGTACCGAACAAGAGGCACAGGGTCAAAGAGCATAGGACACAGGGTTACGGAATGTCCTGGACAAGACGGAAGCCAATATTGTTACTCTGGCGGTCGGCGTAGGTCCTAAACCGGTTCGATACGCGCAGGCTCTCCTGTGAGTTGTGCCAGGAGCCGCCTCGGACCACGCGCCAATCTTTCGTTTCGTCATACCAGTCCGCACACCACTCCCAGACATTCCCGGCCATGTCATAGCACCCATAGGGGCTAACCCCCTTGGGATACTGGGTGACCGGCGTCGTGTGATCAAGGCCTGCCTCCGCGCTGTTGCATTTCAACTTGTCGAACGTGTCCCCCCAGGGAAACTCCCAGGGATACTCGTGCCCGCCCTCGCCACGTGCAGCCTTCTCCCACTCTTGCTCGGTTGGCAAACGTTTCCCTGCCCATTTCGCATAGGCCTCAGCTTCGTAGTAGTTGACTCCCACGACTGGGTGATCCGCCTTATTCCATTTAACGTCATTCCAATATGCTGGAACTAAGGTGTTGTGCTCAGTCTTCCACTTCCACCCTTCAGATGACCAATAGGCATGATTCCTGTAACCATCTGCCAAGATGAACGCGCGATATTTCTCGTTCGTCACGGGATACTTGTCGATCCAATAGTCGTGATCGATCACCTCACGGATTCTTTCCTCCCCATACAGGAAGGGTCCTTTCGGCACGGTCACCATCTCGAAAGGGGCTTCGTGTGGCGGTACCTCAACGCGTTGAATGAGCGGTTGGGCACCAATGGGTTGCTTGGCTTTGGCGGGACGTTGTGAAATCACCTCTCCTGAGGCAGGGAGCTTTTTTAGATACTCGATCAATCGATCCATATCCCGATGAAAATCAGGATCTACCCGCACCGCGATGCCATGACGATAGGACAGATCCTGAACGCTGGTTGGGAGCCGCTCAGTCGGCGGGATTGAGGCTCCACTGACCAGCACAGGAACTACTGGAATCTGGCGCTTCAACGCCGACTCGATCTCAATGCGGACGAAATCCCCTGGATCATCGAGCCTGGACTTGCCCTTACTACCCCGTTTCTTCATCCAGTCCCGCCCGATCACCGCGAGGAACACCTCACACTTGGCCACTTGTTCATCCAGAAAAGTGCGAAAATCGACACCAAGGGGAATCGAATCCACATCCTTGAAGACAGCCCCTTGGCCAAACTTCTGTACGAGCCGATCGTAGATCCGCCCGGTGACATCGGCGCTATCTTCACGACGATAGGAAATCAGGATCTTACTCATAGTCTAGTCACCACTCATCAACGAAGGGTCCGAAGGCGCTGGATAATATTTTATCTTTCCCTTGTTGTAAAGAGAGGGAAGGCCCTTCCTGTGGGCTCCTCAAAATGGCTGCGGCTCATTGGGATTGGTGACTTCGGATTGAGACTGAAGCGCGATTGGTTCGGTGGCGGGCTCGATACGCCCTACATCGAGGAGGATGGCGACCAGCATGTCGCTCATGACGTTCACGCCTGAGCGGGCTCGGGCGATGATCCAATCCACCGTCAGGATGAGTGGAATGGCTGCGACGATGACGTGGGTCGGCAAGCCGGCGGCTGAGAGGACAAGCGGCAACACGATCATCCCGGCTTCCGGAATGCCGGCTACGCCGGCCCCTGCGATCATCGACGCAGCGACGATCAACAACTGATTGCGCATCGGTAGATCGAATCCCAGCGCTTGGGCGAGAAAAAGCGCGGCCATTGCTTCATAGAGGGTAATGCCGTCGTTATTGAGATTGGTGCCGACACAGACGGCGAGACGCGCCGATTGCGGCGAGACCTGCATACGATCAAGGCACCGGAGGGTGACCGGCACGGTGGCGAGGCTGCTGTTACACGACACGGCGGTCATGATGGCGTCGGCCCCTTGTCCCAGATAGATCTTCGGAGACTTCTTCCCTACCAGCCAGGCGACGAGTGGGTAGTAGACGAGCGCGTGGATGGCGAGCCCCAAGAGCATGGCGGCGAGAAAGATCCAGAGGACGGCGAAGACGCCGATGCCTGCCTTGCCGACAACCTGCGCGACGACGCCGAACACGGCGAGCGGCACCGCAAGGATGATCCATCCGAGCATCTGCACGAGCCAGCGATAGATGCGCTCAATGATCCGTGCGAGGGTATGAACTGCTCCGCGACCCTGGTCTGTCTCGCCACGCAAGCGGCGAAGGATAGCACCGAGGCACAGGGCGAGAAGGACAACGCCGATGATGTTGCCGCTCGAAAACGGCGTCATGATGGTGCTGGGAATATAGGAAGCGAGGTATTCGATCGGACTCTGTGCACCGGTTTGCACAGTCGCTGGGGTGCCCGTCGATAACTTGGGGCTTGGTACGAAGTTCAGCAATTCATCAACGTGGCCATACCAGGCCAAGCCTGGCTGCCAGGTGTTCATGATCACAAGACCAATCGTCATGGCCACACAAACATTGACGAGGCAGATGCCGAGCAGTTTGATACCCTGGCGCAATGGGAGACTTATACGGATGAGAGCGTCGAGGATCGCAAAGAAAATCAGCGGGATGGCGAGGGTCTTGAGCAGCGTCACGACGAGCAGACCGAGCCACCCTAGATCCTCGTTGCGCAGGCCGCCCAGATAAGGCTCCCGACCAAAGGTCGCCCCAAGCAGCGCGCCACAGGCCACGGCGATAAGCACTTGCGCGTACAGCGGTAGAGGAATCCAGCGTGATGTTGCCTGCATAGTGGTCTCTTCGAACCCACATTATTTATGAAGCTTCTGCTGCAAGCGCGGATACGCGACTGTGGCGGGCAGTCTCGCCGTTCAGCCCTTCGACATACTGCACGAGTATGCCTCAGGACTTCACGCCTCCGAGTGCCGGTCCTTCTTCGTGTCTGCGCGCTTTCGCGACGAACCTTCATGAATAATGAGGGCTAACCCGCGGAAGAATACCCCTTTCCCCGTGAGAAAGCACGTTGCGTTCAGAGTCAGAACTAGAATGCGCCTCGCGCTCTTCCTTCAGAAATGTCAGCTTATGCATGGTATAGTTTCAGAAACAGGAGGTAGCGTATGTACAGGACCATCATCAGTATCGTGGCCCTCGTGTTCGTAGGGTTTTCACAGGCTGCGGCAGCAACCTCATCGACCTCTCCCGACAATCATAAGACAGGGGACGGCAAGAGCCTCACGGTAGATGACCTCGGACGAGGGTTGAAGAGCGCGGCCAATAATATCGAGAAGGAGATTCCCAAATTCGGATCTGCGGTTGGAAGCGCAATCAAGAAGATCACCGGGAAGGGATCGGATAGGCCAGCGAAATAAAATATGGGACTCGCCGCACCAGGATGTCGAGAATATGTGCACAAAAGATGACCGTTGTGTTGCGTGTGAGATATCCGCCTCATGAGTGCGCCCTACAAATCAATCACATACACACCACCCGCCAGATCAATCGAGCCTACCGGCCTTACTCCTACATGTGACACACCATCTGTTCCCCAGCTTCTGTGGGTAACTCTGTGGATGAGGAGTTTGTTTCGTTGAAAAGGCCGCCGCTGAAAGACCTTGTAGCTGTTTGCCTAATAAATGGGCATTGTGGTCTGCCCTGTCGAGCCCCTATATTTTGTGGCTTGACGGATCGATTTTTTCTTATTCCACGCGTTTCGATTCGTGTGCGCTTTTTCGTTCAGTTCATACTTGAACCGCATCTCCCAATGTGGGGTGATGAGAAACATGTTGTCCTTAAATAGGCGGCAGCGCGCGTCGTATGAGACAGCGGCAGACCGCACCCCCTGTGCAATTGCATGTTGGGAAACAGGGGGATTCGTGAAATCGCTGTCGGACAGAGTGCGGACTGCGTTAGCTAGTAAGGAAGCGTTCGAGGAAACTGGTTGAGACGTGGCCTTTTTGGAAGTCGGGGTCGTTGAGGATGCGCTTGTGCAGCGGGATGGTCGTCTTGATACCTTCGATCACGAATTCGTCGAGGGCCCGACGCATGCGAGCGATAGATTCCTGCCGGTCCCGGCCATGGGTGATGATTTTGGCAATCATCGAATCATAGAACGGAACGACCATCATGTTCGATTCCATCGCCGAGTCGACGCGCACGCCGAATCCGCCAGGGGCGCTGTATTTGGTGATCATGCCGGGACATGGCGTAAACTTTTCAGGATCTTCAGCGTTGATGCGGCATTCAAGACTGTGCCCGTTGAGCTTGATGTCTTGTTGTTTGAACGAGAGGGAGTGTCCGTCGGCGAGCCTGATTTGCTCTTTAATGAGATCGATGCCGGTGACCATTTCGGTAATGGCATGCTCGACCTGGATGCGGGTATTCACTTCCATGAAGAAGAAGTTGTGATCCTTGTCGAGCAGGAACTCGACAGTCCCGACATTCCGGTAGTGGACCGCTTTCACGGCTTCGACGGCGACGCGGCAGATTTCTCGGCGGAGCTTCTCATTGACGGCGGGAGACGGCGTTTCTTCGAGCAGCTTCTGGTGCCGGCGCTGGATCGAGCAATCTCGCTCGCCGAGATGCACAACATGGCCACGATGGTCGGCAACAATCTGCACTTCGATATGGCGGGGCTCGAGAAAATATCGTTCGAGATAGACGGCGTCATTGCCGAAGGTCGTCTTCGCTTCCGCCTGGGCAGCTTGAAACGCGCGAGCAAGGTCCTCGGCTTTGTTGACGACGCGCATGCCGCGTCCTCCCCCACCGGCTGAAGCCTTGATGATCACGGGATAACCGACTTTGTCGGCGGCTTCGAGGGCCCCCTGTTCGCTCTTCAATTCACCAGGACTACCCGGCGTAACGGGTAAACCTCGGCCGGCAACGATCTCGCGAGCTTTGGCTTTGTCGCCAAGGAGCGCGATATGTTCGGACGAGGGACCAATGAATTTCACACCGATGGATTCGCAGACTTCAGCAAAGTGGGCATTCTCTGAAAGGAATCCGTAGCCGGGATGGATGGCGTCTGCTCCGGTGATCTCTGCAGCGCTCAGCACGTTGGGAATATTCCGGTAGCTGAGCGCCGCGTCGGCAGGTCCGACGCAGACCTTCTCGTCGGCTGCACGCACATGTAGGCTCGAGGCATCGGCCTCTGAGCAGATCGCGACGGTCTGAATACCGAGTTCCTTACAGGCGCGAATCACGCGGAGCGCGATCTCACCCCGATTGGCTACCAACACCTTCTTGAACACGTGCGTACTCCGATGTGGGTCGAGGGAAGAGGTTAGGATGTGGCAGTCGGATCGATGAGGAAGAGCGATTGGCCATACTCCACCGGCTTGGTGCTTTCAGCCAGAATTTTGGTGATCCGCCCATTCATCTCCGATTCAATTTCGTTCATCAACTTCATCGCTTCCACGATGCAGAGGACCTGTCCCTTTTTCACATAATCGCCTTCTTCGACATAGGGATCTGCGTCAGGCGAGGGAGAGCGATAGAACGTCCCGACGATTGGGGACGCAATGGTGATCATGCCTGTCGTATCTTCGATCAGGGTGCCTGTCGTAGCGGGTGCATATGAGGCGGGTGACGAGACAGACATCCCCGGCTCCTGGACCGTCGCCATCATCGTTCTCAGCCCCGTTTCGTATCGCACACGGATTCTGAGACCTTCGCGCTCGATCTCCATTTCGGTGAGGCTGTTCTTCTTCAGCAGATCGATCAGTTCTTGAATCTGCTTGGTCTGCTGTCCTGACAACAAGGGCGCCCCCTCCCCGCTTTGGGTAGAGGCAACGGTCTGCGAAACGATGACCGGTTTCTTATTCTTCTTCGACTTGTTGGAAGCCCGTTTGCTCACCGAACACGCTCCACATACTCGCGAGTACGGGTATCGATCCTGATTACAGTCCCTGTTTCCATATAGAGTGGAACTTTAATGGTGGCACCGGTTTCAAGAGTCGCAAGCTTGGTGCCGCCCGTGGCGGTGTCGCCCCGGAAACCCGGATCCGTATCGCTGACTTTCAGTTCGATAAAGTTTGGAAGCTCGACGTCGATCGGACGGTGTTCGTATACCAGAATCTTCACCGTCATGTCTTCTTTCAAGAGGTCCGCATTTCCGCCGAGCTTCCCTTTTTCGAACGTGAGCTGTTCGAACGTTTCTGTGTCCATAAAGGTATAGGCATCGTCGGTCGCGTAGAGAAATTGCATGGTGCGTTCTTCGAGATCAGGCTCCTCGAACCGTTCGCCTGATCTGAAGGTACGGTCCAGAACATTGCCTGAGAGATAACTCTTGAGCTTCGTACGCACGAACGCTCCACCCTTCCCCGGTTTTACATGTTGAAACTCAACGATATAGAATGGCTGGTTATCGACCATCAGGCGCACACCCCCGCGAAAATCTGTCGTAGAAATCACTCAATACTCCCTTCAAACTGTACGTGTAGGCAGTTGTTGGACCGGCTCCCTCATGATTTCGTTTCTTTTACCGCCCGTCACGATGCCGTCTGCGCTGATGTGCGCTTCCCGCGTTTGGATGCAGTCAGATGGTCGTGCAGTCCCCGGAGTGCTAGGAGATACCCCGTCGGGCCCAGGCCTGAAATTTGTCCGATCGAGACTCCCGAAATATAGGATCGGTGGCGAAATTCTTCCCGCTGATAAATATTGGACAGATGTACTTCAATCGTCGGCAGCCCAACTGCAGCAATTGCGTCACGAATGGCGATGCTGGTGTGGGTGTAGGCTGCAGGATTAATAATGATTCCGTCGTATTCCTCCCGGGACTCTTGAAGCCAGGTCACCAACTCTCCTTCACTATTCGATTGGCGCAGGTCTACTTTCACAGCCAACTCAACCGCCAATTTCGTGATGGCTGAGTCTATAGCCTCGAGGGAAAGCGTGCCATATATGGATGGCTCTCTGCTCCCGAGGAGATTGAGATTGGGGCCGTGTAGGACTCGTATTCGCAGCATATGGCACTGTTCACATAGTTACGTAGCGAGTCCAAATCCCTCAAGCATGATCCAGCAGGGCGGCATTGTAGCAGCCTGCCTGGGACCGGTCAAACGTGTGAAAAGTCTTAGGAAGCTTTGCGGTGTGATTCGTTCACAGAGTCACGATCGTGACGACGGGATTGAATCCTATACAGCCAGGACTCTAACTGCACCACGACGTCAGCACGAGGCGTTGAAGAAGGGTGCACAGAGGTCTCTGCGGGTTGGGAACCTGACTCCAGTCCTGCGGGACGCTCCCCTATCTGATCCGTAGGGTCTGGGGCTGTCTCCCTGGATGTGGTTGCCGCAACCTGTGGCACAGCAGAGACAATCTCCGGTTCGCCCTTCATTGATTTCGGCAGCTCCGATGGCGCAGGCGTAGCCGGTTCTTCCTTCTGAGCCTGTGGTCCACTCAGGGCAGATTGGATTGAGAGCGCTTCTTCATCACGCGGGTTAATGGCCAGTATCACCGAACAGGATTGCAGCGCAGACTCCATGAGCCTCTGGCTCTGGTAAATCTTCATCAGAGTTCGGTGGGCCCGTAAGTTTTCGGGACTTAACTTGACAGATTCTTCCAGAATCGCCTTGGCTTTTGTGGCCTGACCCAAGTGGTCGTAGACACGTCCGAGGGCGACCATGGCCGTAATAAAGCCAGGATACAGGGTCAGACCATCTTCCAGCACGCCCGCGGCTTCTTGCCACATGCCGGCTTTTCCGTACTCTTCGGCCAGAGGCATAAATACTTTGGAGCGTGGATCCTTGGCTAACTGGACAGCCAGTCGGTCGATTTCCATAGCGCTTTCGGCGGCTTGCTGATTCTGAGTCATAGGCTGCTAACGTCCTCCCATCACTGTCGTGGGGGGTTGGCTGGATTGTCTGGCTCGAAAGAGTTCATCAGCTCGGTTCAAAATCGCATCGGCAAGCGCACGTTTTGGCATGAGGGGTAGTTCTGTCATGATCCCTTGACGATCGATCAACGTCGCTGCGTTCTGATCGCTGCCGAATCCCGCGCCTTCCCTCGTGACATCGTTGGCCACGATCAGGTCGAGGCCTTTTGCTGTCAGCTTGGCTTGTGCATGAGCGGTGAGATCGCTGGTCTCAGCGGCAAAGCCGACCATAAGTTGAGTAGTTCGTTGTGAAGATAAGGAAGCCAAAATGTCAACGGTTCGTTCAAGGTTGAGCGTCTCGGCTATTTGCCCCTGTTTTTTGATTTTTTGCGCCGCAGGGTGTATTGGGCGGAAGTCTGCGACAGCCGCGGCCATAATCACAGTGGTCGACCAGGCAAGACGCATGGATAATACCTGCAACATCTCTTCAGCCGTAGCTACCGCCACAACCTCGATACCTCTCGGAGTCGGTAATGCCGTCGGGCCAGTGACAAGGACCACCTGCGCTCCCCTTGCCTGGGCAGCTTCGGCGACAGCATAGCCCATCTTTCCGGAAGACCGATTCGAAATAAACCGCACCGGATCGATCGGCTCTTGTGTCGGGCCGGCCGAGACCAGAACGCGATGCCCTTCCCAATCGCGTTGTGGAGCCAAGGCCACTTGAACCGCTTCCAATATCCTACCTTCCTCTGCCAAACGGCCTTGGCCGATCTGCCCAGAAGCGAGCGGACCTAGTTCTGGAGTGACAACGACCGTTCCCCTCGCGCACAATGTGTTCACATGTTCTTGAACAGATGGATGGGTCCACATCCCGCCATCCATGGCAGGGGCCATGATCAACGGGCACTGCGACGTCAGAAGCATGGTCGAGAGCAGATCGTCTCCCAGCCCCAACGCGGCCTTTGCAAGACAATTAGCGGTGGCCGGCGCAATGATGATCGCATCTGCCTGTGCAGGCAATGACAGGTGTTTCATTTCGTGATGTGCTTCGAATGTATCTGTCGAGACCGGATGACCTGAGAGCACTTCAAAGGTGAGCGGGGTAACAAATTTTGTGGCCGAGTGCGTCATCACGACCTGCACAACCGCCCCTTCACGGATCAGGCTCCGGAGCAATGCCACAGCTTTATAGGCTGCAATGCTGCCTGTCACACCAAGCACGATCCGTTTCCCTATCAATGTTGGGCCGATTGAGTCGAAACTCTTCACCACTGACTCCTCTTACTCCCCGCTCTCGGCCCCCACCGGCGGCTTAGGAGAATCGTCGACATAGACGCTCAGTTCTTTCTTGATCTCTTTTGCATCGTCGCCGGTCATCAAGGCAATGCGCTCCATTTCGCCTTCTTTGCCGCGCTTCGACTCTTTCATGGCATCCCGCGCTTCCTGGCCGATGAGATAGGTGACCTGCCCTCGGAGAACTTCATCAAGGGCAATCGTCGTTTCTTTAGTGAAGCGTGAGGGAGCATGGCGTGATCCCTGGACAATGTGCTTCGCCCGCTGGGCCGCAATGATCGTCAACCGGTGACGTGAGTCGAATTCGCCTTCTTTATATTGGGGCAAGACTCTTAACATGTCGCTCATGGATTCGGTACTCCTTTGGGTGAAGGAAGATCTTTGCGATCTTCAGTTTTCTGTTCATCGTCAAGAATGAAATTATTCTCGAGCCAGGTCATATTCAAACGTTTTGTCTTCAAGCGTTCAGACCAGAAGATACTTTCGAGATCGCGAAGGGATCGGCCGAGGTCTTCATTACGGACGACATAGGCGTATTCGCGATAACTCCACACCTCTTCTTTTACTTTGTTGAGCCGTCCCTGAATCTCTTCCGTGGTATCGGAGGCACGAGTCTGAAGACGGGATTTCAGCGCGGCCATCGAGGGAGGGAGGATAAAGATTGACACAGAATCTTCAAATCGTTTCTTAACCTGCATGGCGCCTTGTACATCGATCTCTAATAACACATCCAGCCCCTGCTCGATCTTTTCGGTCAGTGATTTCCGTGGCGTTCCATAGAGATGTCCATACACATGCGCCCACTCGATAAACTCATTCCGATCGATCATCTCTCGGAATGGCTGCTCTTCAATGAAAAAATACTCACGCCCATGCTCTTCGCCTGGCCGAGGCTTCCTCGTGGTATAGGAAATTGAATGCCACAGCCCCGGGAGCTTCGCCGTCAGTTGCTTACACAGCGTCGTTTTCCCCGTCCCTGATGGTGCGGAGATAATGAAAAGAATCCCTCGCCTCTCCGTCGAGGAACGTGGGTGGCCCGATTCCGGTACCGGAGAGCTGATTGTAGGGACTAAATTCATTCGACGTTCTGGACCTGTTCACGAATACGTTCGAGCTCGGCCTTCATCTGAACTACATGCCCCGCGATTTCCGCATCATTCGCTTTGGAGCCGATCGTATTCACTTCGCGCCCGATTTCTTGAAGCAGAAAATCAAGTGTTTTGCCTATGGACTCTGAACGGTCAAGCGTCTGCTCAAACTGTATCATATGCGAGTCTAATCTGACTATTTCTTCCGTAATATCGCTACGGTCCGCGTATATTGCCAACTCCTGGTGGAGACGGGAAAGGTCGGGAATCTCCAATCCCAACAGCTTCTCTACCCGCCCGTTCATTTTCACGAACATCTCCTGGGCCAACAGTGGCGTTCTGGCCGCGACACTTGTACGATGTCCTCGGATCGTCTGAATCCGTGAGCCCATATCCGCTGCCAGTGCCTTGCCTTCGCGTGTTCGCATCCCCTCAAGATCCGACAGGGCCTCTGTCATCAATTGCTGTGACACCTTCGCCAGCTTAGGGTCTTCCGCCGGTTGATCCGATACCGACAGCACATCACGAAACCCTGCCACGAGCGCAAGATCAATGGGGCCGCTCAGTTTCAGAGATTTTTTGAGCGTTCGGAGGGCTTGATGGTACTGTTTTGCGAGGGGTTGGTCAAGATTGACGCTTCCAGCTCGGCCTTTGCCGGCCTGGACAGTCACGGTGATGTCAATGCGTCCACGGGTACAGCGTTGCTGGACGGATTTTTTGAACACATCTTCCAGGTGACTCAAGGGCCGGGGAAGACGGCAGGAAACTTCGAGAAAACGATGGTTGACGGAACGTATTTCCACCGTCACAGATCCGTCCTGCCACGGGGCTTGCCGTCGGCCGAAACCGGTCATGCTTCGAGTCATTGGGGACCTTTCTCATTCCACGTACAATACCGATAGATCGAACAGGTGCGGCACTGAGGTGTTCTGGCAAGACACACATAGCGGCCATGCAGTAACAAGCGTTGCGCGACGGCCGTCCACTGAGACTTCGGCATGAGCTGCTGCAGGTCCTGTTCGACCAGATCTGGATTATCTGATCGGGTCAGACCAAGTCGCTTTGCAACGCGCTTGACGTGAGTATCGACAACGATACTGGGTTGGCCGAAGGCGTTCCCAAGAATGACATTGGCGGTCTTCCGTCCGACACCCGGTAAGGTAATCAACTCTTCCATTTTCCGCGGAACTTGTTCTCTGAAGCGTTCGGATACCGCTTTGCCGCAGGCGACAAGATGCTTTGCCTTGTTCTTAAAAAAACCGGTGGAACGAATAATCTGTTCAACATCAGGAAGATGCGCGGCTGCCAGTTCAGCCGGTTGCCGATAGCGCTGAAAGAGAGAGGGAGTGACCTGGTTCACCCGCTGGTCGGTACATTGAGCGGAGAGGATCGTGGCGACAAGCAACTCCCACGGAGAACAATGATCCAGTTCCATCTTTGGGCTTGACATCGCACGCTTCAGTGACTTCGCAATCTCTCGAAGATGTATTCGAGGATCCGATGATGGTTGAGATTTCCTTGCCATGGCTAATGTCAGAATGTCCGATTGTGCAGCGGGTTAAGGGCGAGAAGCAAGTGTAGGTCCCTGGGTCGTCAATTTCTTCGGCGACCCATCCAGTGGCACAAGGTCAGCCAATCGCTCTTCGAGGTGCCGGAGCAACGGGGGTAAGGTTTCCGGTTGGAAAGCCGAAATCCCGATCGCACTGTAGCGCCGACAGAGTACCTCTGCTTGCCCGACCGGAAGCTGGTCACACTTATTGAAGACAAGAACCCGTGGTATCTGATCCAGGGCGAGGCTTTGAAGCACGGTCTCGACCGATGCAATGTGGGCAGCGAGATCTTTCGCCCCCGCATCGACGACGTGCAAGAGGAGATCCGCATCGCGCATCTCGTCCAATGTTGTTCTAAAGGCTGCCAGCAGATCTTTGGGCAGATCGCGAATAAACCCCACAGTGTCCGTGAGGATGACTTCACGGCCCTGCGGGAAATGCAGCCTACGGCTCGTGGTATCGAGCGTTTCAAACACACGTGGAGCGGTGCTGACTTCACTCTTTGTTAAGACATTGAGCAAGGTCGATTTGCCGGCATTCGTATAGCCCACGATGGAGAGGACTGGAAAGGCCTGCCGAATGCGACGCGATCGCCGCTGATCTTGGTGACGGGCAAAACCCTCGATTTCCCGCTCCAAATGGTCGATGCGCTCTCTGATACGACGTCGATCTGTTTCGAGCTTCGTTTCGCCAGGCCCTCTGCTCCCGATGCCGCCACCCAAACGTGAGAGGCTGGTTCCCTGACCGGAGAGACGCGGAAGTAGATACCGGAGTTGCGCCAATTCGACCTGCACTTTACCTTCTCGACTATGGGCTCGTTGGGCAAAGATGTCGAGAATCAGCTGGGTCCGATCGATCACGGTGAGATCGGTGATCTCATCAATGGCCCGTAGTTGTGCGGGAGCCAAATCTTGATCGAAAATGAGCAGATCTGCGCCTTTCTGCATCGTGTGCATCAGCACATCTTTGAGTTTTCCGCTCCCCAATTGAAATCGATGATGGCCGCTCTGTGTACGTTGCACCAACCGATCGATCACCGTGAGATCTGCAGAAGAAGCCAGTTCGGCTAATTCGACAAGACGTTCCTCTTGGTCGGCCTTGTTCTGAGGCGAGGCGCTCACAAGAATGGCTGTGGGCTTTTGAGCCATCGTATGAGATCCGCTCTGACGTTGAAGATCTGCCTCCAGTTCGCGAATGAATGTGTCGAAATTCACCGGGCATAGATGGACCAACGTGGGCTTCAAGAGGGTATAGAACTCCCCCTTCGGACTGGGTGGATTCAGATGGGCCAAGGAAAGCAGCCCTGGCTCGCCTTTCGGAGTGACCGTCATCGTTCCGATCATGTCGAGTCTAAGCAAGCCCAATAGCGTGAGGTCTTCTTGGGTCAGGGGCTGCTCCTTTGGATGCGACCGGATCAACCGAAGACCTCGCAACGACCGCGGGCTCGCTCGAAAGGCAATCAAGGTCGTTGGCGAGGGCTCGGTACCGGACCCGACCAGAACATCTTGCACCGCTCCACGCCTGGTAATGACCAGACCTATCGGGCGCCGAATTTCATGCGTAAATTGTGCGAGAGTTTTTGCCGCTTCAGGCGATAACACTTCGTCTGCGGACATCCGGCGGCGATACAGCCGCTCAAGCATGGCAAGCTGGCCGGCGCGGAGACCAAGAACCTGTCCGTGGATTTCTGGAATGGCTGTCGTTTCCTTTTGGTCGTCGATTACATCGTACGCGCGAATGATGAAACCAGTGAGGCCTGGGCATCAATGTCTAACGGGGCACGGAGACCTGCGAGAAGGGCTCGCCTTCCTGCGGCTGCGATCATTGCAGCGTTATCCGTACAGTACGCTAACGGAGAAAGGCTGAGCTGTAGGCCTTCGGCCGCCGCTCGTTGCTGGAGCAGTTGACGTAATCGAGAATTGGCCGACACCCCTCCGACAACGGCCAAGGCACGTGCGCCAGATGCCCGAACCGCAGCAAAAGCTTTGTGGACCAAGACGTCCACAATCGCTTCTTGATAGCCGGCCGCCAAGTCAGCGGCCTGTGCTGCTCGGGAGCGTTCGGGTACGGATTGAAGTTTGTACAGCAAGGCTGTTTTTACACCGCTGAAACTAAAGTCAAAGCTCCCACCTTTTAGATACGATCGGGGAAACACAATCGCCTCTGGGTTTCCCTGTCGAGCTAAGCGATCAATGGCTGGGCCACCAGGATACTCCAGCCCAAGTAACTGAGCGCCTTTGTCAAAAGCCTCCCCTGCTGCATCATCCCTTGTAGAACCCATGAGGCGATAATACCCGCTCACCTCTTTGTAATACAGATGGGTATGCCCCCCCGATACGACCAGAACAACACAGGGTAATGGGAATGTTGGATCTTTCAGCCACGCGGAGGCAATGTGGCCTTCAAGGTGGCTCACGCAGACTATTGGAATATTTAAGGCATAGGCAAGGGCTTTGGCATAGTTGACTCCGACAAGCAGTGCACCGGCTAAACCTGGTCCTTGCGTCACAGCGATTCCTGTGAGATCCGACCATGCAAGGCCGGATTGTTGTACGGCCTCTGATGACACCTCTTCAATCGATTCAATATGCGCACGGGAAGCGAGTTCAGGGACGACGCCGCCGAATCGACGGTGCACCGCATGTTGCGAGGCAATCAAGTTTGACAGGACTGTGCCGTCTGCGGCAAGTACCGACGCAGCGGTTTCGTCGCATGAGGTTTCGATACCGAGAACGGGCCCCGGTGTCCAGGTTACAGTGGGTTGTTCAACTGCCGTCATCATACAATCTCCGATGATCACGCAGATAAGACTATCGACAGGCGCGCATTCTAAGAACGGAGAAATAATACGGCCCTTGTGGCCAACTGCTGCCACAAGGGCCGTATCGTACCTTCTCACGATAGCGTCGCGTCGGTACAGAGCTTGGATATCAGACGCCAGCCATCGCCTCTTGCTCGATAAATGCCGGAGCTCCATCGCGAAGCACCACACGGATCTTTCGGCATTCTTTAAATCGTCCCCTAATCATCTCCTCGGAGAGCGGATCGCCGATCGCACGCTGAATCGTCCGGCGCATCGGTCTGGCTCCGTACAACGGATCGTAACCCTCTTTAATCAACCATTGCTTGACATCGTCCTCAACCTCAATCTCGACGCCTTTTTCGAGCAGACGGACGTTGAGCTCACCCAAGAGGATGTCGAGAATATTAGAGAGATGTGTTTTGTCCAACTGGTGGAAGACCACGATCTCGTCGATCCGGTTGAGGAATTCGGGGCTGAACGATCGACGTAATTCACTCAACACTTCTTCTTTTTTGTGGCGCTCTTGATCGCCTTCCGTGCTCTGAAATCCAAGCGAGACGCCCTTCTGGATCATCTTGGTCCCGATATTGGACGTCATGATGATGACGCAATTTTTGAAATCGACTTTGCGCCCAAGGCTATCGGTCAACACCCCATCGTCCAATACTTGAAGCAAGATATTGAATACATCAGGATGGGCTTTCTCGATCTCGTCGAAGAGGACGACTGAGTAGGGCCGGCGCCTGACTCGCTCGGTCAATTGGCCGCCTTCTTCATATCCCACGTACCCAGGAGGGGCGCCAAAGAGCCGTGAACTGGTGAACTTTTCCTGATATTCTGACATGTCGATCCGAATGAGCGAGTCTTCGCTGTTAAAGAGAAACTCGGCTAGCGTCCTTGCCAGCTCGGTCTTCCCTACCCCAGTGGGTCCCAGGAAAATAAACGAGCCGATAGGCTTCTTCGCTTCTTTCAGTCCGGCGCGTGACCGTCGAATAGCGCGGGCCACGGCGGAAATCGCCTCGTTTTGTCCAATCACTCGCTTATGGAGGAATTCCTCCATGCGAAGCAATTTGTTGGATTCTTCTTCTTCGAGCTTGAAGAGCGGAATGCCCGTCATCTTAGAGACGACATAGGCCACCTCTTCTTTTCCGATCGTCGGTTTATTTTTTTCCTGGTTCTTCTTCCACTCGCGCTTGGATTCATCGAGGAGCTTGCGTAACCGTTCTTCTTCCTCGCGGTGACGAACAGCTTCTTCGAAGTTTTGCATCGAAATAGCCGATTCCTTATCGCGAGAGACTTTTTTCAGCTCTTGCTCCATCGCCTTCAGCTCCGACGGCAAGGCATAGGTCTGCAACTTTGCGCGGGACCCAGTTTCGTCAATCAAGTCGATCGCCTTATCAGGGAGAAAACGGTCGCTAATGTAGCGATCGGATAGCTTGACGGCTTCAAGGATGGCCTCTTCAGATATCTCGACACCGTGATGTTCTTCGTACCGATCGCGTAACCCTTGGATAATCAGCACCGTTTCGTCGATGCTCGGCGGCTGGACGTGAATCGGCTGGAACCGTCGCTTGAGCGCTCCATCTTTCTCAATATGCTTTCGGTATTCATCGAGGGTCGTGGCGCCGATACATTGAATTTCGCCGCGTGACAGCGCCGGTTTGAGCATATTCGAGGCGTCTATAGACCCCTCTGCCGCCCCTGCGCCCACCAAGGTATGGAGTTCATCGATGAAGATAATGATATTCCCGGCCTGGACGATCTCCTTCATCACAACTTTCAGCCGTTCTTCAAATTGGCCGCGATACTTTGTTCCTGCGACCAATGAACCAAGGTCAAGGGCTATGACACGTCGCGAAAGAAGGTTATCGGGCACTTCTGACTGGATGATTCGTTGGGCCAGCCCTTCGACAATGGCTGTCTTACCGACGCCAGCTTCCCCAATAAGCACGGGATTGTTTTTCGAACGGCGGCTCAGAATCTGAAGCACCCGCTCGATTTCGTCGGCTCGGCCAATGACTGGGTCCAGTTGCCCTGCCTGAGCAAGTTGGGTCAGATCGCGACCGAACTCATCGAGTGCCGGGGTATTGCTCTTCCGGTCACGTTCGCGAGGAGCAGACTTCCGCAGAAATGTCACGGTGAGTTGACGGGCGGTCAGAAGATTGGCCCCTAAGCTGCGGAGAATCTTCCCGCCAATCCCCTCCTCTTCCCGGAGAAGGCCCAATAACAGGTGCTCGCTGCCGATGTGGTTATGTCCAAGAAGACGGGCTTCTTCGACCCCATATTCGATCACCTTTTTCACACGAGGGCTGAAGGGAATTTCACCAAAGGTCATGGTGGTCCCTCCGCCGGGCAAGTTCCGTTCAATTTCCAATCGAACTTGTTCGGTCGAGAGTCCCATCTTTTTCAGGATCATCAGGGCGATTCCGTCAGATTCACGGAGAATG
>JBGTMB010000217.1:0-19112 GCA_041743755.1 Nitrospiraceae bacterium | reverse complement strand
AAGAACCTCTCTGGCATAGACCGTTCTACTGGGCGATCAGAGGTCTCGCATCCGGCCACGTCTCCTTCGCTTCGTCACGAAGGCAATGTCGGAGAGCCTCCCGGATGATCACACCGGATCACACGGTCTTGTCAGTCAAATTATGAGCGGAGCGCAGATCTTCGCGTGGATCTCTCGTGTCGCCAATGATCATGCCGTTGCCTTGTTGCTGATATTCTTCTTGGTAGATCACAAACGTGACGAGGACGACGGCGAGGAGAACGGGGCCGAGAAATAGACCGAGAAATCCGAAGTACGCGAGGCCCCCCAACGAGGCTAAGAACAGGGGAAGCACCGGGAGCCGCGCTTTCCCACCGACGAGAAGGGGCTGCAGTAGATTGTCCATCAGGCCCACCAGGCCGAGGCCGATCCCGATGAGAATGACGCCTTTGGCTACCGCCCCGCTGAACAATAGGTATAATGCGACCGGCGCCCACACTATCGCTGTGCCGCCGACGGGGAGCAGAGAAAGCAGCCCAGATAAAGCACCGAGAAATACTGAAAAAGGCACTCCCAATAAATAGTACGTCACCCCGGCCGTCGCCCCCTGGGCAACGGCGGTCAATAACGTGCCCCTCACGACAGCCTTCATGGTCGTATTGATACGTTCGAAGATCTTTGCCTTGTGCTCCTCTTCGAGGGGAATCGCCCGGAAGATTGTGTCCCACGTATGGGGTCCGTCGCGGAATAAGAAGAACAAGGTGAAGAGCATAATGAGAAAGTTTGTCGCGAGGAGCAATGCATTCCTGGCAAAATCCGCCCCTTGAGAAAGAAGAAAGCCACTGACGGCCCTCCCGCCTTCCAGGAGGGAGTCCTCGACTTGCCCGCTGCCGCTCACAATGAGACGGCCCGCCAATTCCTGGATCAGCCCTCCGACCCCGGGTACCTTGGCAAGCACAACGCCTATGTCTTTCAGATGTCCTCCCTTCAGCCACTCTGAAGCTTGAGCATACGCTTCCACTCCTTGCTGACCGGCGAGGATCATGCCGTATACGGCAGGAGCCACCGCCATGATCAGTACTCCCCCCGTCATGATTCCGGCGGCCACATTTCCGTGTTGTCCCACGCAAGCTAATAATCGAATGTACAGAGGGTATGTCGTGGTCGCGAGGATCACAGCCCAGAGAATCGGCGAGAAGAACGGACTGAGAATCACTCCCAGTTGCCACAGGAGCAGAAGAAACACCAGCAGAAAGGTCACTGTAAATAGCTGTCGTCTAGACATCGGCTCAAAACCAGCAAGATGATCGTAGAGGGACTATCGGCTTACTCAGATGCAGTGGGTGGCAGGCCAGAGCGCGTTATCTACGTAAACCGCGTGCGCACCCACTCCGCCATCCACTTGGCGTCGTCCATCAGGGTTCGGACGGTTCGTAGTGGGATGACATGAACGGACTTTGCCACTCCCCATCCCGCCGCCGCGAGCCCCCACGCCCCACCCAGGAGAACGACGCTCACTATTGCGGCACAAGCCCAGGCAGGCAACCCTGTATACTCAAAGAGGATCAGCACACAGACCGCGGCGGCGACGAACAATCCGATCAGTGCCAGCACCGCAGCGATCCCGCACCAAAGAACCGACTTGATGATCTTGCCGATTTCGTACTGAACCTCATGTTGCGCCAAGGCCATTTCCTGGCGTATGAGCGCGCGCACATCTCTCAAGAGCCCGCCCACCACTGTCTCAATTCCTGATCGTTCTGTGTCGTGGGTCTGTGGCATCGTCACCTCACTGTAATTCGAGGAAGAACATATCCTAGTGTGACTCCGATGAGCACAACATCGGACTTCACCGTGTCGGTGACGGAGCGTGAACCTGGGGTGGCACCTTGGGCGGCGGAATTCGCATCATCTGCGCAAGGGAGGGACGAGTTCGTTTCGACGCCACCTGTACGCGCACCGGCTTTCCAGTCCGCGCCGACCGTCGCAACGCTTCTATGATTGTCACGTCGATGAGCCCTTCGTGGCCGGACGGCTCGGGTTCCCGGTTCCGAAGAATGCAATCCGAAAAATAGCGAAGCTGTGGCGCAAATTGGTCATGAACCGGATAGCGTCGCGTCTCCGTGCGTTCACCGATACGGATGACTTGCTTCATTCCAACCGAATATTCATAGGCGGATTCAAGTCGCACGCTCCCCTTGGTTCCGACGACATCGATGTCGGCACGGTCGGACGCTCCAAAACTGCAGACAAACGAGGCCAGACGGTCCCCTGGGAATCGCAGGAGCGCTCCGTCCATCTCTTCTACACGACGAAATCGAGGGTCTTTGTTTCTCAGTCGCATCGCGACCACTTCATGCGGTTCCGCTTGAAACAGGTAGCGAGCCGCATTGATGCAATAGATCCCGATATCGGGCAAGGGGCCTCCACCGACCCTCGGGTCTAGTCGCGTATCTCCCTTACGGACCTGCTGGGTAAATAGCGAATGCACGATGCGCAGATCTCCTAGACGGCCCGACTGTCCTAGGCTGATAAGATTCAGATTCGCCTCATCAAAGTGGAGGCGATACGCGACCATAAGCTTCGCTCCGCCTTCCTCCGCTGCACGAATAATCGCTTTGCAGTCCGAGACCGTCAGACTCAATGGCTTTTCGCAAAGGACATGAATACCCTTCCGCAATGCCGCGCTGGCGTAGCGCTTATGGAGATGGTTGGGGATGGCCAGGTACACCGCGTCCACTGCGCCACTTTCCAAGCACTCATCGTAGCGATCGTAATCATAGGTGTGCTCCACCTTGTACATGGTGGACAGCTTTGATAATGTGACTCGACTTCCTGATACTAAGGCGCTCAGTTGAGAGTTGATGCGTGCGTGGCGAAACGCCGGCAGCACTGCCGCCTGCGCAATGTGACCCAGCCCCACTACTGCATATCGCACTTTTTTTACCGACACCGGCCTGTCCTCTTTGGGCTTCGCGTCTTCAGGTGAACATGGTTATGTGCATGAGGGTGGGGGCGGATGACCGGTGTCGCATCGACGCCCCTCACCCACACATCAATTACTCGATGACAAGGATTGTATTTGCAGATTGTTGTTCACTTTCGACACCCCCTCCACCATACGCGCGAGGGATTCCGCTCGTGACTTCTCCTCCACGGTCTGTACCACACCGTTCAGCGTGACAACACCCCGCTCGGTATCCACATTGATGCGCGTAAAATTGGACGCCTTGTCATTCGTCAACTTTGCTTGAACCGATGCGGTCGTCGTAGCGTCGTCTATGGTTCGGCCTGCAGTTTTTCCGGTCATGGACTCGCAAGCTGTAAGACTCATCGCACTCAATCCGAGAATACCGACCATCAATAAACGATACATAATAATAATCCTCCTACGGATAAAAATGAGTTTTCAGGTTGGGACAGTTGCCTTCGACGTCTAGCGATGCTGTGACGCCAGCTCATCCCTTGTTTCATTGACTGCTTGTTTGCCCGCCTCGGCAAAATCTTTAACCTGGCGACCGGCCTCTCGCAACGAATCCTTCCCCTTCTCGACGAATTCATGGCCGCGTTCCATAGTGTTGTCCAACGCTTCGGCGCCCTGGTCGACGACGTCATCGAGCTCATCTTTGGCGCGTGCCGCATAGTCGCGAAGTAGCCCGCGCATCTGCTCGCCTGACTGTGGCGCGAAGAGGAGTGCGACACCCGCGCCGATCAACGCTCCTGTGATAAACACCGACAGATTCCCTGATTCGTAGTTATTCGATGGTTGCATGTTCTGTTTCCCCCCTATGATGAGTTAATTGGTTTTACTGTCGCGCCCATCCCCCACCGATTGCATGCTCCTCTCCCGTTAACCCATAAGCGTTTATGAGAGGAATCACATCCGGACGGTCTGTTGCCGGTTCGGTGTCTCCTGTCTTCTGGACACCACGCGGTTCCGCAGGATGATTTCATCGAGCCACTCGCCACACTGGATGCAGCGCAGCGACGGCATCTTTCTCTCAATGGACAGGCTGAACTCCTCATCTCTGGTCAAGAGCCCGCCGCATCGCCCGCAGGCACTCATCCCAAGAAGCACGCCATTCCACCGATGATCGTCCGGTTTATCTCCGTCGGAGTTTCGTAGTCTTCTGTCCGTCATAGCAACCTCCTCAATGAATTGCCGTCTCTTGTGTTGTGTATGGTTGTAGCAAGCTTAGCCATATCAATGACCTGGCAAATACCCCAGCTCTTGGACAATTTACCCCTGGTTATGGCGTTGTCCCGTACTTCTATCCCTCTCCACACTGTCTCGAGCCGGATATGAACTTCGATGAACTGGCATGACAACCGTTCATCATCAATCATACCGTCAAGATCGCGTAAGGTGAGCTAGGACGTTCCCTAGCTCGCATTATTCACGAAGGCCTCTACTGCAACCGCCGATCCGCCGCTGCGACAAGCCTAATGGCGGGCGGGCTCGCCGCTCAGTCAGTCAACATTCTCTTCAAGTATGCTTCTCTCCTTCGCGGCTCCGCGCGCCCGTCTCGCCTGGCGTCTCAGCGGTTTCGTCACGAACCCTGATGAATAATGCGGGCTAGGCCCATGACTCATGGAATCTTATGCTGCGGATATGAATCGCTGCGCGTGCGCGTGAAGCGTCTCCGACGCGTGAAATGTCGCAGGTGAAGTATTTCGTTCCAGAGTCGGACGTTCATATATCGCGCCTGTTTCAAGCGCTTCACGCTTCACGACGAAGGCGCTTTAGGGGACCGCAACGAACTGTCATGAATAATGCGGGCTCGTAGGCTTGTGGTCCTTGATCTTTCACGGACCTTTACGTATTCTTCAAAATTATTCTCCTTCGCCGAATACCCCGTAGCTTGCTACGGGGATGAAGGCGAGGAGAACCCTCCGTAGCCTTGGCGAAGGGGGGTAATGGCTTCGGAGAATTTCGCAAGATACCCCGCAGCTTGCTGCGGGGAGCTTCATTCTCTCTTCATTGCAACACCCAACTTCCTGGTTGAATATGGGTCGGCGACATGGCGGGGACGGTCACCCATGATTGACATCACGGCCTTTGGTGCAGGAGCTCTCGCCGGATGTTTTCTTGGCGCGTTGATCGTCGGGTCTTGGGTTGCGGCCCGCGTACGTGCGAGCATGCAGGCAGAACTTCTGACTATCGGTGAACGGGCGCAGCGGGCGGAATCGTTGACAGAGGAATTGCGCCGACAGGCTGAGGGGGATCGCCTCGACCTTGATCGAATCAGGCAGGATCTTTCGGATGCTTCCCAGGCCCGTGCGGTAGCAGAGACCAAGGCTACGGAGGCCGTGCTTCATCTCAACGAACAAAAGACCATGCTGGGCCAGGCCCGACAGGAATTAGCTGAGACGTTTCAAGCGCTTTCCGGCGAAGCCCTCAAACAGAATAACGAAGCCTTTCTGAGCCTGGCACGCAGCTCATTCGAAACGCTCCAGGCCGAGGCCAAGGGCGATCTCGCCCAGCGGCAACAGGCGATCGATAGCTTGGTCAAGCCCCTCCAAGACTCGCTGCATCGATACGATGACCAGCTTCGGCAGCTCGAGCAATCGAGGCAATCGGCGTATGGCGGCCTCGATCAGCATCTCAAGCTTCTGGCTGAGTCACAGCAGCGTTTGCAGTCTGAGACCGGCAACCTTGTGAAGGCGCTCCGTGCGCCCGCCATCCGTGGCCAGTGGGGTGAGATCACGCTCAAACGCGTGGCCGAGTTGTCCGGCATGGTCGCGCATTGCGATTTTTTCGAGCAGGAGTCCATTACAGTCGATGGAGGCCGGCTCCGTCCCGACATGGTCGTCCAGTTGCCGGGTGGGCGGCAGATCATCGTGGATGCCAAGACCGTACTGGCAGGGTATCTGGATGCGCATGAATCGGCGACTGACGAGCAACGGCTTGAAGGCATGCGGCGTCATGCCGCTCAAGTGCGGTCGCGGATGGATGAATTGAGCGTGAAAGCCTATTGGAATCAATTTGCGCAGGCTCCGGAGTTTGTCGTGCTGTTCCTTCCGGGTGAACAGTTTCTTGGCGCGGCGCTGGAGCATGATCCACGACTCATTGAAGATGGATTCCTTCGCAGTGTGGTTCTGGCGACACCCACGACGCTCATGGCACTCTTACGAGCGGTCGCCTACGGGTGGCGGCAGGAGCGATTGACCGAGCATGCGGAGGAAGCCGGGCGATTGGGAAAGGATCTTTACGAGCGAATGGCTGTACTAACAGAGCATTTGAATGACGTTGGGCAGGCGTTGGGGAAAAGTGTCTCGGCCTACAATAAAGCGATCGGATCGCTCGAGACGAGAATCTTGCCTGCGGCTCGTCGGTTCAAGGAACTCGGTGTCTCGTCGGAGAAAGAGATCCCCATGTTGGATCCGGTGGAATTGGTCTCGCGCAAAGCCTTGCCCTATGACAGTGAATAAGGAGTCTCTGATGGTTGATGAGCAGGCGATGGTTGAAGCGTTTCATCGGACCTTTGATATTGTCGTCAATTCAGTTCCGACGGTCGTTGACAAACAGACGCGCGAACTGCGTGTCAAACTCATTCAAGAGGAATTCGATGAGTTGAAAGAATCGTTCGAGGCCGAAGACCTTTCGTCTATTGCGAAGGAAATGGCTGACCTCCTCTATGTCGTCTATGGCGCGGCGGTATCCTATGGCATCGATATGGATCCGGTCTTTCGAGAAGTGCATCGGTCCAACATGAGCAAGGTTGGAGGCTATAAGCGTGCAGATGGGAAATGGGTGAAGCCGGCTACCTACTCGCCGGCGTGCATCGAACCGATTGTGGCTGAGCAGGGGGCGGCATAGCGCTGATCTTTCTGCTAGAAATTTTCACCAGCATGTTATCGATCAAGCGGATCGACCCGATTCGCACAGCGACCAAGATGACCGCGCGCGTCGTGATGACGGGCAGAGGCTCTAGACTGTCCGGATCGCAAACGGACAGGTATTCGACCTGAATGGTGGGTTCCCGTTTGAGAGTCTGCCGCATGGCTCGCTCGATCGCCGCCACGTCACGTATCCCATCCGCAATCATCCGTTTACCGATTTGGAGTGCCTGAGAAAGTAAGGGCGCAATCCGACGATCGTTGGCGCTGAGATACACGTTGCGTGAACTCATGGCCAGCCCATCCCGCTCTCTGACTGTCGGGCGCACCTGAATCGCCACACCGAGATTCAAGTCCTTCACCAACTGCTTCACGACAGCAGCTTGCTGGTAGTCTTTCTGGCCAAACAGAGCCACGTGTGGCCTGACCATTCCAAATAGTTTCGTGACAACGACGGCGACGCCGCCAAAGTGGTGGGGGCGCGATGCGCCCTCGCACAGTTTTGTCATGGCCGGTACAGTGATGACCGTTTGAAATCCTTCTGGGTACATCGCTTGTGCGGTCGGTTCAAAACAGACATCCACACCTTCTGCGCGGCAGAGAGAACGATCCTTCGCGATGGGTCTTGGATACTTGGCCAGATCCTCGGTTGGGCTGAACTGTGTCGGGTTCACGAAGATGCTCACGACGAGCGCATCGCATTGTAATCGTGCGGCTCGGATAAGGGAGCGATGGCCGTCATGCAGCGCGCCCATGGTGGGCACGAATCCTATGGTCACACCTTCCCGGCGTAGCCGTTCGCTCCACGCAGTCATAGAGGGTAGCGTACGTATAATCTTCATAAGCCTGGCTGCGGGCCGCAAGCAGGGCGAGATCCATAGCGGGTCGAGGGCTGGGGAAATAGCAGGCGAACTTCCGGTTGCTTTCCGGCCTCGGCGAGCAATTGGCTGATGGTGCGTTGAAGTACCGGATGCACGAAGAGCGGATCGAGCTCACTCAACGGCATGAGGACAAACCGGCGATGGTGCATGCGGGGATGTGGCACCACGAGATCTTGTTCGTCGATAACCCGTTGGCCGTAGAGTAAGATATCCAGATCGATGGTTCTGGGACCTGATCGATTCTCTTCATCCCGGCCGAGCGCACGTTCAATTTCACGGAGTATAGCCAAGAGGCTGTTCGGCGTGACATCTGTCTCAAGCTGCACGACCCCGTTCAAGAACCAGCCGCTACCCGGTCTGGCATGATCCTTCACGGGTTCGGTCTCATACAGCAACGATACCCCTGTGACGTGCGAGTGTGGCAACAAGCTTAGCAACGTCACCGCCCGATCGCAGAAATCGAGCCGATTGCCGACATTTGAGCCAAACCCGATGTACACCGTTTCGCGTTGCATAGCGCTCAACAATTATGAATGTTCAATGGTAAATGAGAAATGTCGATGTCCAAGATCTCTTTAATTCAACCATTGAACATTACACATTCAACATTCGCGCTAAAACCCAGCCTTCTTAATCCGCTCCACCGCTTCCGCCAACCGCTCTTTCGACGTACAGACGGTCATCCTGATATATCCTTCCCCCGGCGCTCCGAATCCGTTGCCTGGGGTCGTCACGATTCCGGCCTTTTCCAGCAAGTGTGCCGTGAATGAGGCGGAGGTGTATCCCTTTGGCACGGTGACCCAGATATAAAATGCAGCCGGTGGTGGATCGACTTCGAGGCCCAGGCTCTTCAGTCCAGGCACCAGGGTGTCGCGCCGTTCCTGATAGATTTTGCGTAGGCCGTCTGTGACAGAATCATCTAATCCCAGTGCCGTAATCCCTGCGGCCTGCACTGCTTCGAATACGCCGGAGTCCAGCTGGCTCTTCACCTTGCCCAGCGCGGCCAAAACATCCTTGTTGCCGACGACGAAGCCGATGCGCCAGCCCGTCATGTTATAGGTCTTGGAGAGTGAATGGAATTCCACGCCGACGTCCTTGGCTCCAGCGATTTCCATGAAGCTGACAGGAGGTGTGCCGTCGTAATAAATTTCCGAGTAGGCTGCATCGTGGCAGACGATCACGTGGTTCTCCTGCGCAAACTCCACCACGCGCTTGAAGTAGTCTTTGGTCATGACGACCGACGTGGGATTATTCGGCGAGTTCAGCCACATCAGCTTGGCTTTTTTCGCCACATCCTTGGGGATCGCGTTCAAGTCAGGCAAGAAACCGTTTGCCTTTGTCAGCGGCATGAGGTGTGAGACGCCGCCGCAGAAGCTGGTGCCGACGGGGTAGACCGGATAGCCGGGGCTCGGGACCAGGACGATATCGCCCGGATCGACAAGCGCCAAGTGAATGTGCCCGATTCCTTCCTTCGAGCCGATCAGGGTCAGCACTTCATCGGCAGGATTCAGTGTCACTTTGAAACGTCGTGTGTACCAGTCTGCGACCGCGGTTCGGAACGACAGCATTCCTTCGTAGGAGGGATATTGGTGGTGCTTGGGGTTCTTGGCCGCCAGAGCCAAACTTTCGATAATCGGAGCCGGTGTCGGCAAATCCGGATCGCCGATGCCGAGGTTGATGATATCGACGCCCTTGGCAATCGCCGCCTGCTTCATCTTGTCGATGGCGGCAAACAGATAGGGCGGAAGTGTTTTAATTCTGGTTGCGACTTGAATTGGAAAACCGGCCATGGTGCAGAGTGCTCCTTTTCTATAATGAACCGCATTGAGGACGCGGCGGAGCCCCTAGGCTACTTCAGGAACGAGGCGGTAATCAACGTGTGGAATCAAGCAAATGGCCGATGAGTCGATCGGCGATGTGATGGAGTTGCGGAAGGTGGGGAAGGGCCGCGGCTTTCACCTGTTGGGCAGACAGGCGTGCCTTGGTGAGGTCCGACGCACATTCGCGGGACAACGATTCGATGCCGTTCTCTTCCATTTCCACATGAAACAGAAGCCCGTAGGCGCGAGGGCCATAGCGGAAGGCTTGCAGGGGGGCGATGTCGGACCCGACCAAGGGCACACAATCTTTGGGGAGACCGAATACTTCGCCATGCCACTCGAAGACGTCGAATGACTCCGGCAGCGTCCTGAACACAGGGTCCTGTTTTGCCTCAGCCGTGAGCGTGACCGGCGTCATGCCGATTTCTAGCGCCTTGCCCGAACGTATGGTCGCACCCAACGATTTTGCCATGAACTGGCTGCCAAGGCACACACCAATGACGGGTTTGCCGACCAGGATCGCGGATCGAATGAATTCCGTCTCTTCGGCAATCCATGGATCGGAATCATTCACCGACATCGGCCCGCCCATCACGATCAAGAGATCTCCCGCATCTTTGGGTAGTCCGTCTTGTGGGACGAGATGCCGTTCCAGGCTCACACCCCGCGCGGTCAGGGCCGTTGCGAAGGCTCCGGGCCCTTCAAAGGGAACATGTTTCAGGCAGACGGCGCGCATACCACTTAGTGTCATAGGAAAGAGGGCAACGTCAAGTCTCTCAGGTGAGAAGCGGGAACTCCAAGTCTAAACTGGAAGGCGTTTGCCCGTACCTTCATGGCATATGACAGTTCATTCGAGACCGCAATGCGCACGCGTGCAGTATGGTGAGGATTCGAGGGGTGAGCCCGCTGGCTCGTCCTCGCGCAGATCGGCGATTGCAGCAGTAGTGTTCTTGAATCACGGGCTGGGTGAGATAAGGTGCCGGTGCCTGAACGAAGACGGTATTTGATGTTTGTCAAGTCAAAAGTTCGTCAGTCGCAAAAAAAATGATGAAAAGAGGATCCAACTTCAAAATATTTTTGTCTCATTGAGAGATTTTTTGCAAGTTGATATGGACATCCGTCCGTTCTGGACTTATACTGCGCCAGAATTTTTCTTTGTAAGGAATCTGGAAGACACATGTCAGTCATGACCGAGGAACGGCAACAGATTCAGCTAGAGCTGGACGGGTTAAAACGAACGCTGGAGTGGACAGAGATCCAGCGAGAGCAGCTTTTGGATCGCTTGGATATGCTTCGGCTCGATAACGCCCGCCTGCAAGATCGTGTCGAGGAGTTAGAGCGTCAGGTGGTAGGGCTTAAACAGCAACAGCCGATGTTCTAGGCTCATTATTCATAGCGGTTCACCACCACATCGCATAGAAGCCAAACGGGAGATGCCGGCGGATCATCCTCTCGTCTCTCAGCTCGTTCGTACGATGTATGAGGGCATCTATTGTAATCGGCAGTCCTCTCCTCTAACGAGCCTTCGACCAATGGGCTCACCTCTCTGATCCTCATCGTTCTTTGCGGGTATGCATCGGGCGGCGAGGGGCTTGTGCGTCGATTTTTTTGACGCGGTTCAGTGTTGCTCATACACCTCCATGCACAAGAGTTTCTGATCTCCGTATTGCTTGCCTGAACATTGGCAAATGCGGTAGAAGCGCTCATGATGTGGGCTTGTTGCCTATCATGATCCGCCATGGGCTATCGAGTGTTCACCCGATGAAATGCCATGTTGTCAATATTGAAGACTTACGTTGGCTGCTGGGTCATACCGGCGGGTTTCGAGGCGGGTATGTCACGGACGTGCAGGTGTCCAAGCGACGGCTGCTGGACGAAGCATCGGGGCGAGAAGTGCCGGCAGGGACCACGGTCACCGTGGTGATTCGCTATCGTATTCACCAGATGTCTCGGGTTGCGAAACTGACGATGACCGGTGTCACGGATTTTTCGATGTTTGAACAGGAAGGGGCTGATTGTTCGACATTGGGGGTGATCCAAGCGGAGCTCAACGAAGGCAAGCTCCGTTTCTGGTTCGATCCGCAGGGCGAACTCTATGTGGTGTGCGATGAAGCGCAGCTGGAGGAGGTGGCAGCACCGAGCCTCGAACCCTTGTCGTTGGAGCAGGTAGCTCAATGGACGTTTCAAAGCGAGATGCCGGATTGGCCGACGGTCACATGGATTTTGGCCGAGCTGGATGTGGCGGGTGTTCCCTGCGCCTGGCGGGCCACGACTTCGTCACCCGGGCGTCACCCAGCTATTCAGTGGGAAGGAGATCTGATTCCGACATCGATGCAGGGGATAGCGAATATCGCAGGGGTTCACTGTATGCTGTACGGACCGCTCGATGGGCCAGGGTTTGGCATGGTGCTGCGGGTTCGTGGGGTTCAGGATCGTCGCACAGGCCAGGTGCTCTCGCTCTTGGCTGACCTGATCGCTCGGCGATTCTCCGGTCAGTGCTTGGTGGGCAATACAATCATTCCTGGCGAAGACTGGCAGAATTGGAAGTCATTTGAGCAGCAACGCAGGGCTGATGTATAGGGCGTGATGGGGAGGCCGGCACAGTAAGCAGCCTGTTCAAAAAGACCGTTCAGCAAGGCCGCAGCGAGTGAAGGGCCGAGGTGTACCCTTTGGGTACGTTGAGGGTCTGAACGATGCGAGAACGAAGCTGGCGGGATTTTTCAACAGCCTGCTAGCCCAGCGCTTGCCCGCTGGCCTGTTCAGAAAGACGGGTGCCATTGATGTGTGCGTAGCCTACGGCGCCGTTGCCATTTTTTACGCCGTTGATGTGTGTCTTGCCGTTCACATTCTTCTCGTTTATACATTCCACCAAGGCCCAGAGCCGCAACGGATTCACATGCTGTTTCCGGGTGACGTGCAACGGTGTGCCGTCCAGCACGGTCTGCAGCGCCAGGTCTGTCCGCCATCCTAGATGCTTTGTAAGAGGGGACAGCACTTTCTCTATGGCGGCGATGGCCTTATTGTCATTCGCGAAGTGATTGAGCATGATGATCCGTCCGCCGGGTCGGCAGACGCGGATCATTTCGCTGACGACCTTGCGATAGTCCGGGACAGCGGTGACGACGTAGGCTGCGACAACGGTGTCGAAACTATCGTCTTTGAATTCCATTTCGCCGGCATCCATCCGGTGTAATTCTACGTGATCCATCCGGTGTTCCGCTGCTTTCTGCTTCGCTTGATCCAGCATACCCTCGGAAAAATCAATGCCGACGATCTGGCAATGGCGGGGGTACATCGGCAGAGCCAAACCGGTTCCGACTCCCACTTCAAGGATTTTTTCATGAGGCTGGGCATTCAAATTCTGAATGATCGACTGGCGTCCTTCGTGAAAGACTTTCCCGAAAATCCGATCATAGATCTTGGCGTACGACGTATAGACGCGCTCGATCTTCGCTAAATCCATATCACCTCCGACTTCACATTAATGGCAACGTGCGCTCCTCGACCGAGAGGAATGGCCGACTGCCGCAGCTACAGAATGGAAAATTTGTGCGGCGGAGCACCTGAATAGAGCGAGGGGACCCGCCTGAACAGCCTGTTGGGCTACTCTAGCCAACTCGCTGCAACGAGTCAACAGATTATCTCGGTCCCATCCCTTGATTCACCTACGGCCCCTATGGGATAGGTACAACCATGATCTTCGCTGGCTTCTTCGCCGGTGCGTTGTGTCTCGGCCTCATTCTTGGAGACTGGTTTTACTTTATGCGTCTTACGCCGGACGCGAGTCGATATGGGTGCGGCATTGCACGCACGCACGATCGATTGACCCGTACGACGATGACGCAACTGGTCCACCGGTTTGATGCCGGAGGTATCTTAATATTGCCGCACGGCACGGCTCGATTGCATCAGAATGTGAACCAGATCGTGATTCGCCAGAGATACCGGCTCTTCGCGCTAAGCTTTCGAACCCTCTGGCCATTGAAGGGGTTGATTGCTCTGTCCCCGGAAGGCGATGCACTCTCGGTGCTCTGTCGAAAGCTCACTCCCTGGTCCTCGGTCCTACTCACTGGTCTCTGGTTTGCCGTCGTCGCCGTGGGGACGGCAGGAGCGCTGATTTCCTTATTTCTCGAGGGACAGCTGGCGGCAATGGGTGGAGTGGCGTTGGCGTTCGGGGTTCTAGGATTGGGGCTTATTTTTTTACTGTCCGGAGTCATTACGGTGGTGTTTGCCTATCGGCTGGAGAACTCACGGCTTATGATCGTGTATCATGAATTGCGGGAGGTTCTGGAAGGGGCGAGATTGCCATCCTAAATGAGCAGGATGCTCAAAAAGACCGTCCAGCAAGGCCGCAGCGATCTATTGCTCACTAAGGGGTGGCTGGGATGATTCCAACTGCGCGCGTCCAACGAGGGCCTTCGGAGGCCGCGCGTTGCGCGAGCACAGGGACCGTCCCAGTTACCCCGCTCTCTTTTTCAGCATCCTGTTACAGGTACAGATTGAGGAATTGGTCGTACTCGGTAGGGAGGTTCAGGCCGGACCTGTTACGGGCGAGACCTGCAATGATGCCGCGATGTTTCTTGCTGAGCCCGGATGATTCGAAGGCCTGACGGAAGTGCCGCCATCGCGCGGTTGTGTCGGTGGTGAGACGCGCCCGCTCCGACTGTGGTAGCGCGTGGATTGATGTCGTGAGGGAACGAATGGCCTTCTCGACACTCTCATAGGGCGGCGCCAGTTTGAGCTGGGCATAGAACAGTTCGAGGTGATGACGGAACTCCTCTCGAAGCGCCAGGACCTGATCGGTTGTGGGAACGGTCGGTTCAGACATGGTGACGAGAAGGATGATACGGGAAGTAGCGGTATGGCGACAACAGGTTGGTCATGTTTATTTTTAAGGAGGTTCGTATGAAGCGTGTGTATGGATATGTGCTCGGGCTCGTCGTTGTTCTCGCCTTGGCCGGTTGTTCGTCCCATCGTCATCATGGGATGGCCGGGGAAGGGAAGAGCGATGCCTACTGGCAGAAGGGCCAACAGGATATGGCCGCCTTGATCGATCGGACTGTCACGGATCAAGCGAAGGCCGGGCAAGTCAAATCGATCGTCGGTGAGATTGTGACGGAGTTGAAGGCGAGCCGCGAGCAGGATCGCGCAGGGCATCGTCGGCTCTATGAGTTGAATGCAAACTATGCAGCAACTCCAGAGGAGTTTACCAAGGCTCTCGATGACGCAAACAATCGGCGAATGCAGTCGGCTTCGAAAATTCTCTCGCTCCGTTTCAGGATGAAAGATCTCATGACGGCTGAGGAGTGGAAGGCCGTATCGGACCAGATGCTGGCTTACAGCAGCCGCTACAAGCATAGCGAGTCGGCGCCAAAGGCCGGCTACTAGCAGACTGCTGAAAAAGTCTGCCAGCGGCGTTCTCCCTCCGGTGCTTTCATCGGCTGCGGCCTTGCTGGACAGCCTTTTTGAGCAGCCCATGGAACTTTGGGACTAACTTCGAGTCGGTGCGGCTTTGAGCGGTAGGGCTATCCAGGTCGCGCCGGCGTCGGTTGAGCGGTAGAGACCGCTGCCATTTGTGCCGGCATAGAGGAGATGTGAATCGCGCTGGCTCATCGCGAGGGTACGAATATTCAGTGAGCCAAGCCCGCTATTGATGGCAGTCCAAGTTTGCCCGCTGTCCGGACTTTTCCAGACTCCCCCTGGCCCCCCGATATAGAGAGTCTTCGGCTGGGCCGGATCGAGGAGAATACTACTGATGAACAGATCGGGGAGGGATTGCCCAATCCGCTCCCATTGCTCCCCGCGCGTTGCAGTGCGGAACAGGCCCTTCGTGGTTCCGGCATAGACGATGTCAGGATTGACCACGTCGAAGACAATGACATTGACGCCCAGTGACATCCCTCCCATCAGCTCCTGTTCGGGAATCAGCCCATTGTTGATTTTCTTCCATCCCATTCCGGCACTGTCTGACCGATAGACCCCCCCCGTAGTTCCCGCATAGAGAACCCGTGGATCGCGCGGATGAATGGCAATGGACACCACGATGTGGACTTCCTTCATTCCAGCCATGCGTTCTTCCCATTCACGCCCACCGTCCTTGGTATAAAAAGCGCCCACGGTCGTTGCAGCATAGATTTGATCGTGGTCTGTCGGGTGAAAGACGAATTGATTGATAAAGGAGACGTGTTCTTTGAGTCCAACGTTATGGGGGAGCCAATGTTGGCCGCCATCCGGGCTCTTGTAGACGGCATCGGCCATCGTGCCGGCATAGATTGTGGCCGGAAATTCAGGGTCGATCGCCAGCGTCGTCACTCGTCTGGCGCTGAAACTCGGGAAGCGCTCCCACAACTGGCCCTCGTCGCGCGACTTGTAGACGGCATCGTTCGTGGCTACATAGAGGATGCTCGCATTCGTCGGATGCAACGCGATCGAGACAATCGCCTCGCTTTCTTTCTGGCAGCCGATTCCGGCCAAGCAGAGGAGGATGGCAAGGGTGTAGGTAAAGAACCGCGACTGGATCTTGTATGCTCGATGCGTCTTCATGATAGACAGCTGTTCAGGAGAAGATCGGCGAGAGACCTAATCACAGCAGTTGGAGGGGAGTCAAGATGGAGGAGCGGAATAGAATGCTCCCACGCTCCGGGTGCCTCGCTCGACCACACTAGGTCTCTCAGCCGCTCGACGTCGAAACTCGTTCCATTTAGAGCTTCGCTCAATGGAACTTCAAACATCGGCATCGCCAGCCTGCGGCTGGCCGCATCTGATTGACGAGTGTGGTACCCGAGCATCAGCACAAGTCGCGCGAAAGGCATTCCATCCCGCTATGTAGAAAAGTAGGACGACCACAGATTGAACGCTCTCCGCCACGAACAGATGTCCCCATTCTCGGTTTCGAACCGTCCAGGATTTGTGAGGCCATCGCGACGTCAAAACGACGATGATCTACACGCATGTGCTTCACCGAGGATCAGGGGGTGTTCGCAGTCCGCTGGATGGGATGTGAACCCGTGCACGGACGGGTGCTAGCCCGCATTATTCATGACGGTTCGTCGCGAAATCGCTGAGCCGCGTCGCGAGACCAGCGCGTGGAGCCCTGAGGCCCCGATGCGTACACGTGCAGTACGGTGAGGGTCCGAGGGGCGAGCCCGCTGGCCGAAGGCCCGTCGTAGCAGCGGATCGGCGATGGCAGCAGAAGTGTTCATGAATAATGCGGGCTAGGCCGATCCGCATAAGAACCAGTGACAAATGGCCCCATCGTCGCAATCCATTGAAACGGCAACGGTCATGGCGTATGGTTCACAAACCGCAGTGGCGTGTTATACGGACTGAAATCGGTGAATCCGGGCTCTTGTGCGGATCGGCCTAAACATTGTTAGGCGTTGCTCGCGCCCACTGAATCGAAACATCAATGAACACTGACATTGTGACCGAAGCTGCGCGTGCCACTCTCGACGGCTCTATCCCCTTCCCGGAGGTGGTCCGCAGACTCATCGAGACTGGCGTCGAGTATTATCACGTCGATTACGTTGCCTTGCAGAAGCGCTTTTATAGCGCCACGGGCGATGTCGTGACGACGCCCATTCCCTACGAGGGTTTGCCTCCCGTCGCCGCCGATTTCGATGCGGCCGGGCTACGCGCCGCGATTCTCGACAGCCAGCGCCACGGCCAGCATTACCGCGACTTTACCAGGTGCGCGATGGAGGCTGGCGTGCAGGGCTACATTGCATTCCTGCGCGGGCTGCGCGTGACTTACTGGGGACGCGGCGGCGACCAGCACACCGAATGGTTTCCGGGAGCAGGCCCGACTAACTCTAAATGACCGCAACGCCTAACCATGCGCTGCAGCTGACACGGCACTGCTCGGGCGCATTCGGCCGTGGTACGTTGGTGCAACACCATCGGGGTTCAGCTGACATCGGCGGCGCAGTGCCGCGCAGCTGAGCGCCAATCCGTTAGATCTTCCGCCTCGCATCAGTCGGATGTTTCGTGTATGTTCTCCGCATGAGCACAATGTCCCTCACCCGTGACGAGGCAATCCGGCGGCTACAAACCGTTGAGTCCGAGATTCGGCGCCTCGGTGTTCGTCGACTGGCGCTCTTTGGGTCCGTGCTTCGCAACGAGGCTCGCCCCGACAGTGATGTTGATGTGCTTGTCGAGTTCGCTCCGACAGAGAAGACGTTCGATCGGTTCATGGCGCTGGCGGATCTGCTCGAAGACACGTTGGAGCACCGGGTTGAAGTGGTCACCACTGAGTCACTCTCACCTTTTATTGGGCCGCACATCTTGGCCGAGGCAACGGATGTCCTTCGAGCCGCGTGACTATCTGCGGCATATTCTCGTGGAAGTCGAGTACCTCCTTGATCAGAGTCAGACTTTGACCTATGAGCGTTTCGCAGCGGATGAGACTTTGCGGCGTGCGTTCGTGCGCAGCTTGGAAATTATCGGCGAAGCGGTGAAAAACCTGCCCGAGGAGTTCCGGGCATCGCATCCCGAGGTGGAGTGGCGTCCGATTGCCTAGATGCGCGACCGCCTGATCCACGGTTACTTTGGGGTGGATTATCAGCTCGTATGGGACGTGGTGTACGAGAAACTTCCAGAACTGAAACATAGCATCCAGCGGATCATTGATTCACAACAGGCCTAACCATCGGGTTGAGAAGGACGCGGCACGCCGCACCTCTCACCCGAACCGTTCAGGCGACGCTTCGCGTCTTCCGAAGGCCCCGAGACTGGCGCGCGTGGTTTGGGACGCGCTGCGCATCCCAAACCAGTGGCTGCACAATCTCCAGTTGCTCCGCGCCTGCCGGTGAGCCGCGGGGCCCTTACTGTTTCCTGCTATAACTGATCTCCAGCACTTTCGTTTCCTTGCCACCGTGGTGAGCCCCGTACATATCGAATGTCTGGGTATCGTTGTCGACGATCTTCCACACAGCACGATGCGTCATTTTTCCTCCGCCAGGCTCAGGGTGCGACCCCTTCAGCGTGATGGTCTTGCCGTCGGCGCTGGCTGTACCTTCCATCATAAATATCCCCGTACCCATCGTGTCGATCCAGGCCGTCATATATTTCTTGGTCATGTTGTCGTAGGCGTCGATGCCGACGCCGGAGAAGGGCTGTCCCATCATCTGGGCATTGTATTCTTGGTAGAGAAAGCGCCCGTCGAGCAGCATCTTCATCTCTGCGGTTCCCGTTGATTCTGTTGGTGGCTTACCCGGTTCCATCCATTCTTAAGTCGTGGTCGTCCAGTTGCCGGCCAGGCCGGCAAACAGCTTGTGAGGCTCACCGGGCGTGGCCATTTGCTTCCAGACTTCCATCATCGCCTGCGAGTCCATTTGTTTGTCCTGCTTCTTCTCTTTGGCCATGGCCGGGGATGCCAGGAGCAACAGCGCAAGACAGGTAAGAGGAACGAATCGAAAACGCATAACGGCCTCCTTCATGTGGATGTGATCGGTGAAGGGTGTCTGCAACAATGCCCATAACCACATGTCAAGATCAAGGCCTTAGACGTCTACCAGCACCTTGAATCCGCCGTAGACCATGCGTTTGCAATCGAAGGGCATGTTATTCGGATCGCACATGGATTGAATGCGGG
>JBGTMB010000216.1:0-4601 GCA_041743755.1 Nitrospiraceae bacterium | reverse complement strand
CCACGGCTGTTGCCGGTGTGCCCTCGTCCTTTGAACAGATTTTCGAAGATGTCTGAAAAACCTTCTCCGCTGAATGAACCCCCCGGGCCGCTTCCTGCGTGGGTACCAGCCTGCCGGCGCGCCTGTTCGTAGGCCTCGGCTTGTTCCCAGTTCGCTCCATATTGATCGTATTTCTTCCGCTTGTCTGGCTCGCCCAAGACTTCGTGTGCCGCGTTCAACTCCTTGAACTTTTTCTCCATCTCGGACTTCTTGGCGCCGCTGTGCATGTCGGGATGGAATTGGCGCGCAAGGCGGCGATAGGCCTTCTTAATGTCGTCCGCTGAGGCGGACTTGGGGAGACCAAGAATCTGATAGAAGTCGCGTGATGTGGTCGCCATGGAAGTGGAGATACGGTTACTTTGGTAGAGGTCAACTATCTGGAACGCAGCTTACGGGGTCGAGGGAGGCTTTTCAAGTGCTGATAGGGGTCGGAATAGCAGGCTGTGGAAATGCCGTGCCGCTCCGCCTGAAATCCAATCGGTGCATGCCGGGAGAATAGGGCGTAAGCCACAGGATGCTCAAAAAGGTCATACTTCTCACCCACCCAACCCTGGTGCGCCAAGACGCGCCAGGTCCCAGGCAAGGCCACAGCGAGAACCTTCCAACTCCTCATACCTCACTTAAGGGGAGTGGCCGAAGGTGCCCTTTACGGCGGGCATCGAACGATATGCATGCTCCCTCCAAGCTTGCTCGTTCTCTCTCTAGGGATGGGGACTGATTGATCTTCCACTGCGCACGTCTTCCCACTTCCCCATTTCATTTTCAAAGGTAGCCTGGTCGATCCTCGATTGCGCGCATCGAACGAGCACATTCTGATCGTGCGCATTCCGCGAGCAGGAGGACGGCCAGGCTACCCTTCCCATCCTTCTGAGGCCGCGCGTTACGAGAGCACAGAAGATTATCAGGCTCCATCCCCTCTCTGTTCTGCGAGCAAGAAGGGCACCTGGTCGCTCCCCGCTCCCTTTTTCAGCATCCTGTCACCGTGGGACGACGGTCTTGGCCCGCGCCATCATCTTGCAGTAGGAGCAGACTTCGGCGGTGGTGGGCTGACTGCACGAGGCGCAGGGGTGGAGGACGGCCCGGTCTTTTTCCGTCATCGTGGTTGCCGTGGGTTGCTTCTTTTTTTGTTTCTCAAGGAACCCCCAATAGAATGTCTGCTTCGTCCCCGGGGATTCGGTCTCCAGGCGATTCAAGACTTCCTTGTATTGGAGCATCTTGGAGCCCTTGGCCATGGGACATTCCTCGACGATGTAATCGATCCGATTCAAGACGGCATAGGCGGCGAGTTCTCGTTCCGAGAGCCGGTAGAGGGGTTTCACCTTCTTGGCAAACCCTGCCACTGAAGCCGGCAGCGAAGGACCCTGCTTGTCGAGATATTCTTCTTGCCAATGCAGCACGTTGCCCAAGAGTCTGGCCGCTTCGTCATCGAGGTTATGGCCGGTAGCCATCACATCATATTGCTGTTCGATCGCCACACGGTTGAATTGGTAGCGCTTGATGGTGCCGCACGTCGAGCAGGTCGGGCGATGGATGAGCTGGGCCAATTCTTTGATTCCCGCTCCGGCTTCCTGTTCGACGGTATGGAGGTGCAGGGTGGCTCCATGTGAAGCAGAGACCGCCTCGGCGAATTTTGTCACCTTGGCGTGTGACTGCTCAGAGTAGGCTCCGATACCGAGGTTCACATAGAGCCCGTCGGCACGGTAGCCGAGCGTGAGCAGAATGTTCCAGAGTGCCAGACTGTCCTTCCCGCCAGACACCGCCACAAGAATCCGCTCTTCTTTCCCGAACATCCACTCCGACTTGATTGCCCGCGCCACCTGATCGTGGACGAAGCCAGTGAAGCAACCTTTGCAAAAGGCCGCATTATGCCGCGGAAGATCGATCACCGCTTTGGTTTTACATTTGGTGCAGTTCATTCTTATCTCATGAGACGTGAGGCGTGAAATGTGGGGAGCCACCAGAAATCACCGGTCGGATTTCGATCTGATCGCCGTCGTAGAGCATCTCGTCTTCGGTCACGAGATCGTCGCCTTTAATCACCAAGTGCGCTTCGACAACGAGATTCAACTCCCGCAAGAGTTCTTTGACCTTCTTGGGACCTTTGATTTCAACGGTTCTGGACGGATGGCTGAGCTGGACGTGCATGGGAGGATCTTAAGCTTCCATGCGTGCAGGGGGCAAGGGGTGGCGTTCGTGAGGCGCGAGGGGTTAGGGGTGAAATGTTATCAGGAGTGGGCAAGCGAGATTCAGCAACATATCGCCTTACGCCTCACGTGTTACACCTTACGGCTCCTCAGATCGCCGCCTCCCGCAGAAACTTCGCCGATTCTTCCGGCGCCACAGGATTGATGTAAAACCCTGTGCCCCATTCGAAGCCTGCCACATGGGTCAGCTTCGGGATGATTTCGATGTGCCAGTGGTAGAAATCACCGGTCTTTTCGTGGAGGGGAGAACTATGGAGAATGAAGTTGTAGGAGGGCTTTGCGAGGACCTTATCCATCCGTCGGAGCGCTTCGGAGAGAATCGGCGCCAGGAACTCGAATTGTATTTTCTGGCACTCTTCGAAGTAGCCGGCGTGGCGCTTCGGGAGAATCCACATTTCAAAGGGAAAGCGTGGAGCATAGGGAGTGACGCAGAGGAACTCGGGATTCTCCGCCACGATGCGATCGCCGTCCGAGAGGTCTTGCCTGAGAATATCGCAGTAGATGCAGCGTTCTTTCTGCTCATAATGGGCCCGGCACCCGTCGATTTCCTCGAATACGCTGGTCGGGATGATCGGAAGGGCGATAAGTTGCGAGTGGCTGTGTTCCAGTGTGGCGCCGGCTGACGCTCCATGGTTCTTGAAAATCAGAATGTAACGGAACCGCACATCTTTCTTGAGATCGATCATGCGGTCGCGATAGGCCCACAACACGTCCTCGACCCGCTTGGTCGGCATGTCGGCCAGGCTTTCCTTGTGGTTGGGGGTTTCGATGATGACTTCATGGGCCCCGATCCCGTTCATGCGATCATAGAGGCCGAGGCCTTGGCGGTCGAGCGTGCCTTCGATCTGAAGCGCGGGGAACTTATTCGGTACGACACGGACGGTCCAGTTCGGGTTATTGGGTTCCACCGGCTGTGGCCGATAGGCCATAATTTCTTTCGGCGTCAGTCGTTCCTGCCCCGGGCAAAAGGGGCAAAGCGTTGCGGCCAATGGTCGAGCGGTGTGCACGGGAACGAAGTCGTGAGGTCGAGCGCTACGTTCCGTCGAAATAATGACCCATCGACCGACAATCGGATCACGTCTGAGATCGGGCATTTCCACCTCCAAACTCGTGAAAGGTAAAAGGTAATACGTGAAACGTCAGATGTAAAATATCAGTCCTTGTCCCAGTGCTGGATCGTTTCACGTCTCACGGTTCACCTTTCAATCGTATAATCAGACTCGCCACAGATTTGCTTCGAACTCCGGACCTGGAACAAGGAAGATCGCAGGTTTGTGGTGCGGATAACGTGCGATTTCCAAATGATGTTCCAACACCAGAATGGTCATGTGGAATTCCTGTCCGGCTATGAGCTGTAGCTCCTTGAATGGCACAGCCAGTTCTATAATATTCTGACGACACATCGATTGATAGGAGCCGATCTCTTGCCAGGACCCGCTGGCTCGTTTCTGTGAAAGCACAAACTGGTTTGGTGCTGACGGCTCGAGTGAAAATGATAGGCGATAGAGGTGCTCGGGCGTCTGCATCTGTAGCTCGACCGTAAGCTCTGCCTGGCGTGGCCGTGATTGCTCGTCCGGATCGAGCCGGAGATAGAGCTGGTCGAGACTCCAGCCAAACTGAATGTCGGTCCATATCCCTTCAGCCTTCCACATTGCGCCGAGCGGCGGAAGAGTCTTGATCCTGCCTGCTCCGCGCCATTCGAAAAAGTCTGTCACCTGTCCATCGATGGAGGGGGTGAGCGAAGCAAGCGGCATGGTCACGAGGTCTGCATCCGGCACAGCGCGGAGATGACAGATCGGCTGATTCAACTGCTCCGGTGGCGTCAGGCCCGCAATCGTCCACACGTTCCGAAGGTGGGTTCGAAAGAGCCGGTCGAATTCTGTTTTGTAATCGGTATCGAAGTCGTCCCCATACCACCAGAACCAATCGCTGCCTTCAGCGGCATAGAGTTCGTCCCAGGCAGCTTGAGCGCGATCCGAGGGGAGAGAGGAAGAAATCTCGGTGAGGCGGGATCGAGTCTGGCCCACCAGGTCCCATCCCCGATTGTCTTCCTGGTGGCCGATCCAGATTTTATAGTCCTGATTGATCCAGGAGCCTGAATGAAGGTGACTGACCCGATGTGTGGCCGGCGAGGCCTGGAGCGCTTCGGAGATCGTGGCGGTGGTGGCGCGAACGGCATCGCTATCCAGAGCGCCGGTTGAGCAGGCCTTGTAGAGAAGTGAGAGAAACTGTTCGCCTCCCTCGTGGTAGTGCTCCCATGGGTTTTCCCCGTCCAGCACAATCGCGATAGTGACCTGTTCTTGCGGCGTGTCGTAGATGATCTGGCGCAGTCGGCGAAGCACATCTTCGGCCGCCATC
>JBGTMB010000215.1:0-4613 GCA_041743755.1 Nitrospiraceae bacterium | reverse complement strand
ACTCCGCCCAGTTCTTTGCGCAGTGCCTGAAACGTTCTCGAGTCCGCATAGTCAACGCGCACATAGTGCAGTAGACGACAGAGTGTCTCACAAGCAATGGGATCGGCTCCCCCATGTTGTTCAAGGCTCTCGCGGGCTCGAGTTCGAAGCCGATCGGCCGTCCACGCCGATCGGCCTACGCCGATGACCGGCACATCAAGGTGGCCGCGCTTGACCATGGCCTGTAACGCCGGAAAGATTTTTTTGAAGGCAAGATCACCGGTGGCGCCGAAAAAGACCAAGGCGTCGGACTGAGATGCACCTATCATGCCCTTCTCCTTTGAGCGTTACGCGCGGGCTCATTTCTCAATGTGCCCGCTGAACTCGAATCGCATCGCGGACAACTGCTTATTGGAAAACTCGCCTCACTGCGTCATAGGCGGACCTTGACCGGACGCGCACAAAACTTTTTGAAGTCACCCAGTCCAGCCTTCCTAAAATGGTTAGGTTTTAGGGTTTGATGGAAATTGATAAAATGATTGATCCGAAGCCGGAGGGGAAATCCCAATATCTCCTGACTCATCCATATCATCTTGTTGGACTAATGAGAAATTCACGAATTATCATCAGGTTGTCCGTCTGAGCTGGAGCCTGCAAAATTCCTTCGTCAATCGGTGTGTTTTACGTTCCCGAACCAATGGGCAACGATCCGTTGATTCATCGCACCTTATCGAATAAATCGTTGCCATTCACCGTATGAATCCTCAACCGAACCGCGACGAAGGTTGAGTACAATGAGCGCGAGTCCGCTGGCGACACTGATCCACTGCCAGGCTGGCGTGCCGCCCCCAAGGAGCCACGGCGTCAGAAGCACCCACAAGCCGCAAAGCACGTTGAGCCAGCGCACGAGGCGCGATGGTTCGGCAAACGCTATCACCGAGAACGTGACCACCAGCGCACCCATGATGTGCGTGCTATCGGCTAGGCCTCCTGCCAGTCCCAGCAGCGTAGGCGCAGCCATCAACCAGGCGCCGACCAATGTACTCAGCCACAGATTCCACGGCGCAGAGAACGCCTCGATGCTGTGTAGGATTTCCGAAAGTCTCGATCGCTTTTCCAGAGACTCTGGTTCTTCTGCCGCGCTACCTTCACCTCGCCAAAATGCGCGCCACACGTGACCGCGTTCGCGCCTGATGCGAAGGAGGAACTGGCCGGTGGCGATCACTTCATCCAGCGCCGGTGACACCATGAGCAGCATCACCACCGATGCCACCAAACACAACGTGCACCATGCGCCGATACTGACCGGTTGGAGAATGACCAGGACAATGCTGGTCACACCGGGCGGGATGATGAACAGACCGAAGAGTACCACCATCCACGGCATGGTGCGCCAGCGCCGTCTTCCGCCAATCAGTCCCGCCAGGGCGTCGAGCAGGTACGAGAGCGCACCAAGGCCGGCGTCCGACACAGGAAAGGCTTTCGAGATGTCCGAGGTGAGTACGAGCCTGGTACTATCGCCGAAGAACGGGTCCCATGGATACACGATGTGACCGAGTTGAAACGCCGCCATATAACGAGAGAGGAAAAATCCGATCATCGCCAGGAACACAATCCCAAGCCGTTGTATCCACCCGGACGGATTGTAGCTCCAGCCAGGCGGAGTGCCTGAGCCGGAGCCGTCACGACCGAGCTGCGGCACAATGACCGCGAAGGTGACCACCAGCGCGCCGATCAACAAGTCGTTGTTGTAGACAGCGACGTTCGATGCCCAGAACAAGAGCGGCGCGCTCATCAACCACAGACCCACGCCGCACACGGCCCACGCAGCCCACGCATGGCGCATCGCGAGCGCACTGAAGAGAATAATCGTCGCACCGCTCGCGAGATCGCTCCAGAGCAGCGCAGGCACGGTCATGCCGAGAGCCGGCGCGGTCCCGATGAGCCACAGACCAAGCAACATGTTCGCCACATGCGGCCAGGGCGGACCATCCGGAATAGATGTTGCCATCAGTTCGTTTTCTTGATACCACCCTGCCGGGTCAGATTTCAGAAAGTTGAGCATTTTCGGCAAGGCGTCGCGCAGAGAGTGGCGCGGCTCCCAGCCGAGAAGCGCGCGGGCACGGGAGATGTCGAGCGCATAATGATCGTCAGCTATATCGATCATCCACGGCTTGATGAAGGGGTCGGCGCCGGGCACCACGTTCAGGAGCCAGGAGCCAAACTTGGCCAATGCCTTGGGAATGCGATAGGTCTTCCATTCTTTGCCGTGAAGCCGGCGGCTGATGGCGCGTTGTAGCTCATCGTAGCTGAGCGTGTCCGGTTCGCCGATGAGCAGGGTTGTTACGTGGGGTAGTTCCTTGCGATGTTCGACGGCGAGCACCAAGGCCTGGACCATATCCTCCATATGCACGAAGGCTGCTCCATGCGTGATGTCACCGGAAAAAATATGGCCGATGAAGCGCTGTTCGTAAATGCGCTGGATCTGTTGCGCGATCGGGATCGAATGGGTATGATCGTTATACACACCGGCGATGCGCAGAAACACCACCGGCACGTCGCCTCTCTCACGTAAGATCAATTGTTCCGTCGCGACCTTCGATTTGGGATAATCCCATTTCGGCTTGAGCGGCCAATCTTCGTCTATGCGTTCTCCTGGTCCACAGGGAGCATGCACAAGCATGGTGCTGGAAAAGATAAACTGCTCGACCTCAAAGTCGCGCAGCCCGTGCAACAGCCGTTCGGTGCCGCGCACGGTCACTTGCTCATACAGGGGACTCGGCTCACCGGAAAAACTATAGTACGCAGCGAGGTGGATGACTGAGGTAATCCGCTTGTGCCCGAGCCGACGAACTTCGTCCAGCGCATCCCACACGCTCTCATCCGAGGTGAGGTCGCAATCGATAACGTGTTCAGTCTCGGGCGGCGGATGGGGAGGGCCTTTGCGGTCGAGGCCCAGCTCCGTGTAGGTTTCCCCGATACGATCAATAAACGAACTGCCAATACGTCCACTGCTGCCGGTAATAATTAATGTTCCCAACCCCTTTTCAATCGTCGGTGTCTTCTTCATGTATCCTCACCGTACTATCTTCGTCGCACGAAGGGTCGATCTGGTGGACTTTTTCAACAGTCAGCTAGATGAGTGTTCGAACTTTATCCGCCAGTACTGTAAAAGCGATTTGCTTTCGGTTCAGCTCTCCACGCGTGAGCGACATCGCAAACTTGGTGGCCTGCTCGTCTGCCGCGGTGCTCTTCATGTGCGACTCCCTGTCTCAGTCCTCCTGCGGCGCGGGCTGTCTAGGGGTCAATGCCCATGCCGACACCAAGGCCTAATCGTGCCCGCAAAAGATCGTGCCGAGTGACGGAGTACGTCATCACGCCGTCATGCTCAACCGGTAAGCCCACAACCCCTCCCCATCGGAAAGATGTGCTGACTCGTGATGGTTGACTGTGGCTCATTGTGACCTCCTGGATTGATGGTTGATACAGCGCACTCTCGGCTATGGTCCCCCGTCCGGCGTCATTGTCTTCGAAACTGAACACAGAACGTTATAGCTTCGGTTGGTGGCTCAGAGTCTCCTACTCCGCGTCCAGCTAATCGTATAGATCGCAGCCCTGTCGGTAACCACGTTCTGCGAATGTGAGCAGCACGATACGCCTCTTCATACTATTGCCTTCCAGTGAATGAATAATTTTGATTTGGCCATCGCATGAATGTTGTTCAGCGTCCATCTCACGACCGAGGTCATCCAGGGGTCACGTCTTGCTAGCCGAGACATGCGGACCATCGGATTTCCGGCAATCGGCATCGTTTCTCCCTAGTCTGTTAGTGATGATGGTCACTCAAGTCTTTCTTCGTTTTGGGATTGAGCGTCTTCATCAGTTCGATCTCTTTCGGCGTCAGTTGAGGGAGATGACGAATGAAATGAACCAACTTCCAACTCCCCATGTCCTGCGCTGGGTCTCCCTCTCCCCAGGCCGGCATCGCGGTGAAGCGGATGCCGTTGTGAATGACCCAGAAAATCTCACCGTCCGACATCGATTGCGTATCGGCCAATCGTAAGTCAGGCGCCCGCGGATACACGTTCTTGCCGATCGGGGTCTGGCCGCTGCCATTGTTGGCATGGCAGCTGGCGCAGTGATTGGCAAAATGCGCCAGCAACTCTTTCATCACGTCAGGGCTCGAAGGGATAGGATTCTGCGCGTTTCGATTCTCGATCGGAATGGCAAGACGACGAATCTGGCGCGCCATGAACACCTCGATCGCATGGGGCTCCGTCTTTGCGCTAAAGCCGGTGGTAAACAATCGGTAGCCGAGCCATACTCCGACTGCACAAACTGCGGCCAGGCTCAGGAACGCGAGTGTGAATAGTTTTGAGCCTACCGTCATCGCCGGAGGGTGTCCATCCTCAAAGATTCTTCCGCAACCGTACGACTCAACCTCAGCTGCGCTGTTGTTTCGTCACGGGGAGGTCTTCATACCGTCGGTTGAGTGGATGAAGGATCGCCTGCCCGCCGATTTCCTTGAGCTGCCGCAAGAGTGTCCCCTCAGGGCGACCGTCCTCACTCTCGACCACCACGTAATGACCGGGCTCACAGGGAAGATCAGGATTCACGAAAATGATCTCGCCTTC
>JBGTMB010000214.1:0-5160 GCA_041743755.1 Nitrospiraceae bacterium | reverse complement strand
TAGAATGACTCAGGTCCATGAGCGTCTCACTGTAGCCTCGAGCTGCCCCGCCGATAACCATATGACAACCCATGCGCCCAAGAAGATACTGATCGTCGAAGACGAAGCAGACATTGCTCAGTTAGTGAAACTGTATCTTGAAAAAGATGGGTTTCGGACAGCGATTGCCACGACGGGCATCGAAGGCCTCAAGCTGATCAAAACCGCCTGCCCTGATATGGTTGTCCTGGATCTCATGCTTCCAGAAATTGATGGACTAGAAGTCTGCAAGAAGATCCGGAGTGCGCCAGACACTGCCTTCCTCCCTATCCTCATGTTGACCGCCAAAGCCGAAGAGTCCGACACCATCATCGGGCTCGAGCTTGGAGCTGATGACTATGTCACCAAACCGTTTAGCCCCAAAGTGTTGGTCACGCGGGTCAAGGCTCTGTTCCGACGATTAGAACGAACCGATGACCCGAAACAAAAGTCCTACTCATACGGTCCGCTCCTGATGGATCTATCTCGACACGAAGTGAAGGTTGATGGCAAGGAAATCTGCTTGACCGCAAAGGAATTTGGATTGCTTGAACAACTCCTACACCACCCTGGCCGGGTGTTGACCCGCGATGTCTTGTTGAATGCGGTGTGGGGCTATGACTATTACGGCACCACCAGAACCGTCGACGTGCATATCCGCAGGCTGAAGCTCAAGATCTCGCTACTCGATGAGGCCATCATCTCGGTCAAATCTCTTGGATATAAGTTATCTGATCAAGTCCCTGAGAGGTCGCTTTAACCGGCGATCTGTTCACATGACAAGGATGGGAATATGGTGGTTCCTACTGCCTTGCTGCCTCATGACGCTCCTTCTGTCGTGCAGTCATCCCCGAATGGATGAATTCGAAGCCAGTATCGGCCAGATCACGCAGAGCGACCTAGTCCGCCGATTCGGCTACCCCCAGCGGCTCAAGAAAATTCCGACCGGGAGCGAGGTATGGGACTACGAGTTCCTGGCAGGGAATTCTCGATGTGTGGGCTATCGCGTGTTTTTCGATCAAGATCGGCGATCCCAACGATGGGAACCCCAGAGCTGCACGATCAACCAGTAGCACGGAAACTTCCGAACGGCTGGTTCAGCCGAGAAAATGACCAATGAAGACGTTCCTTCAACAGCGCGTCTCGGTCTGGATGCCAGACCGAGACGCGCATCGTGCGGAGAGACAGACTAGCGGCTCAGGATCTCCAGAATTTCATCCAGTGGGCGGATGGTGCCTAGTAGTGTAGGCTCACCGAACTGTTTATTGTGATGATTCTCTTTCACCTGTAATAACGCGGTCACGAGATTGTTAAAGTCATCAAGCTTGGCTGTCTCGAAATACGTGATGAAGTCCAGGTCGTCCAAGCCGCTGGAGTGATAGAGCTTGCGCTTGACGGTCTTCAGATACACTACCGTCGCATCCGTATGCTCCTTCATCAAGGTGGTTCGGGCCTCTTGGGGCATCAGCCACCAATCGGCATCTTTGCGGACTGGGACCACCACCACGTATGGACTGCCCTGAGGCGGTGGAGTCTTCAGCTCGGCCTTCAGATCCTCTGGAAATTTCGGCACATAATTCAACGCCTTCGTGATGCCATTGAACGTGTCGGTGTACTACAGGCCTTTTCCAAATGTTGTGCCCATGAGGTCCACCAGAAAACTCTGGTTGTCGAGCATTTCCTTGGAATGCACCCTGAGGAAAAAGTCGGCTCTCTCGGACAATCCCTGCAACAAGTATGTATCCACGGCGACCTTGTCCGCATGCTTTTGAAATACCTTTTTCACGTCCGCCACACTGCCAGCCTTGGCTTCCTTATCCATTTGTGACCATCGATCTCCCACCTTGAAGACGGCGAAGGTTGCATAGACTCCTGGCTCCTTCAATAACTTCTCCCGATCCATCTCAGCGTCGGCAGTTTGTGCGAAAGTTACGACGGCAAGAGCTATGAAGGCCAAGACTGATCTATTTCGCATGTCGATTCTCCTTGTGATTGGTGTAGGAATATCATGGCGTCTCTGAGACCTTTGATTCTATCATGAGCGATCTCTACCGCGTGCCCCGTGTCATGTCGATGGAGTTGTACGAGACGAACCGTACGCCCTAGAGAGCTAGGACTTCGGTTTCTACGGAATTCGAGCCGCATCCTTTGCCGATGGATCTGTGTCGAGAGGTTCCTTGATCTGGAGCCCGATATTTCGCAGAGCTTTCCCATACTCTCCGCAATACTCACGGGCACGCGCTGGTACCTGCTCATACGTCTCCAAACAGGCCCGGTACGACTTCAGAAGCAAAGTCGCCTCGTTGTAGACGGCAGTGGCCGCTTCGTCTTGTCGAAACTGTTGACATTGAATAGCCACTTCTCGATCGAGCAGCGTCTCGCTTGGCATTTTCCCACAAGTTATGTCGATGTACTTCTGCGGACGCACACAGCTTACGGAAACAAGCAACAGCGCACAGAAAGCCGCTACACCGAACATTTTCATCATGATGGTTACCAATTCAAACCCCTGAGCCACAGCTCTCCGGACGGCGTACGCGCTATACGTCTATCGTGACTAAACCCTAGCATCATGACCTCGCACCATTACGCCTAACGCAACGGAACATTACAAGTTTGTTAATTTCTTGCTGTCACAGACAGACCTCCGCGACAGAACGCACGCTCTCTTCTCGTATTTAACGAATCACGCCTCCCGCGCTCTTCTCCGCTCCGTGCATCACCCAACACACGTTACACAAATTTGATCTGGCGCTGATCGTCCTGTGCCTTGAACATAATAGAAGTATCTCCACACGGAGGTGACGCCTATGCCGAATATCAGCGCATCGAACCATGTCCCGAGAGTTGTTCCGTCGAAACGCTCGAACATCCCCATACCGAAGAGCACGAATTATACAGATCTTCAGAACGAACTCCATAGACTCCGAACAATGCTCACACGCGAAACCATGATTTCACATTTCATCGCCACAGAGTCCGAACTCTTCCCTGATCCGAGCGACCAAGCCGCGGCTGAATATGAGAGCGACATCGCCTTGTCCGTAAAGCTCCTTGCCATCGAAAAGCTCCGTCGGATCGAGCAAGCGCTCACATCTCTGCATACATATTCCTACGGGATCTGCTCCCGGTGCAGTCATCAAATCCCCTATGCCAGGCTCAGAGTGCAGCCCGATTCGCTCTACTGCGTTTCCTGTCTTACCGTCATCGAGCAACAATCCGCCAGAAGGTAATTCAATGACGAACACCTCTACCACCCTGCCCGCATATCGGAGCCCAGGTACGTCCCTCTCGCGCACCTGCCTCCCCGCGCTTGTCCCTTCTTGCCAGGAGAAGGGACAAGTCCCGGACTCCGACTTCCCCAAGGAGACCACCACGCAAGGTATCCGCACACAACCGCGCCATATTGTGACCTTCGATCTCGAAGAGCATTTTCATGCATCGCGATTCGACTCTCCCCAGCGGCGGCGTCATTGGTCATCGTTCCAGAGTCGGATACAGACGAACGTCGAACGCATCCTGGAATTACTCGTTCTCCGCTCAACGAAAGCCACGTTTTTCACGCTCGGATGGCTGGCCGAGCAGCATCCATCGGTTATTCACGCGATCTCGGCCGCCGGCCACGAGATTGCCTGTCTTGGCTACGGGCATGAGTTAGTCTCCGAGCAAACCCCACAGAGTTTTCGACAGGACATTCATCGAGCCAAAGGTATCCTGGAGGATATTACGGGACACCAGGTCGTCGGATTCCGTGCACCGAGCCTGAGCATCACCGCACACACACCGTGGGCCTTGCCGATCGTGGCCGAAGAAGGTTTTCTATACGACAGCAGCGTGCTTCCCATCGTGCATGATCTGGCAGGGATTCCTGGCGCAAACCGATGGATTCACCGGATTTGCTGGGAAGAACGCAGTCTGTGGGAAATCCCACCCTCCACTCTGAATGTTGGAGGGTTCCGCATGGTCATAGGAGGCGGTGGGTACCTTCGATCTCTCAACTACCCGGCGCTGAAATCCCTTCTTTCACGAATCGAAGCCTTCGACCAACCGATCGTCGTCTACGTGCGGTCGTGGGAGATCGACGCCATGCAGCCGCGCATGCGAGACACGTGGCTTTCCAAGTTCTGTCACTACGTGAATCTCAACAAGACGGCTGACCGGCTTCACCAGCTACTCGCGGATTTTCAGTTCGGACCTATCCGTGAGGTTGTCCTCCCCATTCGTGAGCAGATTCGGAGCACCTCGGTACAGGCAGTTCCTGATTCAGCCACGAGCGACCGCCTGATTGGGCCTCCACAAATTACAATCATGTAACAAGGAGAGACTATGCGATGCACCCGCTGTGCCGGCCTCAGAGTGTCGGAGATCATCTACGAGGGAGGAAACAGAATCCCCGCCCTGCGATGTGTCCATTGCGGGGACGTCGTCGACCACGTCATCGCCTTCAACCGCCAACGCCTCTCGCATCAAAAGCCGAGGCGAGCCCGAATGCACATCTACCGAAACGTTCGGTGGAAAAAGAACCAGCACGCCACATGGCCTAGCTCAAGCACAGGGCAAGAGATTGATTCCGAAGGACGTCAACCTGAGGAGACGGCAATTCCCGCTCTTTAACGCTGGAGGGCTCACACGCATGAGGTGGGTCGTATAGGAGGTTCGAATATGCTCCCTCTCGCTTTCCGGGCCTCGCACCTGTAACCAGACAGCACCGTCTTTCGGCTCAGAGACAAGCATGAACATCAGCTGCAGAGAGTGTTGCCCCTCGAACACGATGTAATCGGCGATGCGCCGGATGAGCAGTTCCGAGCGGCGGAATTTGAAGGCATACCCGTCCTCGATCTCTTGAATCTCCGCCACATACTTGAAAAGGCTCGTCACCAGCATTTCACGGCGTAGCGCGAGGGCCGAATCTGGGAGATATGCCGCCAGGGGATGAGTTGTATGGCTGCGCATGATCTATTCTCGGCGTGCGCGCCGATCATTCCTGCGCGCACGCCACGTTGAGTGAACGAGAGAGACCTAGTTCCCACATCCCCCGCTTACACCGCCTCGCATCTGGAAATTCGCGATCTCGATGCGGTTGCAGAAATCAGGGTCTTCGCGCGCGGCCCTTTATGTGAAAGATGTCCGAGGAACCGCGCG
>JBGTMB010000213.1:0-36190 GCA_041743755.1 Nitrospiraceae bacterium | reverse complement strand
TCATTCATCACTTGGAACTTCCTTGAGCCAAGCCCGGGCTGTAAGAACGCGAAAAAGCCGATGTAACCATGGACCTGTGATGGCCGGCTCCCTTCCTCTCATGAATCAACCGATCAAGTAATACGGAACTATCCACGCGTGAGACAGGGATGATGATGTTCTTCCCTCCAAACCCAAAACTATTCACCAACGCTCGCTGCAGAGTCCGTGCTTGTCCAACACAAGGCACATAGTCCAGGTCGCATTGAGGATCCGGGTGCGTGAGATGAAGTGTGGGGGGAATGAACTGATACTGGAGCGCGAGCACCGTACCAATCAATTGAAATGCCCCGCTGGCTGCAAAGGCATGGCCGAGCGCAGACTTAAAAGAACTGATAGGAATCCGATAGGCGCGCGAGCCCAGAGCGCCCTTGATGGCCATCGTCTCGATAAGATCAAGCTCCACGGTTCCCAAGCCGCAGGCGTTGATGTAGTCCACTTCTTCCGGGAACCAATGGGCCGAAGCAAGAGCACAATCGATGGCGCGGCGGTGCTCTTTACCCGTATCATCGGGGCGAGCCATGGAGAAGGCATCGGTGGTAAAGCCCCAGCCTTCCAGTTCGGCATAGATAGGAGCCCCACGACGTTCGGCATGTCCCTGTTCCTCCAAGATCAGGCAACCTGCACCCTCTCCTAGAACGATGCCGCAGCGAGTGTGGTCGAACGGTCGAGGGAGGTTGCGAATCGTTCCTCCTTGATCTGGCGCCAACGTTCGGCCTGCATCCATGGCGGAAAAGATCGTGGGGTGGAGGGGCGCTTCGGCTCCTCCTGCCACGACAATATCGACGTCGTGTGCCCGGATGAGGTCATAGGCCCGACCGATGGCATTCGCCGTTGAGGAGCAGCCGATGGAATAGGTTTCGCACTCGCCGTGGGCTCCCATTGCGATCGATACCTCTGCTGATACGGCATTGGGGAACGTGGTGGTCATGGTAAAGGGGTTCGTGTGTTTGTACTGCTTGGCGAGCATGGAGTCGTGCGCGTCAAAGGCTTCTTTCAATCCTCCAACCGACGTTCCAAAACAGACTGCGACGCGATCTCGATCCTCTTGATCCATATCAAGCAGAGCATCCCGGCCGGCCATGAGAGCTGAAGCGACGGCGAACTGGGAGACGCGGCCCATACGACGAGCCTTTTTGGGCTGAATAAAGTCCGTTGGGTCGAAATCGTTTACCTCCCCGGCAAGGGACGATTGAAAGGGCGAGGTGTCGAAGCAAGTGATCGGCCGGATTCCGGTCTCCCCACTGCTCAGGAGATGCCAAAACATTCCAAGATCACACCCGAGCGGCGACACGACGCCCATCCCCGTAATCACAACTCGACGACGAGGGATCATGGGTGCGCTCCTTCCTGTAATAAGGACGACACTGGCTCCGCTGCATGATCTCCTTGATGCCAAGCCATGAGATGATCGCGGTGCGCCTGTGGAACCGACTCATTCGGGTAGAACGTATCGTAGAAGCCGACATCCACATGGTGGGCTTGAAAGGCCACGACCGTTTTGAACGCATCGGTATGGGCAGGGAATCGGCCATACGTCCGCATGACGTAGGTACAGAACGCAATCGTCGCTTCCACCGCTCGCTCGTCATGCTTCCGTATCGATGATGACGTGCTTGCAACGGTCCAGGGTCGCGCTCCTGAACTCGAATACGTACCCATTTCTCCAAACTTTGACGTCATCATCCTCAGAACGGCTTCCTCCATTGAGGGCAAAAATGGGGGGCACGGACCTTCCCATACGTCAGGAACCCCTACGGGATTAGATCGGACGCCTGAAACAGGGGATGGAGCGAAGTGGAATCCGAGACCCTCGAATATCGGGGGTTCCCACCCTAGAAGATGGCGGCCGCTCCCGACGCTATGAATTCCACCTCCAAGCCCTAATGCTTGCTCCATCAAAAACATGTTCTGGCAGACCACCGCCTGTTCCTGAAGCGCGGTGTCGTTGATCGCGGCATCGATGTCGCGCAAAGTCATCGTACGACGCTTCGCCATATCATCGTAGAGATGGCCGCCCCGGCTCTTGCGGAAGCCATCGAGCCCACACGCTGCATTTCCATTGTCGGAGTCGACAACGAAGTATCCGCACTCGCTGCTGAAAAGGACAAGCAAGAGATTCACATACACACTTGCGATGTCCGTCACAGGGATACAGTACAGTGTGCCCGGCCGGTTCACATACCACTGGTTGAACGACAACATGTAGGGCATTTCACGAGGGATTTCGAGACGACCATCCCTGAGTTTCACCAGAAGTGGCATTTCCCTGCTGTCGGGGTCCGGCACCCGCGCAACGAAGTACAGACCTGTGTCGTCGGTGACGAACATACGAGTGGCCTGAGCCGCACAGGGGCTCGGAGCCGTTCTGCCCTGAAAGCTCATGATAGCCATACCCTGACCATCTTCACCGCCACGCCGAGGGGCGTACTGCATGTCGCCGAGATGCATGCCGGTTTGGCCGACTCCTGCGAACAGCAGATAATGCAGCTCTTCCTTTGACAAGGGTACTGGTGGGAGCTGACTTTGGAAGCGAAGCGGGCCTTCCGGAATTTCCATCCCACATCCGAAGCGGCGTGTTTTTCTGCTCCGTAGGATCTCTAGGATCGACTCCAAGTCAGTCGCGTGCGATAGATGGGGCAGGGGAGTTGTCATGACATTCTCCTTCTCGTGAGGCGACTAAGGCACAGCGTGTGTTGTGTGGTTGCATCATGGCTGATGGCAACATACGCGAAAGTCTGCGGCGAGTGGCCTACCCGCAAGGGTAGGTCCCCTGCAGAAGAAATTGTCATAGCCTGGCCGGTGAAGCAGTCAGGACGCGACACAGAACATAGACCGGTCGCTCACTCAATCTCCCCCGCGCATACAGGGAGCACAAAGGAGAAAACACCATGGACACTTCCACTCCGGCCACATGCCCCTTTCATGCCCCACACACCCTGAAGGAACAGGACAGCCCGGTGTCTGTTCACTCACACCGGACACTGAAGAACCTCCCAGGCCCGGATGGACTGCCGATTCTTGGTAACATCCTGCAGCTCGATTTACAGCGGTTGCATTCGATCCTCGAACAATGGGCCGGCACGTACGGATCCCTCTACAAGTTTAGAATTGCCCGCAAGAACGTCGTAGCGGTGTCCGACGCGAATCTCATCAATGAGGTTCTGCGCAAGCGCCCCGCTGCTTACCGTCGCCTTGAATCAATCGCGCCTGTGTTAAATGAAATGGGAATCAATGGCGTGTTCTCAGCGGAGGGCGATCAGTGGCTCAGGCAGCGGCGGACAGCCATGCAGGCATTGAATACGGCGCACTTGAAGACTTTCTTCCCGACTCTCATGAAGGTGACGGAGCGGTTGAAGAAGCGGTGGGATCGAGCGACGACTGAGGATGCCCCAATCGATGTGCAAGAAGATCTGATGCGCTACACAATTGATGTCACGAGTACTCTCGCATTTGGGTACGATGTGAATACGCTGGAGGATCAGGGAGCTGATATTCAACGGCACCTTGAGAAAGTATTTCCCATGGTCAATCGGAGAATCAATGCTCCCTTCCCCTATTGGCATTTTGTGAAACTGCCCGCAGATCGCGCCTTGGACAAGGCCTTAGTGGCAATCCGTGCGGCACTCACTGAATTCATTGCACATAGCCGGAAACGGTTGGCGCAGAATCCCGACCTGGCAACGCATCCCACGAATTTTCTCGAAGCCATGCTTGCGGCCCGCGATGTCGATGGAGCCGAAATTACCGAAGAGGAGATCTTCGGCAACGTGCTGACCATGCTGATCGGAGGGGAAGATTCGACCGCGGCGACGATGGCCTGGATGCTTCACTTTTTGACGGATCATCCCGATATTCAGCGACACGTTCAGCAAGAGTTAGACGATGTGTTGGGGCCGTCCAACATGCTGCGTGACTTTCGCGATGCGGAGCGCCTCAGGTACTTGGAGGCTGTATCATTCGAAACCATGCGCTTGAAATCCGTGTTCCCCATCCTGTTTCTCGGAGCGAATACGGACGTGGAATTAGGCGGGGCCCAGATTCCAAAAGGCACCGCGATCTTCTTACTGACGAGGCAGTGCAGCATGCAGGAACGTGAATTTACAGCCGCTGATCAATTTCAGCCCGAGCGTTGGATGGCTCCTCATAGGGGTCAAGAGGAGGGACATAATCCCAAAGCTTTTGTTCCCTTCGGCGCAGGCCCTCGATTGTGTCCTGGGCGCAATCTGACACTCTTGGAAATGAAGTCTGCGATGGCCATGCTGTTCCGAAATTTCTCCGTTGCCAAATCAGCTTTCGCGAAACCTGTCGACGAACATTTCGGCTTTCTTATGGGGCCGAAAAATCTGTCCGTTACCTTCCAGAAGAGACCACGGATCGATGGTCGGGATATAGAGCAAGCGGATGCCCTCGACGAGTGCCCAGTTACGTCGGTGGGAGTATAGGCTGTTTCATGGCGGGGAACCGCTGATGATGTTTAGTGATATACCGTACAGGTTTTGCGCACCGCTCTAACCGTTATGACATAGAGGTTTTCGTTGAACATACCACGCCAGTACACCATAAAAAGCGGCAAGAGCCTGGCTGTCTGTATTAACGGACAATGCGTTTGATTTTTGGAGAGAGATCCCGAGGCGTGACTATATCTGGGAGCGTCAGATCAAAGGAACGATTCTGCCATTGTGCGATCGCGGTCCATCGGTTTTCCACCCCTCCGAGCTTATGGTACACGTTCTTGAGATGAAACTTAATCGTGTTGAGGCTCACGTGCAGGATGATCGAAATTTCCCAATTCGTCTTCCCCTCCGCTACCCAACGCATAATTTCTTCTTCACGATTCGTGAGGGCCAGTTGCTTCTGTCCTGGCTGGCCATAGTTTGCCCATGATGTCGCTCGCATGTACGCGAGGTGAAGATGCGGGCTAAGAATCTGCATCATGGTCTCGAATTTGGTCATCAACCGCTGGTCAAAATTGCTGAAAGCAAAGTAGGTGCACTGGCCTAACGCCCCACGTACCCCGAACGTCAGGCACTCCTTGATGCCTCCGTCAAGCTTGAGCGTGATCACGGCTTTGGGGATCTCCAGATCGAGGAGGTCCTCGCTCGAGACCGTCGCATTCCGGGTGGCTTCCAAAAGATGAACGGCAGGATCCCATCGATACCCTTGGGTTTCATAGAGATGGGTATGCTCCTCCCCGTAACTCGAATGACCGATTTGGAACTGCTTCTTAGGAACGTCGAATGTTCCACACGCGGAAAACTCATGAGGCACGAGAGAGCTTACCGATGCGGCCAAGAGAGGCAGATGGTCTTGACGTTGAACACTTCGCACCTGGTGCATAATCTCACCCAGGCGCTGAAACTCTTTTCGGGATGGATACCGGAACTTCTCTAGCCCGCGGAGGATCACGACGCAACCTCTGGGTCATCACTAGGCCATGCCTGATACCTCATCTTGCTGGGGAAGCACGAGTGCGTCTTCACTGAATTGTCAAACAGGGTCAGATTTCCTAACCGAGGCATTCTGCCCCTATGTTCGAATACGAATCCTTGCGGTATCGCGTACGTGAACGGCGTTCCTGAATCTGCCACAGGTAAAGCTGTAGTCATATTACCGACTCCGTCAAAGGAAGCCACAGTGAGATTTTAGTGCCAACAGTGAATATTACATATGGTGCTGAATGGCCCTATCTTGATGGTTATTGGGCATAGCGCACTTTCCCGCTATCTTGGAACTCCATGAAAATGACGGGAAAGGCAAACAGTCCTGAACTGTTGAAGTCTTTACGTTCAAGTAGGACACCTCGCCATGACAGATGGATCTGCGCCCAATACCATGCTCGGGATAGATCTACCCGATACCCTATTAGATTACGGAGTCTGTATTCGCAGGATGGCCGTGTTCAACTGCGAGGCGGCGTGGTCTTCGAGAGAGCTTTTCGCATCTGCGCGATGGTCTTGGTATTGAGGCCGGCTGCTGTCAATTCGTCGTCCGTGGCGGCAGCAACGTTCGTCAGACTGCCATATTGTTTGAGCAATCGGGCCCGTGTGATTTCGCCGATGCCTCCGACCTGATCGAGCGACGAGGCCATCAAGGCCTTGCCACGTAGCTTGCGATGAAAGGTGATCGCGAATCGATGGGCCTCGTCGCGAATCCGTTGCACGAGATGGGTGGCCGGGGAATTCGCCCGAAGCACAATGGGATTTTTTCGCCCCGGGATAAAAATCCGCTCCTCTTTGTCACCTTTGGCCTTGGCGAGGCCGATGATGGCCAGGTCTGGTTGACCAGCCTGTTTCAATGCCTCGATCGCAGCAGCCAGCTGGCCCAGCCCTCCGTCGATCAACACAAGGTCTGGCTTGGCGAGGTTTTCGCTGTCGCGATAACGCCGCAACACGACTTCCTGCATACTGGCGAAATCGTTGGCGCCGGTGACGGTTTGGATCTTGAACCGGCGGTAGTCGGCTTTCTTCATCTGCCCATCTTCCCATACGACCAGGGAGGCGACAGACTGGTTACCCATGGTGTTGGAAATGTCGAACCCTTCGATACGTCGAGGCGCGATATCCAACCGTACGAGCCGCTTGAGTTCTTCAATGGCCTGCCGTCCAATTTCTTCGTCTCGCAAATGATTGGCCACAGCGGCCGCTGCGTTTTCTTCCGCCAGGAGAAGCAATTGATGCTTCACACCTCGCTCAGGGGCCACGACATGGACGGCGTTTCCTCGTTTCCCCGAGAGCCATTCTTCGATGACCGTCGCGTCGTCAAGATCGGTGGGTATGAGCAGTTCTTTGGGTGGCTGACCATCCTTGTTGTAGAACTGTTCAATGGCGGATCGAACCAGTTCCTCGTCTCCGGTGTCGGCTGAATGGGGCCAGAAGAAATCTTTGCGTCCGATTAATAGGCCGCCGCGCACGAAGAGAATCTGGAGATCGACTGCTGAGCCTTGCCGTGCCAGTCCGATCACGTCTTGGTCTGTCGTCGTCGTTTGGGTAATACGCTGCTTTTCGAGTGTGCGCTCGATGTTGAAAAGCCGATCGCGCAAGCGCGCCGCCTCCTCGAAGTCCTCACGCTCCGCTGCCGCTTCCATCTGGACACGCAAGTCGTCCAGCAGTTCACGGTCGCGCCCTTCCAGAAACTGGCGGACCTGCGCAACAATGTGATGGTAGTCTTCTTTCGATTGATTGCCGGTGCAGGGGGCCATGCACCGTTTAATCTCGAATTCGATACAAGCCCGTTCAGCCTTGCCATCTATGAGGATCGTACAAGTGGCCAACGGAAAAGCTTTCTTGATGACTTTCAACGTCTCCCGCAAGGCTCCTGCCGGTGTGTAGGGACCATAGTAGAGTGCGCCGTCCTGTTGCACGCGGCGGACGATGGAGAGGCGAGGAAAGTCTTCTTTGATCGGCAGGCGAAGATAGGGGTATTGCTTGTCGTCCCGTAAGACCACATTGAAGCGAGGACGATGCTGCTTGATCAAATTGCTTTCAAGGATGAGCGCTTCGAGTTCCGATCGGGTGACGATCGTTTCGATATCCACAATGTGACCGACCAGGACGGTGGTTTTTGGAGAGGAGTCGGCCCCTTTTTGAAAATAGGATCTCACTCGGTTGGACAGAACTGCGGCTTTCCCGATGTAGAGTAATTCGCCTTGCCCATCTCTGAACAGATAGACCCCTGGCTGGTCTGGGAGATGGTCGAGTTTCGATTGGAGGTCGTGGGAGGTAGCCATCAGCTCTCGTCCTTCAGCGGCCAGCAGGGGACACGTGCCTGTATGGCGTTATTCTACGGACCGAGAGACCCCAGGGCAACTTGATCAAGGACTTGAGGCTGAGAGCGTATCCGGATGGCTCACTCAATGCAGGCTACGCACGAAGGAGGGGCTAAGACTTCCCCGCGCGACTTCCGCGACCGGCCCCTTCATGGTGAGACTGAAATCATGGGCGACCTGGATATTGAGCTGTCCTCCCGGCATCTTCACCGTCACAGGGCTTTTCACTAACCCGAGTCTGATCGCTGCACTCGCCGCAGCACAGGAGGAAGACCCTGAGGCCTGGGTTTCTCCGGCCCCACGCTCCCAAATAAGGATGAAGAGTTCCTTCGGGCCGGTCGGCACAGCGAGTTGCACGTTCGTTCGCTTCGGGAACAAGACATGATTCTCTAATGCCGGCCCCAATTTCAGGAGATCCTCGCGCGACCAGGACTGCCCGACTGGTTTGAACACGACACAGTGGGGATTGCCGACGCTGACTCCGGTAAAGGTCAGCGATCGGCCCGCCGCCTGGATGGGCTGTTCAATCAGTTCGCTGGCCGTGAGAGTGCAGGGAAGTGATGTTGGTTCGAATGTGGCCCGACCCATTTCGACGGTGACGGCACTCGTATCTCCATGCCGGTCTACATGCAGCGTCACCGTAACCAAACCGCCTTTGGTCTCGACGGTGAACTGCTTCCTTTTCGTCTTGCCGGTCGCGTGAAGATAGCGGCCAAAGATGCGAAGGCCGTTGCCGGATTTTTCCGCTTCGCTGCCGTCAGGGTTGAAGATTCTCACACCGAAGTCCGCGTGCTTTGACGGAACCAGCGCGAGGATCCCATCGCTGCCGAGCCCCCAGTTCCGATCGCAGATCGTCTTGATCCGCGATGGAGTGAGCGAGAACGATAGTTCTTTGGGGTCCATCACAATGTAGTCGTTGCCCAGCCCATGACCGCGAAAATATCCATTCTTCATGTCTAACTCCTTGAGCAGAAAGGAAAACAGGGAGAGATACGTAACATGAACGGTGTCGGGAGGGAAAGAGGAACGTGATGCGGGTCTCAGACGATCTTGATGCCTGGCGGGCGCTCGATCAATTCAACTTCGTACCCGTCCGGGGCATCGATGAAAATGAAGCGGCTTCCGGAAGAGGTTGTGGTCGGCCCGTCCGTCACCTTGACACCCTTCGCATTGAGCGACGCAATGGTATCGTCGAGGCTCTCTACCTGAAAGGCGAGATGGACGAGATCTTCCTGAACTCTCACTGGCCCGCTCGGAGGAAAACTGGTCAGCTCGATCAGTTCCTCGCTGTTGGGCACCTTGAGAAAGGCCAGGTGCGAACCACGCGGCGAGACCTTTCGTTCCAGCACCTCAAGCCCAAGGACATCCGTATAGAACTGGATCGTCTGTTCCATATCGCTGACCCGCATGCGGGTGTGGAGAAGCTTTTTGACCTGCATAGGCTCCTTCTTATTTTCCCCTCACCGGGCCGCTGGCCTTGCGCAACAGAATTTCTGCACTGCCCGGGATGAGAAAATCCGGCATGGGGCCAATCTCCTGATAGCCCTGTTTCTTGTAAAATTTCCGGCCCTGGTCATTGAAGTCCGATACGCAAGCGAACAAGTTCTTTACCCTCGCAAACACAGCTTCTTCGGCATGTGTGAGCAACTGTCCCCCTAGCCCATTGCCTCTCGCCCAGCCCGCCACTCCTAACAGTTCCAAATAATCGCCGAGTAAGAATTTCTGACGAACGACCGCGATGCCGGCTACTCTGCCATCCTGTTCCACAACAAAGCTGTCACGCCCCTGGGGAAGCGGTGTGAAATAGCTGTCCCAATCTTTGGCTTGATAGCCCAGACGTTTCCAGGGATCGGCGTCTGCCAGCAATTCCACGACAGCAGCTCGATCGTTCGCCGTCATGAGCCGCACGATCGGGTGATTCATGGGGCTGCCTGGCCACAGGACAAAAGCTCACTCACGGTCATGGGGGTGAGGTTGCGCTCCGGCAAGAGATGTTGATGGAGATCTTGCACCACCTCATGCGTATGTTGGCCCTTCCCGTTCGCATGCATGACGATGATACTTCCCTTCCGGACAAATCGCTTCAGCCGACCCTCGATTTGGATCGCCGTGAGCGTGGGGTCGGGATCGCCGGACACGACATTCCACAGAACGAACTGGAGGCCGCGTGCGCGGGCCACATTGACCGTATCATCGTTGAACTCTCCGTAGGGAGGACGAAACAGGGTCGCATCATGTTCATACTTGGTTTTGAGCAAGCGAACCGGTCCAAGCATTTCTCGCTCCTGCTCCTCCGCCGAATGGAAGGGCATGTGCTGGTGGACGTCCCCATGGCTGCCGATTTCAAAGAATGGGACCTGGAGGAGGGCTTTTACTTGCCGATCATGCTTCGTCATCCATTTCCCGGACATGAAGAAGGTGGCGGGGATCTTCTGTTCAATCAAATAGTCGATTAGCCCCTGATCGTAACCCCCTCCGTTACGTACCGGGCAGAGGTCGAACGTCAACGCCACACCGGGACAGGACGGTGGGCCAGACTTGATCACTTGGGCTTGCGTGCAGGAAGGCATCGCTGGGATAAGCAGCACTGCGAGGATTAGGCACAGCATGTGTGGGAAGTAACGCGGCATGGTGGCAAGTATACCTGATCCTGCAGGCTGCTCAAAATGGCCAGACTTCTCACCCACCCAACCCCGGCGCGCCGAGACGCGCCGTTCCGCAGGCAAGGCCGCAGCGAGTGAAGACCGGAGGAGGTACCGACCGCACTTCGTGGGGCCGTTCGCCCATTCAATGGATCTTGGCGAACGGAAAAACTCCATCCAGTCTTCCGACCTCCGAAAATCTCGATCGGTACGTTGAGGATCTGAACGATGCGAGAACGATGCTGGCGGACTTTTTCAGCAGCCTGCCGTTGACGCTCGAATTCCCGCACTGTTACGGTAAACACATGGTATTGCCCAATTGGAAAATCGGCCGTGCGCTTGGCATCCCGATTCACCTGCATGCCTCCTGGTTTGCCGTATTTTTCTTTGTGACCTGGTCACTCGCGACAGACTATTTACCCGATACGTTGCCTGGACTATCGGTTCCGCGCTATTGGGGAATGGGTGGTATTGCTGCCCTCCTGTTGTTCCTCTCCGTCCTTCTGCATGAACTGGGACATTCGTATGTGGCGCTCCGCTATCAGATCCCTATCAGACAGATTACCTTGTTCATTTTCGGGGGAATGGCGCACATGGGAAAAGAGCCGCCCAGTCCGCGCGCCGAGTTCTTGATCGCAATCGCAGGACCGCTCGTTAGTGTGATCCTGGGAGCCGGTTGTCTCGGCGGAGCCATGGCCATGGAATCATTATTTTCACAGCCAGGAATGAAAGGGCTTGTCGCCCTTGGGAGCCTGCTGGGCATGGTGAATATGCAGCTTGGACTGTTTAATCTGATCCCGGGGTTTCCGTTAGACGGAGGGCGTATCTTACGGGCTGGTCTGTGGGCTCGAAACAAAGATTTTCATCGAGCCACCAGTCAGGCCGCATTCGTCGGAATAGGATTCGGTGTCGCGCTCGGGTTGGGCGGTGTGGTCCTGATGGTAGGCGCCTGGTCCGGGTTCCTGAGTCAGTCGATCACGACGAACGGGGTCTGGCTCATGTGTATCGGCGCATTCCTCTTTGCAGCAGCCTTGAATCACAAGCGACAGGCGACCCCACGGATATTGTTAGCATCGGTGACCGTTCGCCAGGTCATGGTCCACCGCTCCGTGACCTTGTTGCCGGATATGAGCGTGCAGGACGCGGTCGATCAATACTTTGTCGCGCAGGGATATGGCGCATTCCCTGTGTGCGAAGAGGGACAGGTTCTCGGGGTGGTCACCGTGCGAGACGTACAGGCGCTTCCCACAGCCCTCTGGCCATGGCGCCGCGTTCGCGAGATGATGCGTCCGACGTCGCCGGCACTCTGTATCCCACCAGACTGGTCCATCATGCAGGCAATGGACCGAATGACCCAGAACGGCTTTGATTGTCTCGTGGTGATGGAGAACGGAGAGAGCGTCGGGCTGGTCACGCGGTCGGCTATCGCACGCTTTCTCCAGCTTCGCGGATCTGAATCGTTAGGCGTGAGGGGTAAGGCGTCAGGCGCGTGACGCGCCAGAGGTACGAGACCGTTTTCTCTGTGTCCCTTACGCCTAACGCCTCACCCTTCACGTCCTTACAATTAATCGTTCGCCCTGGAGACGGAGATGTTTTGCGCGATAGAAATACGCACCAGCTGGACCACCAGCAGAAATCCGTAGACGACGCAGAAGAACTTGAAGGTCGCGCGGTAAAAATCCGATAAGAGGATGGGAAGACAGAGGGCAAAGAGTAGACTTGCGATCAGCGTCATGAAGGTCAGCCGTTTACAGAATTCATGGGAGGCTTCCCGCCCAATCTGTTTCAACGCGCGGGCATACCGATCGGCTCGTTGAAGTTTGGCTGTCTGCAGAGCGGCCTCACCGGTCCCCCAATAGCGCAAATAGCCATAGCCACCCAGAATCAATATCCAAGGCGCAGCCCACAAAGGCCAGTAGGTCGGACCTCCGTACGTGTCACTGCTGAGCAGAGCAGCGAAGGAAGGGGCATAGAGCAACCCCAACACCAGCGGCAGAATACGCTCATCGTTCGGACGCTCACCCTCCGGTCCTCCATGAATCAGTTCACGCTCAAAGAGCGGATACCCATACTTGAGAACCACAAGCGCGATGGCGGCACTCATGGTTTTATCCGGCACATAGCGGATCCAGTTCTGAAACCAGTTCACGATCCACCAGCTCAGACTGTCACCCCACGTGAAACCAAAAAAGGAGTCGAGATAGAGATGCGCCATCTGTTCCCATTTGAGTACACGCTGGCTCACTGACTCGGCCACGTCAGGGTTCAAGGCAAAGATCGTTTGCTCATGCAATGCCGCTTGAATGAACGTTCCCGGCAAGCTCATGACGACCGCGCCGCCGACCCCAAAGATATACAGGAACCAACCATGTGACAGGGCGGAATTACGTCCTGTGCGGAGATAGGTCTGAAAGCCGAGCTGCCTAGCCATCCAGCCCCAATAGAACGCACCGGCGATGTTGACCAGCGACCAGGGGAAAATGCCCACATCCCCGCCGGTTTCTGGGTACAATAACCAGTTCACAACAGAATTCGAGAGGAGCGCGACAATGGCTCCCCACCAGGGACCCAAGAGGAACGCAACCAGTGCCGTTCCTGTCATATCGAGAAACAGGATACTCTCCAAATGTCGGCTCAACGTCAGCCCAATGTAGTTGAGCAGCAGGCCCGCTGCGACGATCACACTGGTTTCGTACAAGAGGAGATAGGAAACCCCACGGAGGGGTTTAGATGAAAAGAAACCGGTCGTGGAAGGCGAGTCAGCAGCCGGACGCTCGGCCGGGGACGGCGATTTTCGTTCCTTCTTAGCTGTCAGCGACGTAAAACGGGCTTTGACTTCGAGTAGCTTCTCCAGAAGGGTCAACACCGTTGCGATGAAGCCAACGACGGTGCCGCCGAGCATGAGCATGTCTTTGCTGAAGTCGTCGAGCATGAGGCGGTTCCCTTCTAGTATCGGGTGCTATTGTAGCCACGAAGGGATCTCCCCACCAGAAAAAGTCCAGAAGCCAACAGGCTGATTTGGTCTATTGGCTTGACCTGGTTAATCCAATCGGCCTCGTTCAATCTGAGAAGTCAATGACACCAGAATGACCGGTTGGTTCTTCTTATTTATTCTGTTTATGGACTCTTTGGTACAGCGTGCTCTGACTGCACAGCTCTCGCCTCAGCGGCTGATAGTACCTGCGCCTGTTGTTGAAGGCGATGGGCGACCTCGGCGCCGATCAACAAGAGGGCCGCGGAGTAGTACACCCACAAGAGCAGTAGAATGACTTCCAAAAGTGATCCATAGAGGTCGCCGTACACGGTCGCATAGTTGCTATAGATCACGAATGAGAGTTTGGCAGCGACCCAGAGAAGACTGAACGTCAGCGCCCCGATCATCGCCTCACGCCATTTCGGCCCCCTCCGTGGAACAAGCCGATAGAGCACTGTGACCGAGAAGAAGGCAAGTGCGAAAGGGAGCGTGTAGGCGAGAAACAGATCATGGGCTGCCAGGGCCAGGAGATCGAGCCCCCAGAGTCTTGGTGCATATCCCGTTATAAAATTGACAGTTTGGGTCGCGATGTAGGAGACAATCAATATCAGTCCGGTCACTCCGACCGAGGCCACGGCGATGGCGGTTGAGATGAGAGGATGGCGGCGCCACGTACTCTCAAATACGACGTTCAACGCATAGTCTAGTTCATAGAACACCAACGCGCCGAACCAGGCGAACGTCAAAAACACGGCCCATCGGACGGTTTCTAAGGCGCTCACCCGATGCAATTCCTTTACGACATGTTCTCCCATCGACGGGAGGAATCCCTTGAGAAAACTGAGGAGGACCTGTTCCCCGATCACGTCGTGACTCACCACAAAGCTCAGGCCGTAGAGCAAGAGGAAGACAAGCGGGAAAAGGGATAGCAAGGAGAAAAATGCGAGAGATGCCGCCAAACTGGCACACCCATGTCGCAGAAACGATCGGGCAAGATCTCGGAGGAAACGAAAAATCTGCATAAGATGCGAAAGGTCAATGGCTTATCACCAACCTAACACGAGTCGCTCTCTCATGCACCTGTCTAGCACGCATAACTCTCGAAGGCTTCTACTGCAATGCCCAATATTCAGGCGAAGTATATGGGGCCAGCAGGATGCTCAAAAAGTCTGCCCAGCAAGGCCGCAGCGAGTGAAGACCGGAGGCGTACCCTCGGGGTACGTTGAGGATCTGAGCGACGCGAGAACGACGCTGGCGGACTTTTTCAGCATCCTGCCTGAGAATTATTTGAGGGTCAGGACAGATTGGAGCGCAAAGCTGACAAGAGGGTTAGGAAAGAGGCCAAACAGGATCACGCCTGCGACTGCGCAGGCCAACACGAAGGAGAGGGTCGGTGAGGTCACGAGGCGCGGCGGCGCAACGGAGGAAGGACTCGGGTCCCGCATATACATCACCATGACCACCCTCATATAATAGTAGGCCGATACGACAGCAAAGACCAGGGCAATGGCGGCCAGCCAGGCCAAGTCTGCTTCGACGGCTGCCATAAACACGTAAAATTTTCCGATGAAACCGGCAGTCGGCGGAATACCCGCCAGTGAAGCCATGAAAATCAGCATGAGAAAGGCCGCGAGTGGCTGGCGCTTTGCGAGCCCTGTGAAGTCCTCGATCTCTTCCCCTTCGATTCCACCTTTCCTCAACATGCCGATGACGGCGAAGGCGCCAAGCGTCATGAACGAATAGATGGCGAGATAGATCATGATACTCGCAAGACCGGGCGTTCCCCCGGACAGGCCAACGCCTCGGCCTGCTGCCACAAAGCCGATCAAAGCGTACCCGGCATGCGCGATACTAGAATATGCCAGCATCCGTTTGATGTTTGTCTGCACAATGGCGACCACATTGCCGAGTACCAGGGTGACGACGGATATGAGGAGAAACAGAAGCGACCAATCGGCCTTAAGTCCGCCAAGTCCTTCGACGAAGACCCGCATAAACGCCGCGAAGCTGGCGGCTTTTGCCGCGACCGCCATGAAGGCTGTGACAGAAGTCGGGGCGCCCTGATAGACATCGGGCGTCCACATGTGGAACGGCACCGCCGCGATCTTAAAGCCGAAGCCGACTGCCACCAGGATCGTGGCAATCAACACCAGGGGATCATCCGATCCGCGACTCCCGATGGCACTTGCAATCGATGCCAGCTTGGTGCTGCCGGCCAGACCGTAGAGCAATGAGATACCATACAGCAGGATGCCTGAAGAGAAGGCGCCCAGCACGAAGTATTTGGCTGCGGCCTCCAGAGAACGAGGCTTCGACCTGTTAAGACCGGTCATGACATAGAGCGAGAGGGACATGAGCTCGGTGCCGAGATAAATCGTCAGTAAATCGACGCCGGAAACCATGACCATCATGCCGGAGAGGGCGAGGAGGATGAACCCGTAGTATTCACCGAGATGTATGCGTTCCGCCTTCAAATAAGGCAGCGACGTCAAAATGGTCAGGCCGGCCACGCTACAGAGGAGGATTTTCCAGAATCTGGCATAGGCATCGACCACGACCAATTCGCTAAACGCGGACACTCGGGTATTCACTGAATTGATCTGGCCGATGGTGATCCCAAGACAGATCACGAGAGCGCCGACACTCAGCCAGGCCAGGAGATCTCGCCGCGAAGCGGGCGTGATGGGGTCTAATGCAATAACAAGACAGGCCGTGACGGCGATGATGAGTTCGGGAAGCAGAGCCAAAAGGTCAGCGCCGTACGCACTCATCGCGACGGGCCTTGAGCCGTCAGCGGCTCTCTGCTCCCCACCAGCAGTGACTCTGTGGTCCCTCCGGCAGAGGGATGGGCAGTGGGCGCAACTTTCGCGCGGGACATGGAGGCAATGGTGTTGGTCACACTCTGATGCATTCGACTGACGAGCGGATTGGGGTAGAGCCCGATCCAAAATACCAGCACAACCAGTGGGATCAGGGTGACGAGTTCCCGTTGATTCAGGTCGCTGAGTTTCGGGAGATGGTGCGGGGACGGAACCCCGAAAACCACGCGCTGGACCATCCAGAGAAGATAGGTGGCAGCCAGAATAATGCCCAACGAGGCCAGGGCAGTCGCGACCTTGCTCCAGAGGAACGTACCGACAAGCACGAGAAATTCTCCGACGAAACTATTGGTGCCGGGGAGACCGAGCGAGGACAGGGCGAAAATCACCAACAGCGTGGCGTACTGCGGCATCGGCGCGGCCAATCCGACATTGTCGGCGATCAACCGGCTATGGGTACGCTCATAGATGATCCCGACACAGAGGAAGAGCCCGCCGGTCGTAATCCCATGGTTGACCATTTGAAGAACGGCTCCTTCGATGCCCTGCTGGTTCAACACAAACAGGCCAAGAGTAATGAACCCCATATGGCTCACGCTCGAATAGGCGATCAATTTCTTGAGATCGACTTGGGCCAGCGCCATATAGGCGCCGTAAATAATTGCGATGATAGAGAGGGCGACCATCAGGGGCGTGAAGGCGAGGCTGGCATCCGGCAACATCGGCAAACTGAATCGAAGGAATCCATAGGTGCCCATTTTCAGAAGGATGCTGGCGAGAATGACGCTGCCCGCGGTCGGGGCCTCGACGTGGGCATCCGGGAGCCAGGTGTGAAAGGGAAACATGGGGACCTTGACCGCAAAGGCGGCGAAAAATGCCAAGAAGAGCCACATTTGCAGCGACGCCGGGTAGGTGCCTTGGCTCAAGGCAAGGATATCGAATGTGTGTCCTCCATAAAAATACAACACAAGGATGGCCACTAAGAAGAGCACGCTCCCTGCGAGGGTATACAGAAAAAACTTGATGGCCGCATAGAGCCGGTTGGGCCCTCCCCAGACACCGATCAGGAGGTACATCGGAATCAACATGGCCTCCCAAAATACATAGAACAGTATGAAATCCAACGCGACAAAGACCCCCACCATAGCCGTTTCCATCACCAGCAATGTGGCCATGAAGCCGCGGACACTTGTTGTGATCGCATTCCAGGAGGCCAAGACACAGAGAGGCATAATCCCGGCGGTCATCAAAACCAGCGGAAGACTGATTCCGTCGAGACCCAGGCTGTAGTAGATCGGAGGGGCTGTAATCCAGGCGACATGTTCCGTGAACTGCATCTGAACGGCCTGTGGATCGAAGAGCCACCAGAGCGGAAGCGCCACCAACAGGTCGGCCAAAGTTGCAACCAGTGCAATCCAGCGAGCGGCCGATTCTGTCGCGAGATACACGGCGACAGCTCCCGCAAGGGGCAGCATGAGGAGGAGTGAAAGCCAGGGAAAGGAACTGGTCATCGGTCGATAGTCAATTGGCAATGGGCATTGGCAAGAGAACTGCTGTTCATGATTCCCCTGGACCAGTAACCGTCGACCATTGACGCTCCTTACAAGAATAAGAACATCGTCACAAGGACCACAGCCCCCAACGCCATGCCAAGGGCATAATGTTGCGCCTGTCCGCTTTGCATGAGCCTCAAGAACCAGCCTCCCCAGGCGATTGCACGGGCCACGCCGTTCACCGCACCGTCGACCACGTTCACATCCACGCGCTTCCAGAGCTCGGTTGCGGCATAAAACGTGGGGCGAACAATCGCGCGATCGTACGCCTCGTCGACATACCACTTATTCAGGGAGGCCCGATACAACGACTGCCACTGTCGAGCGAATCGATCCGGCAGCGTGGGGTTGAGCACATAGACATAATAGGCACTTGCGATCCCGATCAATCCCATGGCCGTGGCCGCCACCATGATGCCGACGGCGGCTCCTCCCTCGTGAGCTGCACCGCCTGGGTGTGTGTCGAACATCGGACCAAGAAATTCCGGAATGCCCAGGTAGCCCGTGACGATGCTGAGGACGGCTAAGATGATCAGCGGAAGGGTCATGGTTTTCGGAGATTCATGTATGTGGCCTGCATGATGAGGATCGACACGCGAGGGACCCCAAAACGTGACAAAGACCAACCGGAAGCTGTAGAACGCCGTCATCAATGCCGTCACGAGGCCGAGTATGGTGAGGAATTGACCGAGCGACCCAGCCGACCAAGCCGAGATCAGCAAATCGTCTTTGCTGAAGAACCCTGACGTCAGAGGAAATCCTGCAAGCGCGAGCGAGCCTATGACGAACGTCCAATAGGTGACCGGTAATTTGTTTTTCAATCCTCCCATGCGTTGCATATCCTGTTCGTGATGGAGAGCGATGATGACAGACCCGCAACCTAGGAACAGGAGGGCCTTGAATGCGCCGTGGGTCAAGAGATGGTATATGCCGGACGCATAGGCGCCGAGGCCGCATGCCATGATCATGTACCCAAGCTGGCTGACAGTCGAGTAGGCCACGACTCGCTTGATATCGGTCTGGGTCAAGGCAATGGTCGCTCCGACGACCATGGTCACACCCCCGGTAATCGCCACCACCGTCATGGCCGTGGGAGACAGATTATAGAGTGGGGCCAAACGCGCGACCATGAACACCCCCGCCGTCACCATCGTCGCCGCATGAATAAGTGCCGAGATGGGGGTGGGCCCTTCCATGGCATCCGGCAGCCAGACGTGAAGCGGCACTTGGGCCGATTTGCCGATCGCACCCGTGAACAAGAGTAGACAGATGAGTGTGAGGACGGAGACGTCCCAGGTCCCCCCGAATGGCCCGAGGACATTCATCACGTCACCGGCAGACTCGTGTGCGCGAGGGAAAATTTCCTGATAGTCGAGCGAGCCGAAGCTGTACCAGACTAATAGGAGGCCTAGCATGAAGCCGAAGTCGCCGACGCGGTTGACGATGAACGCCTTTGTGGCCGCAGCGCAAGCAGTGGGACGATCGTACCAGTGACCGATGAGTAGATAGGAACAGAGTCCAACGGCTTCCCAGAAGACAAAGAGTTGCAGCAGGTTGTCCGCCATCACTAACATCAGCATCGAGAAGGTAAAGAGAGCGATGTAGCTGAAGAAGCGGGCATAGCCGGGATCTCCGCGCATGTATCCGATGGTGTAGATATGGACGAGAGAGCTGACGGTCGTGACGAGGAGCAGCATGACAGCGGTGAGCCGATCGATGGAGAAGCCGATGTGAATATCGAGCATGCCCGAAGTTAGCCAGGTGTAGAGTGGGAAGCTCGTCTGGTGGCCGTTGGCCACATCGAAAAAGACCAAGAGCGAGAGGAGCCACGATACGAGGACAGCCGGAACCGCGACAAGATGGGCGTTGTCCTTAATCCAGTGGCCGAAGAGCCCGAGTATCAGGAACGAAACTAACGGAAGCAATGGAATGAATTCGTAGGTCATCAGGAATCGTCTCTCGTCGTTCGTCGTTCGTGAAGCGCCCCGGACGAATAATATCCCAACGCACGCAATCCGTCTGTTACGAACGACGCTTCACGCTTCACGAAAGACGGGTTCCTCACCATTTCAGCAACTGAAATTCGTCAATATTGATCGCGGACTTTGCCCGGTATAAGGCAATGATGATGGCCAATCCGACCGCGACCTCTGCAGCGGCAACCGTGAGGGCAAAGAAGACAAAGACTTGCCCTGCAACGTCGTGGAAATATTGTGAAAATGCGACGAAATTAATATTCGTCGCATTCAACATGAGTTCGACAGACAGCAAGATGATGATGATGTTGCGACGAAGCAGGACTCCGACGAATCCGGTCAGGAACACGATGCCGCTCAGCACGAGATAGTAGGACAACGGGACCGTCATGAAATCCTCGTGATGAGTGATGGGTGACGGGTGACGGGTATGCTCTTCGATATGTCACATCGTCTTCCCATCACTGATCACCCCTCACTGTTCACTTCCACGATGTCTTTTTTGGCAAGCATGATCGCCCCGATCATCGCCACGAGCAAGATCAGGGACGCCACCTCGAACGGAAACAAATAGGTGGAATAGAGCACGTCTCCTATCGCTCCAGCATTGGTTGTCGCCCCGACTGTCGTCTCTGTACCCGCCGCCACGACAGGGGCGGTCCAACCCTTCATTACTGTGAGAATGATCGCCTCAATGACCAGGGTCGCCCCCACAATACCCGCCATGGGCCATTGCCGATGGTAGCGGTCGTCCTGCCGCAGATTCAGCAACATCACGACAAAGAGATAGAGGACCAAGATGGCGCCGGCATAGACGATGATTTGAACGGCGGCGAGGAACTCCGCGTGAAGCGTGACGTAGAGCCCTGCCACGTGAAAAAACATGATCAGCAAAGCCAGCGCACTGTATATAGGATTGCGCAGCGCGACGACCAGTACCGATGCCGCGGCAATCACGAGTGCAAAATAGAAAAAGAAAACCTGCTCCATTTCACCTCTTTCTCTATGCCTTAGGAGCCTGCCCGCTCCACAGTCCGTGGCGCGTCCCACGACGTGGCTCGAAACGGCGAGCCCTTCGAACCGTACACATGGGCAATTCAGCCGGGTTTTTGCGGCAGGTGCTTGAACGCAACGTTGAAGAACGCCACATTCGGATGTTGGAGCTCCAACTGCTTTTCTCGAACCGGGAACGATCGATCGCCGATGGCGAGCAATTGTTCCTTGTTGAGATGCAGTTGCCGCTTGTCGTACACAGACCACTCGAATTCCCGCGTCATGCCGAGAGCATCTACCGGACAGGCATCGACACACAACCCACAAAACAGACAGCGGGTCATGTCCATGTAATATTCTTTCGAGAAGCGCTTCGTCGGCTCGCCCGGCACCTCAGCACTGACCACGCGAATGACCCGCGAGGGACAGGCGGCTTCGCACAAATCGCAGCCGACACATTTTTCCGTCCCGTCGTCGTACCGCAACAAGGCCAGCATCCCGCGATAGTTATCCGGCAACGTCCGCTTTTCGTGCGGGTACTGCTCGGTGACCGGTCGGTAGTGCAACATATGCGACATCGTCGCTTTCATCCCGATGAGGATTTCGTAGAAGGTGATGGTCTTGATCCACGCCTTGAACGTCATTGTTACCAAGCCCTCAGCGATCAGCTTTCAGCGGTCAGTTTCATCGAGATTCGAATCCAAGCTGACAGCTGATAGCTGACAGCTACGTTGCTTCACCGCGGAAAAAAATACAGGGTAATCGACGTGATGATGATGTTCGCCAGTGCGATCGGCAGCATGACCTTCCAGCCAAACCGCATCAATTGATCGTAGCGCAGTCGGGGCAACGTCGCGCGTATCCAGATGAACAGGAAGAGGAAAAAATAAACTTTCGCCGCAAACCAGACAATGTGTTCCACCCATGCCAACTGTTCGAGACCGATGTACTCGAAGATCGTGCCAGGATAGGGAGCGTTCCACCCCCCCAAGAACAGCGCAGAAGCGACGCAGGACACCAGTGTCATATTGGCGTATTCCGCGCTGACGAAGAAGGCGAACCGCATACCGCTATATTCCGTAAAGAATCCAGCCACAAGTTCGCTTTCCGCTTCCGGCAGATCGAATGGGATACGGTTCGTTTCCGCCACGGCAGAAATGATAAAAACGACAAAGGCAAAAATTTGGGTATGAATTGGAAAGAATCCGTCCGGGCGTCCTCCCCAAATGAACCAATGCCAGAATCCGCCCGACTGCGCTTCTGTAATTTGCACCAGACTGAGGGTGCCCGCCAACATCAGCACGCCGACAAGTGCCAGCCCGACGTTTAATTCGTAGCTGATGACCCGGGCTGCAGCGCGCAAACCTCCCAGTAATGAGTATTTGCTGTTGGAAGCCCAACCTCCCAGAATAATGCCGTACGCGCCGATCGAAGCAATTGCCAGGATGTACAGCACCCCGATATTAATATCGGCGACGACGAAGGGTTTAATCGTGATTCCATAAATGTCCAAGGTGATGTTCGGGCCGAAGGGGATGACGGCGAATCCGATCATGGCTACGACCATGGTCAGCATCGGCGCCAGAGCAAACATCGCCTTATTCGCACCGGCCGGCACAATGTCTTCCTTGAAAAATAATTTGATGCCATCGGCGACCGGTTGGAGAAGGCCGTAGGGGCCGACTTCCATCGGGCCCATACGATCCTGCATCCAGCCAAGCACCTTCCGCTCGAAATAGGTCAAGGTCGCGACCGTGATCATCACAATACTCATCTCTGCCAGGATCTGGGCGAACGTAACCGCAAGCCGCAAGCTTAACTCCGTCACGACAATACTCCCGAATAACAAGTGGAACACACCATAGGTTCTCGCCCGCTTACGTTGTTTTCATCACCGACACGGACACCGTCCGAAAGGATGGAACTTTTGTGTCGGGATCGACGACACAGTCAAAGAGCTGTAAGACGTCCTGCGCGAAATGATCGGGGAACCATGCCAAGCCCTCGGGCACACGATCAAAGACTTTCGCCGTGGTTGTGAATTCACCCCGCCTATTCGAAAGACGGACTCGATCCCCCGTCGTGAGACCAAACCGTGCCGCATCCACGGGATTCATTTGCAAGTATCCGCTCGGTTCAACCTCCAGCAATCCCTTCGAGTAGGTCGAAAGCTTCCCTGAATGGAACAGGCTCTGGACCAGCCCAAGTTCGACGGTTCCCTCCTGACGCACGGTTCGTGACGGCAGAGTATACCGACCCGCAAGGTCCCGGCGATACCCATCGGTCACGTACTGCTCGACAACCATAGGATTCACTGCGGGAGGGATCGGCGAGGGACCGAGCGAGCCGTAACCGGGAATCACGGCCCGGATCTCTTTGAGAATCTCTTTGCTCTCGCCGTATTCCAACGGTACACCGGTGAACACTGAGATGGCTGACAGAATTTCCCAGTCTGGCCGGCTGTCTCCCAGCGGATCGATTGCAGGCCGAACGGCCTGGACGTGGCCCTCCGTATTGGTAAAGGTTCCGGCCTTCTCCATGGAAGGGGCAGCCGGGAGTACCACATGGGCAAGCGCCGCCGTCTCCGTGAGAAACAGTTCCTGGCATACAAGAAGATCGAGCTTGCCCAGCGCCTCTTTGACTCCGGTCTGGGGCGGGAGGCTCCCGACAGGATTTTCTCCGATGACGAAGAGTCCCTTGATGATCCCGGCATTCGCGCGATCGATCATTTCGATGAGAGTGGCCCCTGCCATCGGCGGAAGATCCTCTTTCCAGGCACGAGTGATCTGCGCACGCGCATCCGCATCGGTAAGGTCATGTGCACCCGGCAGCAGTGCTGCCACCGCGCCCATTTCAATCGCTCCTTGATCGTTATTCTCTTCCGCCAAGGGAGCAAACCCGCAACCCTGTGTGGTCAGCTTCCCAGTCAAGAGAAGTAGATCCAGGAGATTGACACAGATGCCGTAACCGCCTTGGCTGCGGAGCAACGTCTGACCGGCAAGCACCACGACGCGGCGCCCTCCGGCCAGTGAGGCAGCCATCTGCACAAACGATTCGTGCGGCACCCCGGCGATCATGGCCAGATCGTCCCAGGCGAACTGCTGGACAGCGTGCGAAACGGCTGCGACATAGCCCGACGCCCCCTGCCGGATTGTGCTGTCGACGTGGCTGCCCTCAACCACTGCCTTCAGCAAGCCCAGGACGCCTGCGCCGAACTGCGACGGTGCGATACAGAGATGTTGTTGGGACAAGTTAGAAATGTTGCTGATCGTGCCGATCGCGGGTTGGATGGCCTCAATCGTCAACAGTGTCGCGCCGTGTTTCTTGACGGCTTCTTTGACTTTAAGTCCGGTGATCGGATTCGCTTCAGTGATATTGGTGCCGACCAAGAGCAGGACGTCTGCGTGCACGATGTCCTCGAACGTCACGGTCCAGCGATGTGTGCCCTGCACCAATCGCATCGCCTGCACTCCGTTGATATGGCCGTACCGTGCACTGCTATCGAGGTTATTCGTCCCGATTGTGAGGCGCATAAATTTCTGGAACAGATACAGTTCTTCATTGGTACAGCGGCCGGAAATCAGTCCGCCGAATGCCTGCGGACCATGCGCGAGTTTGAGCCGATTGATCTGTTCAGCCACAAACTCCAACACGTCTTCCCACGTGGCTTCGACCAGCGCGCCGTTCCGTCTGATCAGCGGATGGGTCACTCGGCTAGGATGGCTCGTCGCGCGAAATCCAAAAAACCCGCGCGCGCACAGATCTCCGCTGTTCCGACCGGCGCCCTGGGCACTGTTTACCTCGATCAACTGCTGGTCCTTGGTTTGAACCGTGATCTGGCATCCGTCCCCACAAAAATTGCAGACCGTGTCGGCGCGTTTGAGCATCCAGGGACGGTATTCGTACATCGAGAGCCGGCTGACGATGGCGCCGACCGGGCAAATCTGCACGCAGCCGCCGCAGAATTCGCAGTCCAAGGGATGGTCGCCGAATGACTTGATCTCGGTCATTGTGCCTCGTCCTACCGGGGCGAGAGCCTTGACGTCCATCACCTCGTCGCAGTAGCGGACACAGCGCAAACATTGCACACATCGGTTCATCTGCGTTTCGATCAGAGGGCTGAAATATTCCTTCTGGAAAATTCGCTTGGTTTCCTCAAACCGGCTGGTCGCAGTGTATTGATGGGAAAAGTCCTGAAGGTCGCACTTCCCCCCCTGATCGCAGACCGGGCAATCTAATGGATGATTAGCCAGAATGAATTCGAGCACTGATTTGTGGGCATTGTGAACGACCGTCGTAGCCGTCCGAACCGCCATGCCTTCAGTCGCCACAGTGCTGCAGGAGGTCTGGAGTTTCGGCATCCGTTCGACTTCGACCAGGCACATACGACAATTCGCGTCCGGCTTGAGTTTCGGATGGTAGCAGAAGTGCGGGACCATCACGCCGACACGACGAGCCGCTTCGATCACCAAGGTACCTTTCGGCACCGAGACGGACATACCGTCGATCGTTAAGCGGACGGTCTCTGTGATAGCGTTAACCATGGTCCTGTTGACTCAATGCCTTCCTGCCGGCTCCAACTTGATCAGGTTCGCGGCCTCTGCTTCCTGAATCAGTGCGACGTATTCAGACCGCCAATGTTTGAGCGTGCCCATGATCGGCGCCACTGATGCATCGCCGAACGCGCAGACCGTTCGGCCTTCGATGTTCTTGCATAGATCGACCAAGGTTTCAAGGTCCTCCATCCGCCCCCGCTTCGCGACGATTCGGCGCATGGTCTGTACCAGCCAGGAGCTTCCCTCGCGACAAGGGCTGCACTTGCCGCACGACTCATGATAGAAAAACTCCATGAGCCGGAGCGCGGCCCACACCATGTCTGTCCCCTCTTCCATCACGGTCACCCCACCGGAACCGAGCATGGAGCCGGCTGCGGCAACGGACTCAAAATCGAGCTTGACGTCGAGGTGATTCGGCGTGAGGAATGGCGCTGATGCCCCTCCGGGAATGAAGGCCTTGAGAGGTTTGTCGGAGCGCATGCCCCCGGCGTGCTCATAGATCAATTCGCGGAAGGTGATCCCCATCGGCACTTCGTAATTCCCCGGCCCTTTCACATGGCCGCTGACGCAGAACACTCTGGTGCCGGTGCTTTTCGGTGGGGAACCGATTGAGGCGAACCATTCAGGGCCTCGGCCGACAATGTGCGGGAGGTTCGCCAGAGTCTCGATGTTGTTCACCACGGTCGGCTTGTTGTAGAGACCGTGTGTCGCCGGGAAAGGGGGCTTGACGCGCGGCAGACCCCGCTTGCCTTCGAGCGACTCCAGTAAGGCTGTTTCTTCCCCGCAGATATAGGCGCCGGCGCCTCGATGCACCCATACATTGGCGGTGATTCCTGCGCCCAGGATATTCGTGCCGATATAGCCGGCGGTCCGTGCTTCGGCAATCGCCTGCTCCAAAATCCTGGCCCCAAGGACGAATTCGCCCCGTATATAAATGTAGGCGGTTTCTGCCCCGATCGCGTAGCACGCGAGTACGATACCTTCCAAGATCTGATGGGGATCCCGCTCAATGAGCTGGCGGTCCTTGAACGTACCTGGCTCACTCTCATCCGCGTTGCAACAGAGATAGCGCGGCCCCTGATAGCCCTTGGGCAGGAATCCCCATTTCACGCCGGTCGGGAAACCTGCGCCGCCACGCCCGCGGAGCCCTGATTTCATGACCATGGCAGTCACTTCAGCCGGTTGCGCCTTCCCCACAACCTTACGGAGCGCCTGATAGCCTCCAGCTCGCTCGTAATCTTGGAGCGAGCCGGTATAACCCGGCTGCATCATGTTTTTGAGCAATATCAGTTCGTGCTTGGGCATTGTTCTAATCTCGCGAAACGTCGTTCGTGAAGCGTGAAGCGTCAGACATCTCAGATTTCTTTCTCACGCGCGACGAGATACGCTTCACGTATCACGCCCCCGGCTTTGCCGAGGCTGGTTCCGGCCACATAAACGGGCCGGTCTTGAGCGAACAGGTCCCGTCTTGCTTGAGGTCGGCCAGAATTTTGTCGAATCGTTCCTCTGTAAGTCGTTCGTAATAGTCCTCGTTGACCTGCATCATCGGCGCAGTGCCGCAGGCGGCCAGGCATTCGACCGCAATGAGGGTAAAGAGGCCGTCGGACGTGGTTTCGCCTGGTCCGATTCCGAGTTTCGTTTTGACCCATCCGATGACCGTATCCGACCCAGCCAATGCGCACATCAGGGACTTGCAGACTTGGAGATGAAATTTCCCCACGCGCTTGAGATTGAGCATCGTATAAAACGTAGCCGTCTCATAGACTTGGGGCGGAGTCAGACGCAACAATCCCGCAATTTCCTTCATCGCCGACTCAGAAATGAAACCCTCATCTCGCTGCGCCAAGTACAGCAAGGGGATCAACGCCGAGCGCTTCACGGGATAGCGACTCACGATGTCGTCAATTTCTTTCTGGTATTTCTCTTTCAGCATTCCGTCCTCTTCGACCATCCCTCGTAAGGCGTAAGGGGTGAGGCGTAAGGGGAACGACTTTCTCTCTCGCCTGACGCCTTACGTTTCACGCCTAACGTCATCTGTCACACTCCCCCATGACGACATCGTAGGTCCCGAAGATCGTGACGACGTCGGAAATCAGGTAGCCTCGCGCCATGTGATCAAAAGCGCCCATATGGACGAACGACGGCGCGCGAATCTTCAGCCGATAGGGACGCGGGCTGCCATCGCTGACGATAAAGAATCCCAACTCGCCCTTCGGGGCCTCGGTCGCACAATAGGTTTCGGCCTTCGGTGGCTTGATGCCTTGGGTGTAAATGATGAAATGGTGGATCAAGCTTTCCATGTCCCGCATGACCAATTCCTTGGGCGGCGGGATATATTGCGGCGCCTCGGCCATGATCGGCCCAGCAGGAAGCTGATCGAGACATTGTGCGATAATCCTGGCGCTCTGACGCATTTCTTCCATGCGGATCCAATAGCGATCATACGTGTCGCCGTTCCTGCCGATCGGCACGTCCCAATCGACTTTGTCGTATACGCCGTAGGGCTCTGCCTTGCGGACATCGTAGGCCACGCCCGACCCTCGCAAGACAGGCCCGGTGCAGCCGAAGCTGATCGCGTCCTCGGCTGAGAGGAGAGCGATGTTCTTCGTACGGCCGAGCCAGATGCGGTTCGACGCGATGAGCGAATCGTATTCCTTAACCTTCTCGGGAAAGGTCTCGAGGAACGCCTTCATCCGTTGGACCAGATCTGGGGTAAAATCGCTATCGACACCGCCGATGCGATAGTAGTTCAGAGTCAGCCGGGCCCCGCAGAGCTTTTCGAACATGTCCAACAATGTTTCACGCTCACGGAATGTCCAAAAGAACACGGTCATCGCCCCGATATCGAGCGCCTGTGTACCGAGCCAAAAGAGGTGCCCGATGATGCGTTGCATCTCAGCCACGACGGTTCGGATATATTCAGCCCGGATCGGCACCTCGATCTCAAGGAGCTTTTCCACGGCACGCACGTAGGCGTAGTTGTTAGACATGGCACAGACATAGTCGAGCCGGTCTGTGTGCGGGATGATCTGCATATAGGTCAATCCCTCGGACAATTTTTCGACACCCCGATGCAGGTAGCCGAGGTCTGGCGTGGCCTTCACAACCCGTTCGCCGTCCAGTAAGAGCACAACACGCAACACACCATGCGTACTCGGATGCTGTGGCCCCATGTTCAGCAGCAATTCCTCTTTCCGCTGGGAACTGGGCACATCGGGTTCAGCACGAAAGACGCTTTTCTGCGCGTCGGAGATTTCGCTCTCGATGAGATCCACCGGAGCCTCATCGAATCTCGGAATGAAGTCGAACTGGCTGCGCCAGCCACGCCCTTCGGTCGGAAAGTCCTTTCTCAACGGGTAGCCCTCTGTATAATCCTCCGGCATCAGAATGCGCCGGAGATCGGGATGACCGGAAAAATGAATACCCATCATGTCGTACACTTCTCGTTCCAGAAAGTCGGCGCCCTTCCAGACTCCAGTGACCGATGCAATCGTCGGATCATCCTCGGCAATACGCGCCTTGAGACGAAGACGCTGCTGAAGGGGAAGCGAGTGCAAGTGGTAGACGACTTCGAATCGCAGCTGATCTTCCGGATAGTCGACCGAGCAAATATCGGTGAGATGATCGAAGGCAGCCTCCGGCGCATCGTGCAAGTAGCGAGCAATCTCCAGCAGACCCGTAGCGGCAACAGAGACAGAGGTCTCGGCACGTGCAGCATCCACGCGGATCGCGAGGATCGCACCTGGAAATTTCGCCTTCAGGCTGTCGAGCAGAGCTTGCATGGTCGCCGTTACACGTAAGACATACAATGTGAAACGTGAGAGTTGTGAGAACCGCGCGATGTAGTCGTCCTACACACCTCGCTTCTCTTGCGAATCTTGTGGCTCATCGCACGAATACTTTCTCTCGCTGGATCTTTTCTTGTAGTTTGAGCAGTCCATCGAGCAACGCTTCCGGTCGGGGCGGACAGCCCGGCACATAGACATCGACCGGAATAATCTGGTCGACGCCCTGGACCACGGCGTAACTGTTGTAGTGGTTGCCTGACGTGGCGCAGGAACCCATAGAAATGACGTACCGCGGTTCCGGCATCTGGTCGTAGATGCGGCGGATCACCGGCGCCATCTTGCGCGTCACCGTGCCGGCGATGATCATGAGATCGGCCTGCCGCGGGGACGCTCGAAAGACGCCGGCGCCGAAACGATCCAGGTCGTACCGCGACGAGACTGTGGCAATCATCTCAATCGCACAACAAGCGAGGCCGAACGTCATCGGCCATAAGGCCGACTTCCGAGACCAATTCACGACGGCGTCCAGATTGGTCGTCAGGATATTCGCCTCAAACTGTCGTTCCAGAAAACTCATGGTTGCCTCGCGTGAGGGGTGAGGCGTAAGGCGTAAGGTGAAATGAGAGACCCCTTACGTTTCACGCCTGACGCCTTACGATCTTTTAGTCCCATTCGAGCGCCCCTTTCTTCCAGGCATACCAGAGCCCGGCCAGTAGGATAGCGATAAACACGAGCATTTCGATGAGTCCCAGCATCCCGAGCGACTGAAACCGGATGGCCCAGGGGATCATAAAAATGATCTCGATATCGAACACCACGAACAGCATCGCGATGATGTAGTAGCGCATGGGAAACTGAATACGCGCATCTGAAAACAGCGGGCTTCCGCTTTCATAGGGAGTCAATTTGGCTCGGTAGGGACGATTCGGGCGAACGAGCGAGCCACCCAGCAGTGCAAAGGCGCCGAATGTCAGGCCTACGACGATAAACAACAGGATCGGTATGTAATTCTCAGGAATGCTCACGCTATCCATGCAGGCTCCGTGAGAGGCGATCTGACCAATACTAAGGTCATCGTGTTGTCCTTATAGATGTCAGGCTGCGGAACAGCCTGCCAGCGCCGAACCGAAGAAGGGCTTAAATTTCAAGCCGTCCAATTGCGGGCGACCGATTCCCTTGTGTTGAACGAGCACCTTGAAAATGCTGCCCATGCCATTCGGCTTGAGGAGATGAATCGCGGCGCGAAACGCAGGGCTCTCTGGCTCCAATCTCCCGATCATCTCCTCAGCGCCAAGCCCCATCAGAAAACTCATTTGGTTCGTGAACCCTGTCACGTGAAGTCCTTGCGTCTCCCCAACAGAGGCCAGACTCGAAAAATCTACGTGTGCGGTCATATCCTGTTCGCCGACACGAATAAATGGATCGTCGTTCGCCTGCTGCCTGAAATAGCAGAGGAACGTGCCGTCCTTGCGATCAGACCCATAGAGATCCTGGGCTGTATGGCCATAGTCGACGGTCAAGACAAATCCACGATCCATCCGCCGCCCCACCTGCTCCATCCAGTCCACCGCGAGTAGATTGACTTCGGTTCTGTAGCCTTCCGGCCACACGGTATTCAGACGCTGGAGATAGTGAGCAAGCGCGGCCGTGGACAACGGCTTGAGGCATTCCACAAAGCTGCCATCTCGATAGTCAACATAGAGCTCTTCAGTCCGTCCGTCCTTGACTTGAACCCGATGCACCGGGAAGGCATCGATCAACTCATTGCTGAGGAATAAACCGGTCACGCCCTGTGGACCCAACCCATCGAGACTGCCTATCCACGTGACAAGGCCAGGCGTACGAAGCCAGGGTGCCAAGTTCTGACGCTGGAGGTTCCGCATCACCGGGCTCCGCTCGATCAGGACATAGCGGACGCGCGAGGCGACGTCATCTTGATCCTCATGGATCGAGGCAAGGCAATCTCGGGCTAATAAGCCTTTACCAGCACCCATTTCAACGATCGTAAAGGGAGCGGGACAACCCAACACTTCGTCCATTTGTCTGACTTGCCCGGCAATCGCGCGGCCAAGAATGGGATGGACGTCGGAGCTGGTGTAAAAATCGCCGGACCAGCCGATACGCTCATGCTCGACGCCGTCAGATTGGCGCATGTAATAGCCGTATATAGGATGATAGAGCGCCAGCTCCATGAAGCGGACAAAGGGAATGGGTCCGTTTCTGGTTATTTCTGACGAAATGGCAGCAACGAGTTCAGGATACCCGTTTGTCACAACCCACTCCTCTTAATTTCCTTCTCTGAATACCCCCACAGCTTCTGGCAAAGCACTCCATCCCATCGACAACACACGAGAGGTGACACCAATAGCTGAGGAGACACCCCACCCCTCCCTCTCGAAGGGTCAACACAGGACTAAAAGTTTCGTAGATTAGCCTTGAGTTTGCTGGTAAGTCAAGGCAGAGAGCATTGGAAATTCAGGAAAATTTCGCAATTCAACGGCCTTCAAGGGACCTATTGTACTGTGCAATGACAAGACTTCATTTTGCGACCGAATAGCCGGTACATTTCCGGTCGTGCGGCTGTATGAATTTATAGCGCCCCCGTAATTCTCTGGGGGTGATATATAGGGGGCTAGGCCATAGGGACAAGGCGGTGCACATGCTAAGCGAGGACAGGCCAAATGCATACCAGAATCTGGCACCATTACTGGCCCAGAACTCACATCATTCTGAGTCACACACATACTCACCGGAGGATAGGCGCACTGCTTCGTGCTCTTGGGTTATTGGCGGTGCGCCTGGCAGTCTCGGTTGTATTGGTCGTTTCGCTCTGCCGGGCGGAGGCTGATCCTACGTCACCGAGCGCGCGAGACATTCTCAAGCGCGGAACCATTGAGGTGGGTGGGGTCGTAGGGTTCTGGCAAGCGCTGAGATTCCCGTTTCAGGAATCCTCATCTAATCCTAATCGTAGCGCCGTATTCATCAAGCCGAGGATCGGGATGGTGGTGACAGATGAAATACCGGCAGGCCTACTGACCGGAAATCTCGAGGTGCTTGCGGAACCGGTCTTCGCTCACTTCACGAAGCCGTTTCCAGCGGAGGCGGCAGGCGGGACCCCGATGTTCAAGTATAACCTCCTGTCGTTCGGGCGGTGGATGCCCTTTTGGGATGTGGGGACCGGAATGCTCTGGACCAACCTCGCCCCCCGCATTCGAGAGCTGAGTACGCCCCTCAACTTTGTTATCGAGACCGGCCCAGGAGTGCAGTACTTTATCACGGCACAGACAACTCTGACTTTCGGAGTGCGCTACAGCCATATTTCGAATTCTGATACAGGCGAGCGCAACATTGGGCTCAATGCCATACTCCCCTATGCGGGACTGTCCTGGTTCCTGACGAGATAACACAAGCTCAGATACCCCATTTCTTCGCCCACTGCCAAACAGGCGCAATCCTCTTTTTAATTTCTCTCCTTGGCTCGGTTGGAAGGGATGTGGACTCAGCCCTCATGACTCATGAACGATTCGGCTGCAATCGCCGAGAGAGGTCACAATCCAATATGGAAGTTTTTCTTCGCGCCAAGATCATGTCAATAGCGCTCGACCTCGCAAGCGCGGTGACGACGCGCCTTCAGCCGACGGGCTCGCCCTCGGACCCTCCACGTACTTCACGAGTACGCATCGGGTCCTTACGGCTCCGCTCGCCGGTCTCACAACGCGGCTCAAGGAAAGAGATGGGATCATTGCTTGGCGTTGCGCCGTTCGAGCGTCTGGTTGGCAGGAATGGAGTGGGCTATCGTCTGTAGATGTCTCTTCTGTGGCCAACACGCAGAATCACGACCTCAGACCCCTCAAGGTCAAACACGACACGGTAGTCGCCGATCCGAAATCGGTATCAACCCAACTCCGACTGTCTGAGGGGTTCCGCATGCTGGAGAGCGTCGCACTCGTAGCGAAGGAGGGTCTTGCCGATGCGTTGTTTAATGCTCGTGTCGAGCGCGTCGATATCTCTGATTGCACGGTGGGTGTAAACCAGCCGGTACTTCACTGGCCAAAGATCTGCCCGTGAGATTTCACTTTACCGACCTTGAAGTCTCGCCGGGCTTCGCGAATGCTTTGAAGGTACTCGGGGGAAGTCGCTGCGATGAGATCCTCCAAGAACACTTGTCGGGCAGATTTCTTCATGCTCTTGACGGCCCGGATAATCGTTTCCGGACTGACTTCCATTTTGACGGCAGTCGACATCACTCGTCCTCCTTCGTTCGGCTAGCATCCTAAGATCACTCAGCTATTATCTGTGAGGCCTTCGGTGGGGTCAAGCAATGGCGCTAACTCACCGAACAGCCGCCATCTTCTTGTTTTTACTTTCTCTCTTCGGCTCGGCTGGAAGGGATGTGGACTGAGGCGTTCGACATGGCGTCTGCCATATTTCAGTAGGTGGTGACGGCCACGCACGACGGCGTTGCGACGCTTCGGCGCAGTTTTAGAGTCGTGCGTGATGCTGTATGAGGTAGTCAGTAGAAGTGGAGGCCTGTCGCATCATGGCGACGCCGAAGGTCCACGCCCTTCGTCAGCCGAGCCTCTCTACGTTCCGTGGCACTTCTTATATTTTTTCCCGCTGCCGCAGGGGCAGGGGTCGTTGCGGCCGACTTTGTCGTCGTTGTGTTGAACGGTCTGAGGGGCAATTGGTTCTTCCCCGCGATTGAGGATGAGCGGGGGGAGAGGGCGTGAGATGACGGGAGGGGGAGAGGGCACTGGTGCAGCCGTGGGTTGCTCTTCGTGTCGGACCGCCTGTACGTGAAAGAGCCGATCAAGCGTGTCGGACTTTACCCGCTCCATCATACCGGCAAAGAGATCGAAGCCTTCGCGCTTGTACTCAATGAGCGGATCCTTTTGACCGTAGCCGCGCAACCCGATCCCGTCGCGCAGGTGATCCATCCCCAATAAGTGGTCTTTCCAGTGGTGGTCGATGACCTGGAGCATGAAGGTCTTCTCCAGGAAACGCATCAGTTCCGGGCTTAAGTCCTGCTCTCTCCGATCGTATGCCTCGCGCACCTGCGTACGCAGGTCTTCGAGCAAGGCGTCGCGCCCAATGGTGCGAAGCGCCTCGCCGCCGTCGCCCTTGCCTTGAGCGATGTCGAAACCGAACTGGCCATGCATGAGTTCAGCAAGCCCTTTGATGTCCCATTCTTCGGAATATTGTTCAGCCGGGCAATAGATGTTCAGCGCGGACTCCACCAGACCGTCGATCATGCCGCGAAGATCGTCTTTCAGATTCGATCCACCCAAAACGGCGCGCCGGTGTTGATAAATCACCTGGCGCTGCTTGTTCATGACGTCGTCATATTCCAACAGCTGTTTCCGGATTTCGAAATGATGGGCTTCGACCTTCTTCTGGGCGTTGGCGATGGCCCGGGTGACCATGCCATGCTCAATCGGGACACCTTCTTCCATGCCGAGCTTGAGCATCAGTTGGGAGACACGCTCGGAGGCGAAGATACGCATCAGGTCGTCTTCCAACGACAAATAGAAGCGTGATGAACCAGGGTCGCCCTGGCGGCCGGCGCGGCCTCGGAGTTGATTGTCGATCCGGCGGCTTTCGTGGCGCTCAGTTCCAAGAATGTGGAGGCCGCCTGCTGCGATGACCTCTTGCTTATCCTTCTCGCAGTCGGATCGAATCTGTTCGAAGATCTCCAGCTTGCGCGCATCAGACAGATCTTCTTCCCGATACAGAATTTGCTTGAACATGAAATCCGGACTGCCGCCCAGGAGAATGTCGGTGCCACGGCCCGCCATATTCGTGGCGATGGTCACTGCGCCCTTGCGTCCGGCTTGGGCGATGATCTCGGCTTCGCGCTCATGCTGCTTCGCGTTGAGGACGTTGTGTTTCACGCCGCTCCGGCTCAAGGTGCCGGCGAGCCGCTCAGATTTTTCGATGGAAATCGTGCCGACTAAGACAGGCTGGCCGCGCTCGTGGCATTCCTTGATATCTTCAACGATCGCGTTAAACTTTTCTTTCTCGGTACGGTAGACGACATCCGCATAATCTAATCGGATCATCTTGCGATTGGTCGGCACCACATTGACGTCGAGATTGTAGATCTTGGCGAACTCCGCCGCTTCCGTATCCGCCGTACCGGTCATACCGCTGAGCTTCTTGTACATCCGGAAATAGTTCTGGAAGGTGACCGAGGCCAGCGTTTGATTCTCGTTCGCAATCTTCACGCCTTCTTTCGCTTCGACGGCCTGGTGTAGTCCATCGCTCCATCGGCGCCCCGGCATGAGCCGTCCGGTAAATTCATCCACGATGATGACTTCGCCCTCTTTCACGACATAGTCCACATCCCGCTTGTAGAGGCTATAGGCTTGGAGCCCCTTGACGACATGATGGACGAGATCCATATGGTTCGGATCGTAGAGATTGTCCACGCCGAGCAATTTCTCGACCCGGACGTTGCCGTCTTCGGTCAACGACGCGGTCTTCGTTTTCTCCTCAACCGTGTAGTCCTGCTCCGGCTTCAGCTGTGGAATGATCGCGTTGATGCGGTAATAGAGGTCGGTCGTCTCGTCCGTCGGACCGGAGATAATCAACGGCGTACGAGCCTCGTCGATGAGGATACTGTCGACTTCGTCCACGATGGCGTAATTCAATTCCCGCTGCACGCACTGGGCCAAGTCGGTGGCGACCAGGTTGTCCCGGAGATAATCGAACCCATACTCATTGTTGGTGCCATACGTAATATCGGCGCGATACGCTTCCGGCCTCGTGCAAGGGCGGAGAGACTGGAGCCGCTTGTCGGAGGCGTCATAGGCCGGATCGAAGAAAAATGACGCGTCATGCTGAATAATGCCCACCGAGAGCCCCAGCGCGTGATATAGCACGCCCATCCATTGCGCATCGCGCTTGGCAAGGTAGTCGTTCACCGTGATCAGATGCACGCCTTTGCCTTCAAGCGCATTCAGATACACCGGTAGCGTGGCCATCAGGGTTTTCCCTTCGCCGGTCTTCATTTCAGCGATGCGACCTTTATGGAGAATCATGCCGCCGATCAACTGCACATCGAAATGGCGCATGTTCAGCTT
>JBGTMB010000212.1:0-2430 GCA_041743755.1 Nitrospiraceae bacterium | reverse complement strand
TTGACGGAGCGCTGAAAGGGCCGCAGGCTCATCGAGCGGGAGGTGTTCGGAGGCGTAGAACTCCCGCATCATCCCTACCAGGAGATCAATATGGCTGGCCTCTGCTGATTTGAACGTTATCTCCATCCTCTTACGCGCTCGAATTGAAAACCTGATGCCGGAATTGAGCCGCCGCTCGTATGAAGCATTCAAGCTGAAGAAACCAGAGAACGATGAAAGGGATGCCGACGGGGCGGCCGGCTCGACTGACCTGTTCGATTTCCGGCGATGCCGAAAGCCGGATGAGCTCACTTACGCACGCAGCACATACCCGTAAGCCATATTGTCCCGTTTTTGCGAGAGCCATTTTTTCTGCTCATCGGACAAATTTGAAAAACCCCATTTTTTTGCATAGTTCAAGAACATGTAGAGCAAACGTAGCCGACAGAAATTTAGAATCTCATCCTGCACGCCGGCCCCCGGCGCCGTCTCTTCCGCATATCCTTCGAGCAATGCTTCCAAAAGCCCTTTCGCCCCCGCTCGCCAACCGTGTGGATAGATCGTAATGGCGAGATCGTAAACATACCAGTGGTAACAGCAGTCATCGAAATCGAAGACGGTCACGAGATTATTTTGACACCGAAGGTTTGTGCCGCCAAAGTCACCGTGAATTAAACCGAATGACTCTGCACTTTTCGGGAGACCATCCAAATACTCCATCAGACGGCGGTACTCCGTCCACGCAGCCTTCTCTGATTCCGGCAGGAAATCTTTTATGCGGCGGAACAATATGTCTTCATCCCACTGAAATCTACGCCTCTCTCCAGAAAGCGGATAGCTTTTGGAGAGAGCGTGGATACGTCCGAGCGTCCGCCCGCGCAAACGGAAGTGTTTCCTATCAGCCTCATCAGAGCTGAAAAAGAAACGTTCCCCTGCTGCCTCTTCGAAGGCACAGGCGAAAAAGGATTCATTACCTTCCTCCACGATCTCCACATCTCGCCCATTCACCGAGATCACAGGAAGACTGACACTGACATCGCCACGATGCAAATACCTGATAAAGTCCAACTCGGCTTCTATTTGGTTTCGCGTGCGGTGAAAAGATGGCGTGAGCCGTAGATAGAGCTTTCTTCCCGACTTCATAAAGCGGCAAACGTAATTTTCCGAAACCCCGACGAATTCAAGAGAGGCCGGTTCGCCCTGCCATAACTTCAAAGCATCGCAGGCTAGCTGTTCTCTGTGATCTGAGTGCGCCATGAGTATGAGAAGGAGAATCTAACGCCGGTGCCAGGCGGCGCGATGCGGTTTATGTATTTCAAGAATCATGCTGGATGCGCGTCCGCCGCGTACGGTTGTCAGGCCTGCTTGTCTCTGACCCGAACGCTCTCCTCACATAACTTGCTGGCCCGATTTTCTACGCTATGCTTGATCTGCAGTTATTTGGTATAGCTGCCCGCGTTCAAGCGCGTATCGTATGAGGTCCTTTGTTCCGTTCAGATCGTCAGACTCCGCTGTTGATCGCGGAGTGTGTCGTCCGGCCAGGGCTCGTTCAATCAAGGGTGCCCACCGCCCACCGAGGATTGGCTGCGCCCAGCGCGCCGCGACCGGCTTTGAGACGACGGCGCCATATTGAAGCGTATAGAGCATGCGACACATGGTGAGGACGGCGTAAGATTGATACCCGCGGCTCCGCAAGGGAGCCGGATCATCAAGCATCGGCGCCCACCACCCACGTAAAATTGCCAGCACTGCCCGCCGCAAGTCGTTCGGTGTAACCGGGTCAATCAGGGTGTGGGGAGCCGGCCCGGAGAGCGCTACTCCCCTTTCTCGCAGGATATGGCGTTGTATCACCCAGTCGCTGTCGTGCTGCTCGATGAGGAGATCACCGCCGCCGCGATCAAGATGCGGATGCCGGGCATGGACCGGGTCGTAGCGCCGGAGCGCGCGTTGCGGAATATAGGAGCCTTCCAACTCCCTGGCCCACCGGGAGTCGCTGGCCGCGATGCGCGCGTGCATGGCTTGTAACGCCGAAAACAGATTGTCTCCGATCTCATCGTCGGTGACGACGACGAAATCAATATCGCTGCTCTGGTCGAAATCACCGCCTGCCAGTGAGCCGTATAGATACATGCCGATAAAGTGATTCCCTAAAATAGTCTGTACGCTCGCCAGTAACAGGTGGAGCAGGGCGTTGACAGCGGGGTCTGGCGCAGGATGCATAACGGGAGTTGAAAGGGAGCATTATCCGTCAATTATAAATTCGTTGCGTCTATGCGAGCGAGCCCTCCGCGCGAGTGCTGTGACAGGCGCGCCGTTAATGTAGAGCGCCCCTTTTAAGCACTCCTCCCTCGGCGTCGGCTAACGGGTGTATCAGGATGAAGGCCGAAGCGTCCACCGCTTTGGCAACGCTCTTGACCTTGCCGTTTTCTAATCTCGTCACGACGCAGAATA